>JBGUJM010000102.1:0-20235 GCA_045113935.1 Anaerovoracaceae bacterium
TTTTTGATTCAAAACGTATATGTCCGATGAAAAGGGTTTCTGATGATTTTTCAAAACCTAACTGTCCGATTTATAGGGTACATTTTAGGATTTGTTTCCGCTAAAGCTACATAAAAAAAGGAACCGTTGAAATTTCAACGGTTCCTTATGTTTTGCACTATTCAAACTCTATCGTGGAAACAGGCTTATCTGAGATGTCCCACATTACTCTGTTGACTCCCGGTACGGTCTCAATTATGCGGTCTCTCATGGTCTTGAGCATCTCCCATGGGATCTGAACTGACTCTGCAGTCACAGCATCGACAGTATTGATCGCTCTGATGATCACAGGCCATCCCATATATCTCTTACCATCCTTGATTCCTGTAGACTTCATATCAGGAATGACTGCGAAATACTGCCATGGAGTCTTTTCCATCTTGCCTATCTCTTCTCTTACGATGGCATCAGCCTCACGGAGTGCTTCCAGTCTGTCTCTTGTGATAGCACCGGTGCATCTTACTCCGAGTCCCGGTCCCGGGAATGGCTGTCTGTATACCATGCTGTCAGGAAGACCGAGAGCGGATCCGACAACTCTTACCTCATCTTTATAGAGGAACTTTACCGGTTCTACCAGCTCAAACTGCAGGTCTTCAGGCAGACCGCCTACATTATGGTGAGCTTTGACTCCGTCGGATTCGAGAATGTCAGGATAGATCGTTCCCTGGCCGAGGAATTCTATGCCTTCAAGTTTTGCAGCCTCCTCAGCGAAAACATCTATGAATTCCTTGCCGATGATCTTGCGCTTGGTTTCCGGATCATCTACGCCGGCAAGCTTATCAAGGAATCTGTCGACAGCATCAACATAGATCAGGTTGGCTCCGAGTTCTTCCCTGAACACTTTGACTACCATCTCCGGCTCGCCTTTGCGGAGAAGTCCGTGGTTGACATGAACGCAGACCAGATTGTCACCGATCGCCTTGATCAGCAATGCAGCTACTACACTTGAGTCAACACCGCCGGAGAGTGCGAGCAGCACTTTCCTGTCCCCTACTTGCGCTTTGATCTCAGCGAGCTGTTCCTCGATGAACTTGTCAGCGAGTGCACGTGTAGTGATACGTTCCATTGTTTCCGGTCTCTTATCCATGTATAAACCTCCTGTTATATATGAGAGAAAACAGCTGAATTATCAGCCTCTGTTACTGTTGTTCGAATGCGAGGAAACCTCTTTGAGAATAACGTCATGCGCACCGCCCTCGACGATACTTACTGCAGATACAAGCGTCAGTTTTGCATTCTTGTGGAGTTCAGGTATTGAGAGAACTCCGCAGTTGCACATAGTCGACCTTACCTTGTTCAGCGACATCTGCACATTGTCATGCAGGGATCCGGCATATGGTACATAGGAGTCCACACCTTCTTCAAACTTGAGTTTAGCGTCTCCGCCGAGATCATATCTCTGCCAGTTGCGCGCTCTGGCGGAGCCTTCGCCCCAGTATTCCTTGACATAATTGCCGTTGAGCATGAGCTTGGCTGAAGGCGACTCATCGAATCTTGCAAAATATCTGCCCAGCATGATGAAGTCAGCGCCCATCGCCAGGGCAAGCGTCATGTGATAGTCATACACGATACCGCCGTCTGAGCAGATCGGAACATATACACCGGTCTTTTTGTAATACTCATCTCTTGCCTGCGCGACCTCGATCACTGCAGAAGCCTGTCCCCGGCCGATACCCTTCTGTTCCCTTGTGATACAGATCGAGCCGCCGCCTATGCCTATTTTGACAAAATCAGCTCCGCAGTCTGCCAGGAAGTTGAATCCGTCAGCATCCACTACATTGCCGGCGCCGACCTTGACGCTGTCGCCGTAGTTGTCTCTGATCCACTTGAGGGTGATCGCCTGCCACTCGGAATATCCTTCAGATGAGTCGATGGTCATGATGTCCACACCTGCATCGATCAGAGCCGGAACTCTCTCTTTGAAATCTCTGGTATTGATTCCTGCTCCTACTATATATCTCTTGTCAGCGTCCAGAAGCTCATTAGGATTCTCTTTGTGGGAGTCATAGTCCTTGCGGAACACGAATGCTGTCAGTCGCTGATTGTCATCTATGATAGGCAGCTGATTGACTTTATGATCCCAGATAAGGTCATTGGCTTCGGAAAGCGTGATTCCCTCCTTGCCGTATATCATCTTATCAAACGGTGTCATAAACTCAGATACAGGGGTGTCAAGACTTGTTCTTGAGATCCTGTAGTCCTTGCTGGTAACGATACCGAGAAGTTTACCGTCTGCGGTCCCGTCTTCCGTGATAGCTATTGTAGAATGTCCCTTGGCTGCCTTGAGATCAAGTACATCCTGCAGGGTAGCATCCGGCTTCAGATTAGAATCGCTCGGAACAAAGCCTGCCTTGTAGCTTTTGGCCTTTCTTACCATTGCGGCCTGGCTTTCTATGGACTGTGAGCCAAAGATGAATGCAATGCCGCCTTCCTTGGCCAGTGCTACTGCCATGCCATCATCGGATACAGCCTGCATGACCGCTGAAGTCAGCGGGATATTCATGCTGAGCGCAGGCGTCTCGCCTTTTCTGTACTTAACTACAGGAGTCCTGAGACTGACGTTTTCCGGCCTTGCCTCCGCGCTCGAATAGCCGGGAATGAGAAGATATTCATTGAAAGTCCTTGATGGTTCTCTGAGAATAGTTGCCATTACTCACCTCTTTCTGATGATCAGGGGATAAAGAAGTTCTTCAGTTGGTGTAAAAAATACGCAATTTGCAAAGTTAAATATGTCTAACTTTTTTGCATTTTCTGAACTTTTTCCCACTATAACACTATTCCCGGCCGAAATAAAGCTTTTTTGAAATGTTAGATATAACTAATATTTCTCTGTCAGTCCTCCTGCACAGGTTTTGCCGCTACCAGACTGACTCTTTCCATATCTGGAAGCTCTCATCGCCCAGCACTCTGACTCTAGGCAGCAAAAGCGGGTCCATTCCCTTTCTGACTCTGTCATATTCAACAGTGAATCCGCACAGGATCCCCTGTTCTCTGACAGCTTCCGTAAAATCATCCGTGTAGTCACCATATGGGTACGCAATAGCGTCATTATTCCCGAGAATACCGGCCGCCTTCTCCAGATCCTCTGATATTTCTTCTCTGCTCATGATTGCATCTATGCCCTTATGCTGCGGATCATCAGATTTCTGGTGCATGGCATAGGTATGGCTTTCAAAGTCTATATATGGCGAAGCGTACTCCTTGATCTTCTCTTCACCGTCATTTTTCTCCCAGCATATCATGAATGAAGTTGCCGGTATCCTGTGCTTCTCAAGGAGCGGGATCCCGTATTTCAGGAACTGTTCTTTGCCGTCATCGAATGTAAGCACGGCACATTTTGCCGGGAGAGATATCTCATCATCGACCCAGGCCCTCAGTTCTTTCCATCCCGGAAAATAGTAACCCTCATCCTCAAGATATGTCAGCTGCTCATCGAGAGTCGTATCCAGTATCCAGTTACCGTCCAGCTCTTCCGGTACATCTTCTGCTGTATATACCCAGTGGTACATCATGACAGGGACATTGCCGGCCGCTCTTCCGTACTCCTCTCCGGTCAGGACTCTGACTGTTCTGTATGCCGTCTTTTCAGATGCGCCTATGCCTGCTGTATATTCAATCTCATAATCTCCTTCCTGTGATGTGTCTACCGTGCCGCTGATCCGGATATCGCTCTCAGGGATCGCCCCGCTGTTCTTATCTATTGCAAAAGCCCCGTTCTCAATATACGGTTCTCCCTTCAGCACCATCTGAACTGAAGAGCCTTTGAGCCCGATAACGATATCTGCACCGGATCCGGTCTCAGCCGTAGTTTCAGCATCGCTCTCAGTATCACTCTCAACAATGCCGGCCGCAGTACCCGGGTCGCTGTCTGCGCCTCTGTCAGGATGACGCCCTTTTACCATATGCACGATCAGTCCGGAGAGAACCAGTATCAGGATCAGCCCGAGAAATATGAACATGAGCCGGGCTTTTCTCTTTCTGGCTCCGGCCCTTTTCTTGTCTGCCTTTCTCTTTGGTGGATTATCGGCTGCTTTCATCCGTTTTCCATCATTATTCATTCCATTCATAAAATGATCCTCCATATAACGGAATTCCCCGAACTGTAATCCATTTTATCACATCCGTGTATACCGGCGCTTATTATCACCTCAGTTCCTGTTTCCTGCGCATAAAAAGTGACCGGCGGTAATGCCGGTCACCTGCTGTCTGTGCAGATCGTGATATTACATCATTCCCATTCCGCCGCCCTGTGCAGGCATTGGTGGTTCCGGTTCTTTGATCAGTGTGACACCTGCCTCAGTTGTCAGGAGCATTCCCGCAACTGATGCCGCATTCTGGAGTGCAGATCTTGTTACCTTGACAGGGTCTACGATACCGGCTTTGATCATGTCTTCATACTGCTCATTAGCAGCGTTGAATCCTACATTGCCCTCAGCCTTCTTGACTTCCGCAACGATGACCGCTCCGTCAAATCCCGCATTGGCAGCTATCTGTCTTACAGGCTCTTCGAGTGCTCTCTCTACGATCTTTGCGCCTGTCTTCATGTCGCCGTCCTGCTTGTCGGCATAATCCTTAACAGCCTGGATAGCTCTGATAAGGGATACGCCGCCGCCTGCTACGATGCCTTCCTCAACTGCAGCCTTGGTTGCGTTGAGAGCGTCTTCGAGTCTGAGCTTCTTCTCCTTGAGTTCTGTCTCAGATGCAGCTCCCGCGTTGATAACAGCTACGCCGCCTGCCAGCTTAGCAAGTCTCTCCTGAAGCTTCTCTCTGTCGAAATCAGAGTTAGTCTCCTCGATGGATGCTTTGATCTGTGCAACTCTTGCTTCAAGTTCAGATCTGCGTCCGTTGCCGCCTACGATGACAGTGTTGTCCTTGTTGACTTTGACGGTCTCAGCCTGTCCGAGCATATCGATCGTTGCTTCTCTGAGCTCATAGCCGAGTTCTTCAGAGATAACCACACCGCCTGTAAGAACAGCGATATCTTCCATCATTGCTTTACGTCTGTCACCGAATCCAGGTGCCTTGACGGCAACTACATCCAGAGTTCCTCTCAGCTTGTTGAGAACGAGTGTAGCCAGAGCCTCTCCGTCAACATCTTCAGCCACGATCAGGAGACTTCTGCCTGCCTTCATGATACCCTCAAGAAGAGGAATGATATCCTGAATACTGCTGATTTTCTTGTCTGTGAGCAGGATGAAAGGTTTGCTCATAACAGCTTCCATCTTCTCGTTGTTTGCCATGTAAGGTGAAAGATATCCTCTGTCGAACTGCATACCCTCAACAACCTCAAGGGATGTTCCGAGAGTCTTGGATTCCTCAACAGTGATAACGCCGTCCTTTCCGACTTTTTCCATTGCTTCTGCGATTAGCTCGCCGATCTCTGAATCGTTGGCAGAGACGGATGCGACCTGAGCGATCGACTCCTTGTCATCTACCGGCTTAGCCGTGCTCTTGAGATAATCTACAGCAGCTTCTACAGCTCCGGAGATGCCCTTCTTAAGCACCATCGGATTAGCTCCTGCCGTAACGTTCTTGAATCCTTCTCTGATAATGCTCTGAGCCAGCAGTGTAGCTGTTGTTGTTCCGTCTCCGGCAACATCATTCGTCTTGGTAGCTACTTCTTTGACCAGCTGAGCTCCCATATTCTCTACCTGATCTTCAAGCTCGATCTCTCTTGCGATGCTGACACCGTCATTGGTGATCAGCGGTGATCCGTAGGACTTCTCGATCAGTACATTTCTGCCCTTAGGTCCCAGTGTGATCTTGACAGTATCTGCAAGCTTGTCTACTCCGGCAAGCAGTTTTCTTCTTGAATCCTCGCCGTAATACAGTTCTTTTGCCATTTTATTTCTATCCTCCTTAGTGAGTCATTATTGACAGTATTGTTCGCATCAGTCCTTCTACTCGATCGTAGCAAGAATGTCCTTCTGGCTGATGATAGTATATTCTTCTCCCTTGTACTTGAGATCGCTGCCGCCGTATCTCGAGAAGATGACGATGTCGCCCACTTTGAGTTCCATAGGCTCTTCGCTTGTTCCCGGACCTACTGCCAGAACCTCAGCCTGCTGTGGTTTCTCCTTAGCGGAACTTGACAGCAGCAGACCAGCCTCGGTCTTCTCCTCTGCCTCCATCTTCTTTATTACAACTCTTGCTCCGAGCGGTTTGATTCCGATACTCATAGTCTTGCCTCCTGTATCCTTTAAGTTATTTCCTCCGGCACCGTTATCTGCCGTATTCTTGTTAGCACTCTTAACATATGAGTGCCAATCACCTCTACTATTCTACTCACCTCTATGTATATTGTCAACACAAATATATGAAGAAATCCCCATATTTCGCGCAAAACAAAGGCCTGCCCATCTGCAGACCGGACCGGATCTCCTATGCGTCATTTCCCTGTTTATCGTTGTCCCTGTAATAATAGAAAAGGTACTGCTGCGCATATCCTGCAAGGCTGCCGAACTTCTCACAGGCAAATCTTTCCATACCTCTGATATCGCTCTCATCTATCCCGTACATATCATTCATTATATGCCTGACCCAGGTGTCGACCGGAAAAGCATCCGTGCATCTCAGCCCGAACAGCATGACGCAGTTTGCTACTTTGGGCCCGACTCCACAGTAATCAAGGATTTCTTCCCTTGTACACGGCAAAGTTCCCGCCCTGCGGTCTGACACATATTTCTCCGCAGCTTCCCTGATATAACGGGACCTGTATCCAAGCCTGAGTTCCATAATATCCCGTACGTCAGCACCGGCAAGCGACTCCGGCGACGGAAAAGCATGCCACTTTCTTCCGAACGCCTCACCAATATACTCACCGTATCTATCGCACAGAGCTTCGATGCACTTCCGGATCCTCGGTATGTTGTTGTTCTGCGATACTATGAAAGATATCAGTGTCTCGAACAGATCCTGATTGAGTATCCTGATTCCGGAGCCGTATTTTACCGCCTCAGTGATCTCAGGCTCACTATCTGTGAGATTCTCCATGATCGCATTATAATCTGTTCCCAGGTCAAAATAATCAAACCAGAAGTCCTCTTCCCCACCGGTCGCTTCTATAGAAAACAGGTGGTGATCCTGATCGTATGACACCCTTGCGGCATACGCACCTGCCGCTCCTGTATAGTCACCGGATCCGTCGGCTGCTGCCACCCACCTGAAGCATTGACCGCATTCGAAGATGTGCTTCAGATCAAAATTTCTGACATTCTCAAACGTATATTTTTTCATTAACAGTTATCAGTGGATATGTTCTTCAGTGTAGTTTTCTTGAATGCAGATCATCGTAGCCCTGAACTATATCACGGATCCTCACATTGACACTGTCGACCGTGAATGCCGTCATGCTGGATATGGCATCATATACGTCCTTCTGGAAATCGATACACTTATCAACAGAACGCGCGTCCTTGATCGCTCTGACATCAATAGTGACAGACATGTTATTCTGCTTGCCGTTGCTCATTCTGTCAGCCACCACCAGCGTATCCTCATATCTGGAAGCGGTGATGCGGATGATGTCTCTGATGACCTGTTCGCTGATAGAAAAAGTACCGAAATAGCTGAACTGAGGTCTCACAACTGTCCTGTCGACCGGGTCCTCATCATCTTCCTTCTCGGGCTTGCCGCCTACTGCATTCCCCAGAGCCCTGTCTCTGAAGAACTTGAGCGGATTCATGAAGTAACCTGCAAAATCTCTCCTCAGCTGACCAACCGGCGCCGGTATTACATGCTGCCCCTCGTCATTCCTGTAGTGCGCAGCCAGCGCCCTGTCCTCTTCCGTCGAGATATCCTCTATGTATATCCTTTCCTCCGGCTCATGCAGTCCAAGCTGCTCCGCTATGATATTCGTCATTTTGTCGGATGTACCGATGATCATAAGCGCTTCAGGCTTATATCTTGCTATAGCAGCCCTGACCTCTTTCCGGTGGTCCTCATAATTAAAGAGAGCTGTTCTAATCGCAGCCGCCTTGGAGGCGCACTTTTTGGCTGAAGTACCTGCAACGATCTGCCCTTTGTATATCAGAAGACCGTCATCGATGATAGCATCGAATCCCCTGCTTTGTGCCAGAGCTGTCGCCCTGTAACTCTTGCCGGTACCGCTTTTCCCGGTAAATGATACTATTTTCATGGGTAAATTGCTCCGTTTTTGAATTGTTTACAAATCTCTTCTTCCGTGTTATACTACGCGTGTAGATATTATCACTTTAAGAAGGAGGAATGATTATGGCATATAAGATTTCTGAAGATTGCATCGGTTGCGGTGTATGTGCATCCGGATGCCCTGTAGAGGCTATTTCTGAGGGTACACCTTACGTTATCGATGAAAGTGCTTGCATCGACTGTGGTGCTTGCGCAGCTAACTGCCCTGTAGGCGCACCTGCTGAGGCATAGTCCGCAGCTCGTCTGAGGCAATTGATGATTATCTAAAATCCCGCAGCATAGAGCTGCGGGATTTTTCTTTCCTTATCAGCGCATTTCTGTATCCTTAAGAATCAGAGACACTCTCTACTGATTGTCCTTTTCCCTTTCGCTCATGCTCTTGATCATGAAGGAAAGTGCATGGAGGCTGTCAGAAAGATGTACTGACTCAAGTGCCACATTGGCAGGCACTACAAGATCTACAGGAGCAAAATTCCAGATGCCCTTGACTCCGCCCGCTATAAGATCATCTGCAACGGCCTGTGCATTCTCTCTGTTGACACAGATGATGCCGATGTCAATATGCTCTTTTTCAACGTAGTCTCTGAGCTTGTTGTAATCCATGACTTCAACATCATTGATCCAGTTGCCTATGATCTTAGGGTTGACATCAAACAGTCCCATGATATTGAATCCGATTTTGTAGTAATAAGTGTAGTTGGTGATCGCCTGTCCCAGATTGCCGACGCCGACAACAACGGTCTTATACTCGCGGTCCAGACCAAGGATCCTGTTGATCTCCTTATATAGTTTGTCTACTTCGTATCCGTATCCCTGCTGACCGAACTCACCGAATGTATTAAGATCCTGTCTGATCTGAGACGCAGTATACCCTATCATCTCACTCAGCTCATTGGAAGATACTTTCCGGACCCCTTTAGTCTGAAGATGACCCAGATAGCGCCTGTACCTCGGGAGCCGCCTGATAATGGCATTGGATACCTTTGGCTTGTTTCCCATATTATTCCCCTTATTTCCCTTTTTTGTGTATTGATCCTTCAGCAGGAACTGAGATTTACTTATTGGCTTCGATGTATTCTACGATATCAGCGACCTTGGTAAAATTCTCAGCAACTTCATCAGGGATCTCTATTCCGTACTCATCCTCAACTCCGAGAATGATCTCAACAGCGTCAAGAGAATCTGCTTCAAGATCTTTCATGAAGTCAGTCTCCATAGTAACAGATTCAGGATCTACATCCAGCTGTTCAACGATCAGTGCTTTGACTTTATCAAAAACCATTTTAATCACTCCGTTTCTCAGTAAACTGTCCTAATTGTTCCGTTTATTATTATAAAGTATAATACCAGCTTATATCAATATTTTTAGTAGATTTTTTCACAAAGTTAACATATGCAATCTTTTTGCTCTATTGCAATTCCATCCATTCATCATATAATCTGGTTATTTCTTCTTCACATTCTGCCATAGCTGCTGACTGCTCATGCATCCATTCGAAGTCTGATGCTCTCTCCGGATCGCTGATCGCCTCCTCTATGTCAGCTATCCGGCCTTCGAGCATATGTATCCTCCCCTCGATCTCATCCCCCCGTCTTGCTTTCCTTCTTTCTTCAGCGTCTTTTTGTTTTTTTGCCTGACGCTCTGCCTCTGAATCGCGAAGGATCTCTGAATCGGCATCTGATGCAGTCCCGCCGCGGACAGTCTCACTTACTCCGGCAGACTGATCTTCCCTCATCATACCGGTCTTTTCGAGATAGTATTCAAAATTACCTTTGTATTCAGCAACGCCGGAGTCTGTAAGTTCCAGTATTCTGTCAGGCAGCCTTGTCAGCAAATATCTGTCGTGGGATACGATGATCAGGGTTCCCCCGAATTCTGTCAGGGCTTCCTCCACAGCCTCCCTGGAGTCTATATCCAGATGATTGGTAGGCTCATCAAGTACCAGCGTATTGGCGCCGGAAAGCATCAGCTTGAGAAGTGACAGCTTAGCTTTCTCGCCTCCCGACAGATCACCTACCTTCTTGAAGACGTCATCTCCTCTGAACAGGAATCTTCCGAGAAGTGACCTCATTTCAGTATCCGAGTATAGATGATATGCATTCTTCATCTCCCCCAGTACAGTCTCGTTATCGTCAAGAAGCATCTGTCCCTGATCATAGTAACCGAAGTCCACATTGTAGCCTGTCCTCAGATAGCCTGAATCAGCCTCCTCAAGACCCATCAGGATACGCAGGAGCGTTGTTTTGCCGATTCCGTTGTCACCTATGATGCAGACCGTCTCCCCTTTGCGGACATCAAACGACACTCCTTTGAAAAGTTCTCTGCTGCCGTATGATTTCGACAGGTCCTCACATATGATGACTTCGCCGCCGCTCTTGTAGTTCTGGCTGAACCCCAGCTTCATACGGCTCTGTACCGTTTCAGGTCTGTCAACAAGCTCCACATGAGCAAGTCTTTTCTCCCTTGATCTTGCACGCTTTGCGAGATGCTCGGTACCGTGCTGGCGGAATTTTCTTATCATCGCTTCCTGCCTCGCGATCTCGGCCTGCTGCTTCTCATATTCGCGCATGAGCGCCTCCGCGCGTTCTTCTTTCCTGACCGTAAACTCCGAATAATTACCGTTGTAGGCAGTCAGAGTGCCACCACTCATATCGAATATCCTGTTAACGATACGGTCGAGAAAATATCTGTCATGAGAAACTACAAGCAGTGTTCCCTGGTATCCTTTCAGATAGTTCTCCAGCCATGCCAGCATGGCAAGGTCCAGATGGTTGGTCGGCTCGTCAAGGATGAGTATGTCAGGTTTTCTCAGCAGCATACACGCCAGGGCCAGCCTGGTACGCTCGCCGCCCGACAGAACGTCTATCTTCTTCTGCTGATCGTCATCCGTGAAGCCCATTGCTCTCAGAACTGCCGCCAGTTCACTTTTATAGGTATACCCGCCCTGTTTCTCATAGTCCTCGATAAGGACAGTATATGCTTCGAGACAGCGGTCAAAATCAACTCGTGTATGATCGGAGATCTTCGTCTGCAGGTCCTCGAGTTCCTTCTCCATGCGGTAAAAATGTTCAAAAGACTTCTGCGCTTCGCTTATTACAGTCCCGTCCGGGAAGAAATGATTCCTCTGCCTGAGATATCCGACTGTCATTTCAGAGCGTGTATATATGATGCCTGTTGTCGGTTCCAGATCCCCCGCGATGATATTCAGCAATGTCGTCTTGCCGCTGCCATTGGGACCGACGATCCCTATCCTGTCACCTTTTTCCACACCAAAACTGACATCTTCAGTAATGATGTCAGTTCCGTAGGATTTGCTTATGTCTTTGCCTGATAGTACTATCATCAGAACTCCAGTGCAGGCACTGCATCCAGATCATACCCGGACCTTTCTCCTGCTTTGTATGCATAATATGCTGCAGATGCTATCATTGCTCCGTTGTCAGTACACAGAAGAGGACTTGGTCTGAGCACTTCGATACCCTGCTCAGCAGCTTTTTCCGAAATCAGTTCTCTCAGTCTGGTGTTGGATGCAACGCCGCCTGCCATAACGATGCGTTTCTGCCCGAATTCCATGGCGGCATTCACTGCCTTGACCGCGATGACTTCCACTACAGCTTCCTGAAAGCTTGCCGCAACGTCATTCACTCTGATCTCGCGTCCGGCTTGTCTTTCCGTATTGAGATAGTTGAGCGCCTGTGTTTTGAGGCCGGAAAAACTGAAGTCATAGCTCCCGGGCTCAAGCCACACTCTTTTGAATTCTATCGCGTTTCGGTCGCCCTCGCGCGCAGCCTTATCGACCTTGGGACCTCCCGGATAGCCAAGACCTATGACTCTGGCCACCTTATCAAAAGCCTCTCCTGCCGCGTCATCTCTTGTTCCGCCTATCTTCTCACATCTGTTGTAATCAGGTACATTGACAATATTGGTGTGCCCTCCGGATACAACGAGTGACATGAAAGGCGGCTCAAGATCAGGATGTTCCAGATAGTTGGCCGCGATATGACCATGCATGTGGTTGACTCCGACAAGCGGGATATCACACGCGTACGCCATGCTCTTGGCCGCCGCGACTCCAATCAGCAGAGCTCCTACAAGACCGGGACCGTAAGTGACTCCTATCAGATCTATATCACCTGCGTCAACGTCTGCCTCAGCAAGCGCTCTGTCAATGACATCGTTGATTTTCTCAAGATGTCTTCTCGAAGCTATCTCGGGCACGACACCGCCGAACTGTGTATGGATGCTGATCTGTGTGCTGATGATGTTGCTGAGTATCTCTCTTCCGTCAGCAACAACGCTTGCAGCTGTCTCATCACAGCTCGTCTCTATTCCGAGTGTCAGATGTTTTCCGTTCTTCATACGATATCTATATCCACTTCCAGATCACCGGAGCCTTCCTGCAGGTCATCCGGATCTGTTTCACTGTCAATTTCCATGTCCATCAGGACAGCATCCTCGTGGTTATCAGCATAATAGCCTTTCCTTACACCCACATCGCGGAAACCCTTCCTGCGGTACAGGTTGATGGCCGGTTCATTGCTCCGTCTGACCTCAAGCGTCATATTGGTACATCCGCATCTCGCTGCCATCGCTGCCATATGTCTGAGAAGGATTCCGCCTATGCCCATACCTCTGTACGCCGGAGCGACAACGATATTATACAGCTGTGCCTCTCCTGCCGCGACCCACATATCCGCGTATCCGCAGATCTCACCGCCGACCTCCGCGACAGCTACGTATGATCTGTCATTAAAAGCAACATCACGCGTTATCTCATCTGCGCTCCAGGGCCGGACAAAAGATTCTCTCTCGATCCTTGCCATAGCAGGTACATCGTAGATTTTTGCCTGTCTGATAGTCAGTTTTCTCATATCTTCACAGCCTTTCTTATCTTGTCGCTGAGAGTTCCCTCTCTCAGTCTCTGTTCTGCTTCCGACAATCTCATATATTCCGGCAGCAACTCTTCGTAATCCAGGATATTCCCTGCCCGGGCTGATTTCATAGCGATCTCAGCTACTGAAGACGCATTCTGATATCTGAATTCAGGTCCTGCCAGAACCAGCTGATCATTCATTCCTGCTTCATCAAAAGCTTCTCTGATGATTTCTTCATAGGCATCTATTCCGTCACCGGTGAACAGCACTTTGCTTCCGTCAGATACTTTATCTGCAACGATACCCAGAAGTTCTTCTATCATGTACTGTCTCTCTTCCAGTACAGGTATCACAGACTTCTTTTCGAAGTCAGAGGTAAATACGGCTTGCCACGCACCTGCATATGTCTGATGTCTTCTTGCATTGATGACCGGAACTATATACACTGCATCCGCGGATACTGCTTTGTCAAGTGCCCTTACCGCAAGACCTTCGAGAGAGGATACTCTGATGCACGGAATACCCAGCATCTGGGCCAGTGTCCTTGCCGTAGTCACACCGATCCTGATACCGGTAAACGAACCCGGGCCGGCAGAAGCTGCCACATGTGTCAGATCGTTTCTGGTGATGCCTGCGCTCCTGATTGCCTCGTCACTGATGGTGATAATGTCTCTGAGATGGTTCATTTCCGTCTCTGATGAGGCACAGAAAACACGGCCATCTTCCATGATGACCGCTGCGGAGCCGTATTTCCCTGTAGTTTCAACTGCCAAAATGCTGATCATTATATAACCGTGATCTTTCTTGCGCTCTCACCGGCATATTCTAGATGTATGAGGAGCGCATCCTCCGGAAGCGCGTCCGCTACTATGTCAGCCCACTCTATCACAGACAGGCCGCTGTCTTCAAGATAGTCTTCAGCGCCGGTATCGATGAATTCTCCCGCGCCCGACAGCCTGTATACATCAAAATGATACAGCGGCAGCCGGCCGCTCCTGTATTCCTTCACAATAGTAAATGTGGGGCTTATGACTTCCTCGGTAACACCGAGCCCTTCGGCAATGTACTTCGTCAATGCAGTCTTGCCGGTGCCGAGGTCGCCGATGAGTGCTATGATATCGCCCGGCTCTGCGGCCGCGGCTATGCTGAGACCGAGCCGTCTGGTATCGGCCTCAGATTCTGTCACATATATTCCCCTGCTGAGTTCTTTCATGTACTATTTGGTTTCCTCCGCTGCCCTGATAGCGCTGCTGCCATGCAGGAATCCGCTCACTCTCTTATAGAGTATAAATGTCAGTACTGCATTGAGCCCGGCTTTGAGCAGGTTGAACGGAATGATAACCGTCGGTATCATAGCGATCACCGCTTCTCTTGGAGCTCCCATATAAACAGGTGTCACGAGGATGTTCATTACACACATGACCGCAACCGCAACAACTACCGCGACAGCAAGTGAGATCACAGCTCTCTTCTTGGTCTTGCAGCGGGCGTACATGAGTCCGATGACCACTGCAACGATTCCTGTGGCCACAAAATGCATCAGGAATCCGTACAGCCCGTCACCTCCGAGCATGAATGCCTGGATGAGGCATACGATGAGTGTGACTATGAGTCCTGCCGCCGGGCCGAAAGCAAATGCGGTGATATAGATCGGAACATCTGCCGGGTCATACACCAGGAATGGCGCCGGCGGGAACGGGATCCTTACGATAAGCAGCAGTACGATGGATACCGCTGTCATCATAGCCAGTTTTGCAATGTCTGCCGTACTGAGTCTGCTCTGATTGTTCATAACATATTCCTCCTTGATTAAAAAAATGGATGGAATCTGTCAGGCATGAATAATGACCTTGACGGAAATCAAGGCCATTCCATTACATTAATACTTTTCTAAGTGTCTGTAATGTCTTGTTTCTTTCATCCGGACTATACCGTCGGTACTGGAATCTCACCAGTTCGGCCCTGAGGCTCGTGGACTTGCGCATAAGCGGTCACCACCGGTGTGGACTTTCACCACGCCCTGAAACAGATTGTGTTGAATGCAGTGTTTTGCACTGCGGCTTATTATTCGCAGCAGAGGAAGCAGAGTGCTTTTGCGAAAATGCGTGCCATCTTCATGAAACTATCAACGCTGAGCCTCTCATCCGCCTGATGCATAGTATCCTTTTCGCCCGGGAACATTCCACCGTAGCAAAGGATATTATCGACCATCTTAGCATAAGTACCGCCGGCCTGCACGATTGCAGGTGTCTCTGTATCGCCGGTCTCTTCCCTGTATGCCCTGAGGAGCTTGTCGACCATAGGGGTGTTGATATCCATGTAGATAGGCTTCTGGACCGCTCTTGTCATAATACCTATGGAAGACTCTTTCATGCAGCTTGCCATTCCGACTACCAGATCTACGTCAGTATATGTGACCGGGAATCTGATATTGATTGAAAGACTTGCCAATTCTTCATTAATATTAGCTACTCCTACATTTAAAATCAATGGTCCGGACTGATTATCTTCGAATTTGATGCCAAATCTCTCTCCGTGGAGGTCAAATCCTATATGTTCATTGTAGAAAGCTATGTAATCGTTCAGTTCTTCGCTGGCAAAACGGATACTTCCGAGGAACTCCATCATGATGCTGACCGCATTGAGTCCGAGCTCCGGATGCGCACCGTGCGCGGCTTTTCCCAAAGCTTCTACAGCCAGAGAGTTACCCTGCCTGCGCGTCCTGATATCGTATCCTGTCTCTGCCGCATACAATGCTGCCTTCTCTGATACCAGATCAAAGTATTTGCTGTTACCGGCAATAACTGCCTTGGCGGTTGCAGGTACCGCGTTATGGGCAGTACCTCCCTGCAGTCTGGTCAGCCGGAGATCATCTTTGTCAGGCGCTTTGCCGAATTTCTGAGCCAGATCGAAAATCATGATGCCCATCTCGCCATTGACGACCGGGAAGTCACCGTCAGGAGTGAATCCCATATCCGGATGTCCGAATCTGTCTGTATAGTATTTGATGCTCTCTTCTCCTGTCTCCTCATCGAGACCGAGTATCATTCTTATATTGTTTCTGATGGGAACACCTTCTTCCCTGAGGGCCTTCATAGCGTACAGACACGCAATTACCGGACCTTTGTCATCAGCTGTACCTCTGCCATACAGATATCCGTCTCTTTCGACCATGTCGAACGGGTCATGGGACCATCCCTCGCCGGTCGGTACTACGTCCATGTGACCGACAACTCCGATGGTTTTCGCTTCAGCCGCGTTTTCCTCAGGAACTTTGAAATCAATATATCCTGCATAGTTGTCCACATTATGTGCTTCAAATCCCATCTTAGAAGCAGCATCAAGTATATGCATAAGTGAATCATGAATGCCCCGGCCAAAAGGAAGGATCTCACCATCTGCGGTTTTGACCGGATCATCTTTGACACTCGGGAAAGAAATGGATTCCCTTAGTGTGTTCAGCATCTCTTCTCTGTATGTTTCAAGTCTTTCAAGATATCCCATTGATACATCTCCTTCATCTATCTGCTGTCAGACTTCTCAGCTGTGCCGGCTTCGCCCGACTGAACAGAGTTGTTGTTTTCCGCCTTTTCGGTTTCGTCTTCCTGAGTAGCCAGCGCATCGCCGAGTTCTGCCGCCTCAGCCTCACTTTTCGTAACATATTCCGAAACTACCTTACCGTCAGTTATCGTAGACAAATTGACAGTTCTGACTACATTGCCCCTCTCATCAAATGAGAAAACACCGGTCGCGCCGCGGAGTTCGCTGATTTCCAGCATTGCTCTCCTGATATCACTCCCTTCGGTGGATTTTGCATTATGTATGGCATTGATCAGGATCAGATAAGAGTCATAGCCCAGAGCCGCATCCTCTGTAGGAATATCATCGGATCCGTATCTCGATTCATACTCTATCTGGAATCTCTGAGCCTCCTCTGTCTGCGCATCAGATGCCTGACTGCTGCCGGATATTACAGACATATACGGGAATACGACCTTGATATCCGGATGTTTCGCCATCATCTGGACAAAATCACTGTTTCCCCAGCTTCTTGGTCCGAGGAATGTAACATCTGTCATGTTTTTCTGCTCTGCGAGAGTAAACAGGGTGTCCATTGTCTCTGTACCTAGAGAAACGAAGCATACATCACTTCCTTTCATTTTGATCTGGTCCAGAGCTTCACTGATCTCGGTCTCATTCTGGGCGACTGAAATGTCAGCCTTTATGACTTTGATTTTGTTTTTCTTAGTATATCTTTTGATTTTATCCCTGAATCCGTCGATAAGGGCAGCTGCGCTGCTGTCATTTTTGAGACTTATCAGGCTGACGTTGACAGAATCTTTTTCTTTATACGCATACTCAGCAAGCCCCTCTCCCATCTGTGACTCGGTGATGCATGCACGGAAATAATAATCGTTTGTCTGGGTGATCAGCGGGTTGGTCGCGGAAGGAGTGATTGTCGGAATACCTGCCGCTTCTATATATTCAGAAGCAGCCAGTGAAGATGCTTCCCCCGCGCTGCCGATAATAGCCACAGGCTTCATCTCTATGAGGCCCTGCACTGCAGTCCTCGTGGTACTGACTTTAGACTGTGTATCCACCTTGTTCAGTACTACTTTGTATCCGTCAACGTTACCGTAAATGCTGTTGGCAAGTTCTATGCCTTTGAGTTCGCTCTTGCCTTTCTCTGAGTTGCGGCCTGTCTGAGGTTCAAATACGCCTATCGTGATGACAGGCATCTGATCCTCGTCAGTTTCTTCAAAAAAAGCATGCCTGAAACTGTCGAATGTAGTACATCCGCTCAGCAATGCAGCCATCAAAGCCGCAAGTATCAGGCACATAAGTGATGCTGTCTTTTTACCAGTTCTCACTTTCAATTATCTCTTTCATCCTTTCAACAGTACCGGCACCGTTTATCTCTCTCCTGACACGGGCTGATCCTCTCAGTCCCTTCGTGTAGTATACAACGAATTTGCGGAATTCCCTGACTCCGGTCTGTTCTCCCTTGAGTGCCGTGAGCATTTCAAGGTGTCTTATCATCATAGCTGTCTTTTCAGTCCCTGTCGGCGGCAGCGCCGGCTCCAGTCCACCCAGCGCTCTTCGAAGGTCTCTGAATATCCATGGATTCCCTATAGCGCCTCGTCCGACCATGACCAGGTCGCATCCGGTCTCCTCCATCATCCTCATTCCGGATCCGGCATCAGTGACATCACCGTTTCCGATGACAGGAATGCTGACAGTCCTTTTTACTTCTTTTATTATGTCCCAGTCTGCCGCGCCGCTGTAATACTGGGGTCTTGTTCTTCCGTGGACAGTTACCGCTGCGGCTCCTCCCGCCTCGGCCGCCGCCGCGATCTCCGGCGCATTGATACAGTCATCAGTAAACCCTTTGCGGATCTTGACTGTCACCGGCTTGGAGGATCCTCTGACGGCCGCGCTGACGATGTCACGCACAAGGTCAGGATCCTGCATCAGAGCCGATCCGTCACCGTTCTTCACCACCTTCGGGACCGGACAACCCATATTGATGTCCAGTATAACATTGGGAAGATGGTCCAGTTTTGCCGCGGCATATTCTATTATCTCCGGCTCGCTTCCGAAAATCTGTATCGCCGCCGGCCCTGCTCCCTGAGGTATATACGTCAGCTGAGGTGTCTTGCGATCCCCGTAATACAGGCCTTTGGCGCTTACCATCTCGGTATACGTGAGAGAAGCGCCCTGCTCCTCACAAAGTTCTCTCATTACAGCATCCGTGATCCCTGCCATGGGTGCCAGTATGAATGGTGAACTGAGTTCCGTTTTGCCTATCCTGTAACTCATCAATCCTGCAGCACTCTCTTCTTGTGCTGGCCTTTGTTCTTTTCATACAGGATCTGCAGGCCGTTAAGTGTGAGTCTCCTGTCGATAACATCTATACAGTCAACTCCGCTTTCGACCATAGTAGCCATACCTCCGGTAGCGATTACTTTGATACTGTCAGGCTCACATCCCAGATCAGCCGACATTTCCTTCTTCATACCTCTGATCATGTGCTCGATGAACCCCATATGTCCGTATATGAGTCCCGCCTGCATTCCTTCGGATGTATTCTTACATATGAACTTGCCCGGCAGCTCGAGATCGACATTAGGCAGCTTGGCGGTATGTTCAAACAAAGCCGCTGCCTGAGTCTTGATGCCCGGCGCGATGGCTCCTCCGAGAAAGCTTGCGTCAGCCGAAACGCAGCAGAATGTTGTTGCTGTTCCGAAATCCACAACGATCAGATTGCCGCCATATCTGGTGTGTGCGGCAACGGAATTGACGATACGGTCAGCTCCGACCTGCCGCGGATCATCGTATTTTATCTTAAGCCCGGTCTTGATACCTGTCTCCACCACGATCGGGCTGCGGTTGTAGAATTTATAGCACATATGCTCAAGTGTAAAGAGCAGTGACGGAACTACCGAAGCGATGATGATATCATCGATATCTCCGGGATCTATTCCGTCATGTTTCAGCATCATGTCAATGATAGTGCCATACTCGTCAGCTGATCTCTTATTGTCTGTAGCCAGTCTCCAGCTCTCGACAAGCTCTTCTCCGTTGAATACGCCCAGAACTACATTGGTATTACCCACATCTATTGCAAGCAGCATACTATATTTCCTCCAGTCTCCTGATAGCAAGAGCCATTGTCAGTCCCGGTATGATCCTGTTGGCCGTCATCTCCGCACCCAGAATATCATTGGTCTTCTTGAGTCTGTACTGCACCGTATTATTGTGGATACCCATGAACTCAGCCGTCTTGTTGCTGTTCATTCCGGCATCCAGAACGAATGTCGAAAGTGTGTCAAGAAGCATTTTGCCCTTGTTGGCGGACAGTTCTCTCTCGAAAGGCTCCAGCAGGTCAAGATACATCTTCTTGAGCGAAGCTGATCCCGTATGCATATATACACAGTCACATACCATAGTGATCTCATATTTGGAGAAGACACGCTTATACGGGAACACTCTCTCAATCATCCTGCTGGTCCTGTTGATCAGTTTGAAGCCCTCCACTATAGCCTCAAGGGTCTCAATACCCGTGATGTGGAAGATCCTTGCGTCCTTGCGGCCGCCCTTAAGGTTCTCATACATCATAAGGCATGCATTCTTGACTGTGATGCCTCTTGC
>JBGUJM010000103.1:0-8131 GCA_045113935.1 Anaerovoracaceae bacterium
ACATGAATATCCTTCTGTGATGCATCCTGACGGGAAGTATGAACTCCTTAAGGACGAGCATGGATTCGTTCTGGGAACAATGGAAGGAATGAAGTACAAGAGCTATGAACTGAAACTCGAGCCGGGCGCAAAGCTGTTCCTGTATACAGACGGAGTTCCTGAAGCGACGGATGAGAACGAGGAGCTGTTCGGAACAGACCGTATGCTTGAGGCGCTGAACACCAATGTATACGCTTCACCTGAAGAAGTGCTGAAAAATGTCAGCAAGGCAGTCGATCTGTTCGTGGAAACGGCACCTCAGTTCGACGACCTTACCATGCTCTGTCTGGAATACAAGGGAGGCTCCAGGAGACACGCGCCGAAAGATCTGAAGAGGCGCCCTTCAGCCAACAGGAGCAGGTGGATACCTAAGAAAGAATCAGAATGGCACTGAACCTGAATCATAAAGCACAGAAAAGGGACGGCATACGGCCGTCCCTGATTTATTTGTATTGACTATGCAGAAGCGTAATCTATGCCTGTGACAAACTTACAGATTGTACGAGAGTGAGTCGGTTTTTCCGACAAGCTCGATGAGTTCTGCTGTCCAGTGTTCGATCTCTGCTCTGCGCTGTTCATCTTCAAGACCTTTCCTGCGGATAGACCGGCGGATGAGTCTGGTATATCCGATGATTCTTGCCTTGTCTTCGATATCGGAAAGGATATCCGCGTCATCAGTGCCGAAATATTCGACAAGCACTTTGTGCCAGAAGAGCTGCGCTGTCTCAAATGAGAATCCCTGAAATTCTTCGATGATATGATGATCAAGCTCACTGAATCCGATGAATGCGTTGTAGATCGACGCGAATTCGAATACAGGATCACCAACCGCTATGGTATCCATATCGATGAGAAGGACATCATCATCGGTAAGCTCAACATTCTTGGTATGGTAATCCCCGTGGATCATGTGGTCATTCTGAGGAACAGCTTTTATGAGAGCGATCAGCTTGTCAGCAGTCTCAGCAGGGAGATGATCATTCATGAACTCTGCCCACCTGATCGCAGTATTCTTCATATCAGGAAGTTTGCCGTGCGGAACAAGAGTGTCATGGATCTTTTTGAGGAGTTCCACATACTCTGTTACACACCAGTCCATTTTGTCCGGCTCATTGGCAAGGATCTTGGAAAAAGATCTGGCATTGAGCAGCTCAAATACTGACCCATAGCTGTTTCCGACCCGGACGATATCGTAGGAAATCGCAGTCGGGATACCGAGGATGAGAGCAAGACGCGCGACTTCACGTTCGTGCTGGATGTCATCCAGGGAGTCCGGATCGTTATAGACTTTGACAACGTTGTCTTTATCGATCCTGTATATGGTACCGTTGGCTCCGCGGCCGATGACTTCTGCGCCCTCTACCGAGACCGTTTTGTATGCTCTGGTAATATCCATCATCTGGGTGAAACCCGTGACATCGAATATTTCATAGACTTCCGGACTGACATCAACAATATGCATATCCGGATGCGACTTGCGCAGCTGGAGCAAAATTCTCAGGCCGGCACTGGAGATGTATTCAAGATTCTCTGCTTCAACTGTCACGGAAGAGCCTTTATCGTCACCGATCTGCGAAAAGATATCGCTTCTTACAGATTCAGCGTTGGTTGAATCAATATGTCCGCTAAGGGTGATACGGATGTGACCGTCATGCTTTTCTACTACTGCTTCGTTCATTTCGGTTTAATTCTCCTGAGTATAGGCGTGGTATCAGTCTATGCTTATTTATATCTATAGAATAATACCACATATCAGCACATTCACGCAAAACGTATGCAAGTTATAATTGAATCGTTCAGATTTTAGTCTTATAATAGTTTCATAGTAGTTGAAAAGCAGCGCCGGACTGTACAGGAACCGGCAGAAAAGAGGTGAATAATGGGATTATTCGATAAGCTTAAGAAGAATACTAAGGAAGAGACCGAAGCTAAGGCTAAGGAAGCAGGCGTTAAGGCTAAGGAAGCTGTTGAAGCAAAGGCTGCAGAGGCCAAAGCTGCTGCTGAAGCAAAGGCTGCAGAGGTCAAGAAGGACGCAGAAGCCAGAAAGGCAGCTTTCAACAAGGCTACTGAGGATGCTGTAAAGAAAGCAGAAGAAAAAGCCGCTAAACTCGAAGCAGAAGCCAAAGCTAAGCTCGAAGCAGAAGCTAAGGCTAAGGCTGAAGCAGAGCTGAAGGTAGCAGCGGCAGAGACAAAGCCTGCACCGGCACCTGCTAAGGATTCCCCATACAAGCTTGCTGTTGACGGAGACTGGGGCAAGAAGACTGTTACTACGACTCAGCACATCCTCGGATGCAAGGAAGACGGCATCATGGGAGTTGAGACCATCAAGGCTATCCAGAAGAAGATCGGCGCAGATGCTGACGGAATCTGGGGTACCAACACATCCAAGGCTATGCAGAAGTTCCTCGGAGTCACTGTTGACGGAGAGAGAGGACCTGAAACTGTCAAGGCATGGCAGAAATGGTGCAACAGCCAGCTGTAGATCCCGGCTGATATTGGCGCAATATTTTTAAATACTCTTTGACCGCGGGTCAGATTCGCGTTATGATTGTGTTACTGAAAACATAATAAAGCTTATCTGATAAGGAGCATTTGTCATGGGAGTTTTAAGCGATATTGAACCAAAAGAAGTATTCAAGCATTTTGAAGCGCTGTCCAAGGTTCCGAGACGTTCGTTCAGGAACGAGAAGATCAGCGCTTTTTGCGTGCAGTTTGCCAAAGATCACGGTCTGGAGTATGTTCAGGACGAGATGGGTAATGTGATCATATATAAACCTGGAACACCGGGTTATGAGAACAGCACACCTGTTATTCTGCAGGGTCATATGGACATGGTTGCAGCAAAGACAACTGATTCAGATCACGATTTTGATACCGAGCCTCTGGAGCTGTTTATTGACGGAGATACAATAGGGGCACGCAATACCACTCTCGGAGCCGATGACGGTTTTGCTCTGGCATTTGCCATGGCTGTTCTTGAGAGCGATGATATTCCGCATCCACCGATCGAGGCTGTATTCACTGTCGATGAAGAAGTAGGAATGATGGGAGCCGACGCACTCGACGGATCGCTGCTCAAGGGCCGCAAGATACTCAACCTCGACGGAGAGGATGAAGGACTGTTTACAGTAGGATGTGCCGGAGCCAATATCTGTGATGTTGTGATACCGGTAACTAAGACAGAGAAGAATGGTGTTCCTGTTACGATCCGGATCAGAGGATATCAGGGCGGACATTCCGGAAACGAGATCCACAGACAGCGCGGCAATGCGCACAAGGATATGGCGCGCATACTGTATGCGATGAGCAGAGAATTCAGCTTCAATGTAGTTTCCTGGGATGGCGGCGCAGGTGCCAATGTCATTGCGAAATTCAGCACTGCAGTTATCGTCATTGATGCTGATAAAGCGGAAGATTTTTGCGGCAGTGTCAAAAAACTGTTTGCGGTCATCGAAGAAGAGTACAGCGGACAGGAGCCGGATATGTCGATCACTGCGAAGTGCGGCGCTGAAGGAAGCTGCCTCGCTCTGGATGATGACAGTACGGCAAGAACCATCAGATATCTCTATGGAGCGCCGGATGGCGTTCAGACTATGGAGAGGGAGATCGAGGGCGCAGTTGAGACCTCTCTCAATACCGGTGTTGTAGCAGTTGAAGACGCGGCGGTACGCGTCAGCTATCAGATGAGAAGTTCAATGGCCAGCAAACTCGATGAGATGATGAACAGACTGTGGATGTGGTGCGATATTGTCGGAGCGGACATTGAGATGATAGGAGCTTTCCCTGCATGGGCATACAATCCTGTATCTGACCTGAGACCTCTCATGGTCAGAGTATACAAGGAACTCTACGGAAAAGAGCCGGTGTGCGCAGTCATGCACTGTGGTCTGGAGGGAGGTATCTTCCTTGACAAGAATCCGGCGTTTGATGTAGTTACTTTCGGACCTGATCTCAGAGATGTACATACGCCTGACGAGCGCCTGAGCATATCTTCTACTCAGAGGACATGGGAATTCCTGAAAGCCATTCTTAAAGAGTGCAGATAATCATTCATCAGGATGATAAACAAGGGCAGCCTGTGCGCAGAGCACGGCTGCCTTTTGTAATGGATTATAGAAGTATTCATCTTGTTAATGACTGCCGGTAATGATAATGTTAAGGGGATATGAAATAAAAGGGATCATATTAACGGATGTGCTGATGTCGTAAAAAAGGAGAAAACCATGGTATACGATGTTGCGATAATAGGTACAGGTCCTGCGGGACTGTCGGCAGCGATCACGCTCAGGCTTCACAACAAATCGATCCTGTGGCTTGGAGCGAAGAACCTGAGTACCAAGGTGGAAAAATCTGAAAAGATCGCCAATTATCCGGGTATGGGATATATTGCCGGAAAGGATCTCATTGCCAGATTCGAGGAGCACGCGGAAGAGATGGAGCTGGAGATCACAGAGCAGATGGTGACAGCCATAATGCCGGGCGGAGATTACTACATGATGTCAGCGGGTTCTGAAGTCTACATGGCTAAAACCATACTTCTTGCAACAGGCGCCGCTGCGGCAAAGGGGTTTGAAGGTGAAGATGAACTGCTGGGCAAGGGCCTGAGTTACTGCGCGACATGCGACGGGTTCCTGTACAAGGGAAAAACGATAGCTGTGTTCTGCGGAGATGCAAGATTTGAGCATGAGATCGAATATCTTGCCGAGCTGGCAGGAAAAGTATATGTATCTTCAGCATATGCAGGCGGGAAATACGGGAAAAACGGTTCAGGTACCGGCAAGGATAACATAGAGATGCTTCCGAAGCCGATCAGAAAGGTCATAGGCGGCATGAAAGTCAATGCTGTTGAGCTGACCGACGGCACTCAGACAGAGATAGACGGTCTTTTCTGCTTAAGAAATGCGATAGCTCCGGCTACTTTGCTCAAAGGCCTCGAACTTGACGGAGCTCATGTTATCGTCAATAGGGCTATGGAGACAAATATGGCAGGGATTTTTGCCGCGGGAGACTGTACAGGCAGGCCTTATCAGATAGCTAAAGCTGTCGGCGAGGGCAATGTAGCCGCGCATTCCATAGTTGAATACTTATCAGAACAATAATGCGCAGCCGCACGCCTCGACAGGAGGCAGAAATGTCAGTCAGATAGCAGATAAGTGAACAGAACGAAAAAGATTACAATCGGAATACTTGCGCATGTTGACGCGGGCAAAACGACTCTTTCCGAGGCTATACTGTATAAGACAGGAGAGATCAGGAAACCCGGAAGGGTCGATCACGGCGATACATTTCTCGATGACAGCGAAATAGAAAGAAACCGTGGGATAACGGTTTTTTCCCGGCAGGCGAGATTCACGGCAGGCTCCACTGAAGTGACTATGATCGATACTCCGGGCCATACAGACTTTGCCGCTGAAATGGAAAGGGCTCTGTCCGTGATCGACTACGCGCTGCTCGTTGTCAGCGGATCTGAAGGAGTTCAGGCCCATACGAGAACGCTGTACAGGATGATCCGGGAACGGAACATCCCGCTTTTCGTATTCGTCAATAAGATGGATATAGCCGTCAGATCCGGTGAAGATATCATAGCGGATATGAACAAAGAACTCGGTCCGGGTATGGTCAGTTTTGCTGAAACAGTGCGGGATGGTGTAACAGGGGAATTCAGCGAGGATTTCATAGACGATATAACACTTTATTCTCCGGAACTGGCTGAGACTGTACTGGATACAGGCGGACTTACGGATCAGGATGTTGCTGAAGCTGTCAGGCGCGGCGTGATAGTGCCGTGCGTGTTCGGTTCCGCTCTGAAAATAGAGGGAATAGAAGGTCTTCTGGAGCTGATTGACAGATTTTCTGTCGAGACAGAATACGGCAGCGGATTTGCCGCGAGAGTTTACAAAATAGCCAATGCTGAAGACGGCAGCAGACTGGCTTTCGTCAGGATCACGGGAGGTATTCTCAGGGTCAGGGATACTGTCGGTATCTGTTCCGGTGAGTGGGAGAGCAAAGTGACACAGATCCGGCTGTATTCCGGAAGCAAATATACGGCTGTTGAGGAGGCCGGAGCGGGAACGGTATGCGCTTTGAGCGGACTGCCGGAAGCGCGTCCCGGCGACGGACTCGGCGAAGAAAAACCTGCGGAAGACGCTTTTATCAGAGCCTTTATGGTATATACGGTAAACGGACCTGAAGAAATGGATCCGTTCATAGTGATGAAAGATATGGAGAAACTGGCTCTGGAGGATCCGGCACTGAGCGTGAAATGGCGCGGGGATACCGGAGAGACAGAAATCAGGCTGATGGGACAGGTGCAGCTTGAGGTGCTGACACAGATCATCCGTGACAGGTTCGGATATGATGTTTCATTCGGCAGCGGCAAGGTGCTGTACCTTGAGACAGTCAATGATACATTCGAGGGAGTCGGTCATTTTGAACCTTTGAGACATTACGCGGAGGTCCATCTGCTGGTAGGACCGGGTGAAAGAGGTAGCGGGATCGTAATCAGCAGCATTACTCCGGAAGATGAGCTGGCACGCAACTGGCAGAGACTCATCATGACACATATAGAAGAGAAGGAACATGCCGGTGTACTGACGGGCGCCCCTCTGACAGATGTCAGGATCACACTGGCAGCCGGACGTGCTCATGATAAACATACCAGCGGAGGTGATTTCCGTGAGGCAACTTACAGGGCTGTCAGGAATGCTCTGATGCAGGCGCGCAGGGCAGGCAGTGCTGTCCTGCTTGAGCCCTGGTATGAATATGAAATAGTTCTGCCATCCCGTGCGGTGGGCCGCGCGATGACAGATATAAGACAGATGGGAGGCACGCAGGAAGGGCTGGATCAGGATGGAGAAACATCCAGGATCAGAGGCCGGGTGCCGGCTTCAGAGATAGCAGGATATCAGCAGATACTGACCGGTTATACCGCGGGACTCGGAGTAATGGCCTGCACGCCTGCAGGGTACGCGGAATGTCATGATCAGGAGAAAGTCATGACTGAATGCGGATATGAACCGGAAAGAGATACCGGTAATCCTGCAGATTCTGTATTCGTTTCTCACGGAGCGAGCGATATCGTCAAATGGGACAAAGTCCCTGAACATATGCATCTGGGAAGCGTCCTCAGACGCCTGCGCAGCGGAGAAACCTCCGGCAGCTATCAGGTGACAGATGTTTTGCGCGGACCGGGAACCGGTATCCTGTCTCAGGATGACAAAGAAAGAAAAGCTGCCGCGGAAAAAGAACTGCAGCAGATCTTCGAACGCACTTACGGCCCTGTAAAAAGCGGCCGCAGGAAAGAAGCAAAGGAAAACAGATACGGAAGGGATATTGAGAAGGATCCGGAGCAGAGAGCCCGCGACGAAGCGCGCAATCAGGAGATAAAGGACAGGCACTTAACCAGAAAGACAGGAGACAGCCTCAATAAGGAAGAGGAAAAACCGCTCGTTGTCATTGACGGATACAATCTCATCCATGCGTCCGGCTATCTGACTGACCTTGCAAAGCGTGATATGGGCGCGGCAAGAGATCAGATCCTGGAGAGACTCTGTAACTATGCGGCTTACAAAGGTCATGAACTGACTGTTATATTTGATGCTTACAATGTTGCAGGCGGTGAAGGCTATGAAGAGGATCACCTTGGAGTCAGGGTCATATACACAGCGGAGAACGAGCCGGCGGATATACGGATCGGCCTTATAACAGGCAGCGTCAGGAACAGACCGGTCTATGTTGTTTCTTCAGATGTGCTGGTACAGAACGATTCTTTTGAGCATGGCGCCTTGAGGATATCTTCCCGGGAATTCATGGATATACTCGACCGTACTGAGGCTGAAATAAGAGAATCACTTGTCTGACAGAAAAAAATGACAAAAAAATAGCCAATAAGATTGAGATAATGTGCTTGAAATGATAAAATTTCAAAAGATTCGAGATGAATATGATTCCGGACCTGCATGAATGAACCAGCAGGACCGGAGTTCCATAATGAAAGGAGAATATAAATGAAAGTAGCAATCAATGGATTCGGACGTATCGGAAGACTTTCCTTCAGAAAACTGTACAAGGAAGAGGACATCGAGATCGTAGC
>JBGUJM010000104.1:0-1694 GCA_045113935.1 Anaerovoracaceae bacterium
AAAAAAATACCGGTCCCCGTGGATGAGCAGGGACAGAAGGACCTGCTGCGCAGTCTCATGAACGTAAGGATGGCAAGTCCTGTCAGCGAAGAGTTCCGCAGCATACAGGACGCATATCTCAGACGCGAGAGCCTTCTGAAAGGGATAGTTGATATCAGCTCCATCCCGTCATGCGAAACTGATCCACAGCTTTCGGTCTGGCAGGGAGATATAACCAGGCTCAAGGCAGACGCGATAGTCAACGCCGCCAACTCTCAGATGCAGGGGTGCTTTATTCCGCTGCATGGCTGCATAGACAACTGCATCCATACAGCCGCGGGGGTACAGCTCAGACTGGAATGTGCAAACAGGATGAGACAGCTGAGGATGGAGTTTGGTGAAGATTACGAGCAGTCGACTGCTGTTCCGATGCTTACGGACGCTTATAATCTGCCCTCGAGAAAAGTGATACACATAGTGGGGCCGATAGTACAGTTTGAACTGACGCCTGAATTGGAGAAGGATCTTGCGGACTGCTACGCGAATACGCTCGACATGTGCCTTGAGAACGGACTCAGAAGTGTGGCGTTCTGCTGCATCTCGACCGGTGTATTCCACTTCCCTAACCAAAGAGCGGCTGAGATCGCTGTACAGACAACAAAGAAGTGGATATCTGAACATGGTGGCGCTGTTGACAGGATCATATTCAATGTGTTCAAGGATACAGACAGGGATATATATGAACGATTGCTGCAATGAACCTGTCCGGTATCTGGGACAAGGAAGAACTCCTTAAAAACATACAGTAAGCAAAAACTGCAAAAAATGTTAACATGTGGATATAAGTGCATTATATGAAAGCAGACCCGTAACAGGGCAGGGAGACCACATATGAAAGGAATGAACACAGAAAAAAGCCGTCTGCGTCATAAAGTGTTTACGGAGATAGCGAGATTCGCCTATGAAGGCGGAGGCTCTGAAGCGCTTGATGATCTTCCGTATCAGATGGTAAACGGCGATGAGGACCCGTACAGGCACTCGCTGTTTCTGGAAAGGGCGATTGCCGGAGAGCGCTTAAGAGTTGCAATGGGCATGGCAATAAGGCCTGTCAACGAGCACACACCTACATCCAAAGGCGTCGATGAGAGCATGATAGAGGAGAAATACTATGAACCTCCTCTGATCGATATAATCCGCTTCGCCTGCCACAGCTGTCCGGAAAAAAGAGTATACATCACTGACGGATGCCAGAATTGTCTGGAACATCCGTGCATGGAAGTCTGCCCTAAAAAATGCATTTCATATGACAGGGACCTGCGCCGCAACGTCATAGATACCGAAAAATGCATCAAGTGCGGCTTGTGCATGAAGGCATGCCAGTACAGCGCCATAATCAAGCAGGAGAGACCATGTGTAAAGGCGTGCGGCCTTGGCGCCATAGGAGAGGACGAGTACGGTCACGCGATGATAGATCAGGATAAGTGCGTGTCATGCGGCATGTGTCTCAACAGCTGCCCGTTTGCCGCTATCGTAGACAAGGGCCAGATATATCAGACCATAAAGGCCATAGAATCCGGTACTCCAGTGTATGCAATAGTGGCTCCTGCTATCGCGGGCCAGTTCGGTAAAGACCTTACGGATACAAGGATGAAATCGGCGTTCGGAAAGCTCGGATTCAAGGACGTGATGGAGGTAGCCATCGGAGCCGACCTCTG
>JBGUJM010000105.1:0-1766 GCA_045113935.1 Anaerovoracaceae bacterium
CGGCACCTGTATCGACCACATGTGTGAGTTCGTCTCCGCGTGCGTATCGTCTGAGGTTGTCGCAGAATATATCCACCGTTATATCGACGGTATACGGAAGCCCCATATCGCCGGATATATGAGGTGTCAGGATCAGGTTTTTAGCTGTCCAGAGCGGGCTGTCTTTCGGCAGCGGTTCCGGATATACGACATCCAATGCCGCCCCTGCTATTACACCGTCATTCAGCGCGTCGACGAGCGCGTCCTGATCGATGACAGTACCGCGTCCGACATTTATCACGAATGTCCTGTCTGAAAGCATAGCCAGCCTTTCTCTGTTGAGCAAGCCCTTGCTCTCCGGAGTCCCCGGCACACACAGCATAAGCACATCGAAGCTCTCGCGGCCCATCACTTTATCGTAATCATTGATCTTATAGACCTCATCAAAGCCTTCTGCCGGGCGTCCGCTTCTGCTGAATCCGGCTACGCGCTTTGCTCCGAGAGCCTTGTATCTCAATGCCGCGTTGCTGCCTATATTCCCCGTACCGATTATCGCGATGCTGCTGCCCGCGACTGACCTTACCGGCAGGTTCTGCGTCCACTCCCGCCTGTCGATGACCTCCTCATACTCAGGGATGCGCCTCATCAGCATCAGGGTCGCCATGATCACATACTCTGATATGGCAAGCCCGTATGAGCCCGAACTGTTCGTCAGTATGATACCGCCTCCCTCAAAGGCGCCGCTCGCAAGAAAGTGTCCGACGCCCGCGGACATCGAGTGGCACCACCGTAGGCCGGGCATTTCTTTGAACAGCGCCGGGCCGTTGCAGTAGACGACCTCCGCGTCCGATACCTTTCCGGAGGCCTCCGCTTCAGTATCGAAGAACGCGACATCAAACCCGCATTCTCCGGCAGTCTTCTTTATTTCGCGCTTGTTGTCATCAGACAGGCAATCCGCGATCACATAAGCTTTTCTCATTGTCCCGTCTCGCTTTCCGGTCCTTCTGTGCCCTCAGCGTTTTCTGTTTTAGCAGCGCTGTCAGGCTCCGTGCCGTCACCTTTGTATTCCTGTACAGTGACAGTACACTGTGTGAACTCTCCGTTTATACATATCCTGTATACTTTTCCCTTTTCCGCGTGGAAGCCAAGCGCAAAGTCCTTCGGATTTCCGCTCACGACTCCGCCTGAGTCACTGTCCTTTCTCAGCATGAATCCATCGCTGTCATACATGACGACATCCGGATCTCCGTCCGAAGACGAACTTATCATAAGAGGCATGTTTGCTTCCGCAGTATATTCTATGACCGTTTCTCCGTTTATCTCTATGCTGCATAAACCGCCGGCAGTCTCCGACTCCATCTTTCTGCAGCTGAGTTCGACCTCGGAACTCTTTCTTGTGGTCTCATCAACGCCGGCCCAGACATAATATGTCTTGCCCTTCTCCATGAGGCAGACTCCGTCTGTCACTGTCATACTTGTCTTATCCTCACCGGTGATGTCATATATGGATGAAAAACCAACGTTGGCATCCTTTGATACGATCCTGGTGTCAAAATCATAGAAAGCCGTCTCCTCAGGCCTGATCATGGCGCATGCCTGCTGGTCCTTGTTGAGTTTGAGCATGACGCTTTCGCCGGTCTTCAGTTCTTCAGGTTCTCCATCCCCTGCCTTTGAGACCGAGAATCTGAATGATTCCCTGAAAGCATCCATTTGATCCGAATTATCGGAGAACGCGTCGATTGTCACATAGTACAGCTGCCCCTTTGTCAGGAAGGTCGTCCCCTCTA
>JBGUJM010000106.1:0-6483 GCA_045113935.1 Anaerovoracaceae bacterium
GGTGCGGATGAAAGGATTCGAACCTTCACGATGTTACTCACACGGACCTGAACCGTGCGCGTCTGCCAATTCCGCCACATCCGCATAATATGGCGTGCTTTACGGCACGCCATGTATTATACACTACCATTCTGCTGTTGTCGAGTGTTTTTGGAAAATTTAAATATCTTCTTCCTCGGCCATAATAGCATCAAACTCAGCAGCTGCTGCATCAAATTCTTCCTCGGATTCGATCTCGAGGATCTCGAATTCATCATCGCTGACCTGCTTGTATCCGTAAATATATACGTCACCTGTTCCGTCTTCAGGTTCAAGCGCGATATATTCTTTGCCATTGAGTTCAAAAGTGCCCATTACATAGCAGTCTACGGCTGTGTCATCATCGAATTCCAGAGTGATGATATCCTCCTCTTCTTCCTCGATGTTTACGTTCTTGATGTCCTCTGCCATATTGAGATCTCCTTTCCCTTAGATGTCTTTCAATATACCACGTAATACTGAATAATTCAAGTATCAGAGCCGCCGGCTCACTTCCTCTCAGAGAAGAATTCCTTAATGTTTTCCGCTACTTCACGGGGCATCCCGCCCCGCTCCATCAGTTCATCGACTTCCGCGGCCCTGATGGCATCTATAGTGGCAAAAGTCTCAAGAAGACGCGCTCTCCTCTTCGGTCCGACTCCCGGTATATCCTCAAGCACGGATTTTATCATCTTTTTGCCCTTGACACCGGACATGTATGTGATTGCGAATCTGTGAACTTCTTCCTGTATATTGCCGCAATAGCTGAAAAGGAGTCTGTTATTTCTGAGATCTATCTCATGTCCGTCTTCAAAGACTATGGCTCTGGTGCGGTGAGCATCGTCTTTTGCGAGTCCGACTACCGGGATCGCAATACGGAACGCGTCCACTACAGCCTTGACAGCATGCACCTGTCCCAGTCCTCCGTCTATGAACATGATATCCGGATAAGTACTGAATCCTTCATCTCCGCTTCGTGCGCGTTTCAGCCTTCTGTATATCACTTCCCTGAGGCTGCCGTAATCATCACCCTCCGCAGTCCTGACTCTGAACTTCCTGTAGTCTGATCTCACAGGCTTTCGGCCTTCATATACAACCATACCGCCGACGGTATCAAGTCCGTTGAAATTGGAAATGTCATAGGCTTCTATCCTGTACTCCCGGTCGTCTCCATCAGGTATGAGAACAGGAGCCTGGCCATTTATTCCGCTTGCGTACTCTATCAGGCGGGATATCTCATCTCTCAATGCGTCCTTACGCTCCTGCTCACGCTGGGCGCGCTCATCAAGAGATTTTGACAGTTCCAGAGAATCCTCGGAGGCCATCCTGAGAAGAGCTTTTTTCTCGCCTCTCTCAGGCACCATGATTCTGGTGCGGTGCATGATGTCTGATCCATCCTCTGCATTGGAAGAATTCACCGCGTCGAGGAATTCTTCAAGCAGTTCTTCATCCTCTATGTGCACCGGGAGCAGAATTTCCCTCGGCAGCACAGACATCTGCGGATAACACAGCTTGATGAATGATGACAGCACTTCTTCCGCTATACCGCTTCCGCCTTGCGTGTATTCCGATCGTATATACGTGACCTCGCGGCCGGACATCTTGCCGTCCCTCACCTTGTACTGAGCCACGACACTGCTGCGGTCTGTTATGACAGGTATGAGTATATCCGCATCCCTGTCGCTTACCACAGAGGCCCGCTGCGTCTCCCCGAGGCGCTTTATAGACCTGATATAATCACGGTATCTGGCTGCTTCTTCATACTCAAGGTTTTCTGATGCTTCATTCATCTTCTCTTCAAGAGAAGCTATTATCTTTGCGTCATGTCCGCTGAGAATGTCGAGAATATCGTCTATCATTCCGTGATACTTCTCTCTGTCCGCCTCTCCTACGCATATTCCGGGACATTTCCCGATAAAATAATTGAGGCACGGTCTGACGCCCGGACGGAACTCCTGCTGCCGGCATTTCTTGAGCGGATACAGCTCATCTATCATACTGAGCATACTCCTTACAGCAGTGTTGTCCGTATATGGTCCGAAGTACCTGTTGCCGTCCCTGAGACGGTTTCTGGTACTGATGACTCTGGGGTAGTCCTCCGTTACCGTAACTTCGATGTACGGATAGGATTTGCCATCCTTGAGGAGGATATTGTATTTAGGCATATATTTCTTGATAAGGTTGCATTCCAAAACAAGAGCTTCCATCTCCGTTGCGCAGGTGATGTACTCAAACTCTGCGATATTGGAGACCATAGCTCTTACTTTCGGGTCCTGCTGTGAAGTCCTGCGGAAATACGATCTGACCCTGTTTCTCAGGTTGACCGCCTTTCCGACATAAATGACTTCTCCCAGACTGTCCTTATGCATATATACTCCCGGACTTTTCGGAAGCTTTGCGAGTTCCTCCTCGATTACGAACATTACTGGATCGTATTATTCTGTGTTTTCTCCTGTGGCTTTTCCTGGGATTTTTCTTTGGATTTCTCCCTTACAGCTGTTTTCTTCTTTTCAGCTTTGGCAGCCTTTTTCATTAATGTTTTGGCTGAAACTCCCGTCTTGGCAGCTTCGGCTATCATTTCTTCTCTCAGGGTTTCCTTTCTGGCTTCTTCCCTGAGATCTCCTATGCGGAGCGCAGTCTTATCATCTATAACAGGAGCTGTCCGGTTGTCCCAGTTACGCCTCCTGCGGTCTTCCTCTGCTTCAAGCTGCATCATGGCCAGTTCGCGGAGTCTTCTCTCTCTTCTGGCTGCCTTGATCTGAGCCCGGCGTTTCTTTACATACAGTATCCTTATGAACAGCAGCAGTATCAGGAACAGTATGACTCCGATGACGACAGTCACCCAGTCGGAAATATAGTATTTGGAAGGCCACCAGCCTCTTTTGATGCTTCTCTTGGTTATGAGGTCAACCGTTCCCTTGAGTTCATCCGCGACATAGATCCTGAATTCGCCGACTTTGGTCCCCTCCTTGATCGGAGCAGTCAGATCTTCGAACATCACAACCTCAGTCTGCACCAGATCAGTACTGCCTTCCGGCGGTACATAGGCAAAACCTTTGGTTTCAGTATAGGCATTGACATGCGCGACACTGCCGTATCTCACCCGGGCTTTCCCTACTTTCTTGTTCGCCTTGACGATAACGCTTCTTGTTACCTTGGAATCGCCGTACTCAAACAGAGCTTTGGCTTCATATGCAACTTTCTTTTTCTTCGCGTTGAGCAGAACAACTATCAGCTGCATATCATCCGAAGTAGCAACACCTGCGTACTGTGACTTGTTGACAGGATCTCCGACCCGCCCAAGCAGACCTCCCCTTGTCAGGCTGTACAGCTCCGAAGGCTTGCTGCCTACGAGCAGAGGATTGGTGCTTGTGTATGACACCTCACGGTCACCGTCTGCCGAGAGTACTGTAAAAGTAGTATTGCGCTTTGCAAAGGCGTTTTTGATCAGCTGATACCTTGTCGCGCCCTGAATGATAATTGCGCAGTCATGTGCTGTCGAATAATGCTGCGCATCATAAGCACCGCTCGGATTGGTGAACTGGGTATCCATAAGGCCAAGCTCCATAGCTTTGGAATTCATCTCACTGATGAAAATCTTCCTTTTGGATGCACTATATCTTGCAAGAGCCTCTGCCGCCTGTTCGGATCCGCCGATAAGCATCGCATTCAGCAGGTCACCGACCTTGACAGTCTCTCCCAGCTTGAAATCAGAGCCGTACTCAGTAAGTTTATCTGTTATCTCTACCGTATTATTCAGTTCACGGTCATTGTACATATTGTCGATGACTACCATTGCAGTCATCAGCATTGTGATATTACCAGGCGAAAGCTTGCGGTCCGAATGTTTTTCCAGTACCACCTCGCTGGTCGATCCGGACATAACAATGAAAGAATCCGCAGTTACTTCCGGCGGACCGGTCTGCCTCTTGAGTCCTGTATCAAGAGGATCACTTGATTCCTCATCCTCAATATCCTCACCGCCCAGAAGTCCTTCCGGCGCAACTTCAGGGAAAGGGTCCCCTTCTGCAGGTGCCGCAGTCCCGTCTGTAGGCGCTGTACCCTCAGCGGGAGCTGTGCCCCCGGCAGGTGCAGCTGTCCCGTCCGCAGGTGCTGTACCCTCAGCGGGTGCAGCTGTCCCGTCTGCAGGAGCTGTGCCCTCGGCAGGCGCAGCCTGAGCTTCACCTGAAGCGGCTTCGCCTTCTGCCGGAGCAGTTTCAGGTGTCCCTGCAGCTGTCTCTTCCTCGCCCACCGCATTTACTGAAATGGACGCATCAAAACTGATGGCGGTCACCAGTGTCAGTATCAGAAGTACCGACATGAGAGCCGCCATCACTTTTTTAACTCTTATTCGCAGTGTTACGTTCTTATCCGTCACCTGCCTGTCTCCATGAGTCTAATAGAATTACTTGTTTTCGGCTTCAAATTCCTTCATGTACTCAATCAGCTTATCAACGCCTTCCTCAGGGAATGCATTGTATACGGAAGCTCTCATTCCGCCTGCGATTCTGTGTCCCTTGAGGTTGATCATTCCTCTCTCCTTTGCACCTGCGATGAACTTCTTGTCGAGTTCAGGATCGCCTGTAACAAACGGGATGTTCATGAGAGATCTGTCTTCCTTGGCAACAGTTCCTCTGAAGAGTTCTGAAGAATCAAGATAGTCGTAGATCTTCTGTGCCTTGCGTACGTCCTTCTCGTGCATTGCAGCGATTCCGCCGTTCGCCAGCAGATACTTGAATACTTCACCGGCTACATAGATAGTGTAGCAAGGAGGAGTGTTATACATTGATCCCTTGTCAGCATGTGTCTTGTAATCAAGGTAGATCGGAGTGCCTTCCGGAGCCTTGCCTACGAGATCCTTTCTGACGATGACGATTGTCATACCGGCAGGAGCAACATTCTTCTGAGCTCCGGCATAGATGAGACCGAACTTGGTTACATCAACTTCCTCGGAGAGGATGCAGGATGACATGTCTGCTACGAGCAGGTGATCACCGAAGTCAGGAAGCTCATTGTAGTGAGTTCCGAATACAGTGTTGTTGTAGCAGATGTAGACATAGTCAACGTCATCTCTGATATCTTCCTTGGTTACCTTTGGAATATATGTGTATTTGTCAGCCTCGGATGAAGCTACGCATCTTGCATCGCCGAACTTTCTGGCTTCTTCCCAAGCCTTCTTGCCCCACTGACCTGCAACAATGTAGTCTGCCTTATGTGTGCCGGTCATAAGATTGATTGGCACCATCGAGAACTGGAGTGTAGCTCCGCCCTGCAGGAAGAGTACATAGTAGTCATCAGGGATATTCATGAGTGTTCTAAGATTAGCTTCTGCGTCATCAATGATCTTCTGGAATTCAGGGGATCTGTGGCTCATCTCCATTACTGATTCGCCGGTGCCTTCATAGTTGAGCATCTCTGCTGCGCACTTTCTGAGAACTGGCTCAGGGAGCACAGATGGGCCTGCCGAGAAGTTTATAACGCGATATTCATCAGCCATTGGTCTATACCTCCGTAAATATGTTTTGAATAAAAGGGTTATTGAAAAACGCCGCTGAAGGCCGAAGCGCTGTCAGACTTCAGCGGTCATTTTTACTTAAGTCATTATACTTCACTTTTGTGAAGAATTACAGACAGAATTATGATATCCGCCAAGAATTATCACTGAATCATTAAAGCTTAGGGCCTGCTGCTACGAGAGCCTTACCTGCATCATTGGTAGTGTACTTGTCGAAGTTCTTGATGAATCTTCCGGCAAGATCCTTAGCCTTGGCATCCCACTCTGCAGGATCAGCATATGTATCTCTAGGATCGAGGATTGCAGGGTCTACGCCAGGAAGCTCTGTAGGTACCTCGAAATCGAAGTATGGGATCTTCTTGGTAGGAGCCTTGAGTACATCGCCGTTCAGGATGGCGTCGATGATGCCTCTTGTATCCTTAATGGAGATACGCTTGCCTGTACCGTTCCAGCCTGTGTTGACCAGATAAGCCTTAGCGCCGCTCTTCTCCATTCTCTTGACGAGCTCTTCAGCATACTTAGTAGGATGCAGCTCGAGGAATGCCTGGCCGAAGCAAGCTGAGAATGTAGGTGTAGGCTCTGTGATGCCTCTCTCTGTTCCTGCCAGCTTAGCTGTGAAGCCGCTGAGGAAGTAGTACTGTGTCTGCTCCGGTGTCAGGATCGATACAGGAGGCAGTACTCCGAATGCGTCAGCGGACAGGAAGATTACATTATCTGCCTGAGGGCCTGCGGACTTGCCGTTGACCTTCTTGGCGATGTTCTGGATGTGCTCGATCGGATAAGATACACGGGTATTCTCTGTAACACTCTTGTCAGCGAAGTCGATCTTGCCGTCAGCGTCAACTGTTACATTCTCGAGAAGCGCGTCTCTCTTGATAGCGTTGTAGATATCAGGCTCTGACTCCTTGTCGAGGTTGATTACCTTAGCATAGCAGCCGCCCTCGAAGTTG
>JBGUJM010000107.1:0-7245 GCA_045113935.1 Anaerovoracaceae bacterium
ACAGATTTCAGAAGGGCATGACTCTCAGGACTTTTATCATCAAGGATAACAAGATCCACAAGATCACCAGAGACGATGAATGGGGAGTGATCCTGATTGAAGGTGACGGGGCTGTCAATATCGAGAGAAGAGGCGGCGAGACGGAAGAACCGGTATCAGAGTTCTATTGTCTGGTGCCGTTCGATAAGTATGATCTGGATGATCTGCTGCAGCCTTACGGCAAGAAGGTCAAGAGCGTGAAGGGTTCGCTGCGCCGGAAATATCTTGACGATCATCAGTAGAGAGGTTCGGGATGGCAAGAAACACTAACAGAACAGCAATGAAGCGACGCGAGGAAGCCGGTGAAGTCGTAAGGCCGGATACTATCGTTGTAGCCAGCGGCAAATACGGCAGCTGCAATCAGTATGCAAAATGGCTTATCAGCAGTCTCGGATGCGACGCTATAGAATATTCAAGGCAGACTCTGGGTTATGTATCCCTGTACCACAACGTTATATTTATCGGCGCTATCAGGGATGCGGAGATCAGCAATGTCAATATCATGTGGCAGAACTACGGCAATTTCGGTCTTGAAGGCCGCAAGATCATCGTATGCGGTGTCGGTCTCGGAGATCCGGATAATGAAGAATACCGGGAAAAAGTCATGAAGCGCAGCAGCAGTCTTCCGGAACACTGCTCGTTTTACATCCTTCCAGGCAGAATCGACCGCAGCAAGCTGAGGCGTCTCGACAAGCCTCAGTTTGACAAATTCCTCGTGGACGCCGAGAGGATCTACGGCATGGAGACCGCACAGCTGATCTTAAGGCGGGCAACAGAAGATTACAATGGCATTGACGCCAAGGCGCTCCAGCCTGTGATCGATGAGATCCTGGCAACACGACAGTGATATCCATACCAGTGATCTACAGAATCAATGAATGAAAGAAGAGATCCCGGCCGGGGATCTCTTTTGCTTATTTATTATATCGCGCCTTCCATCTCGAGAAGCCGCTTTTTTCTGTCAGTGCCTCCTGCATATCCCGTGAGACTTCCATCGGAGCCTATAATGCGGTGGCACGGGATGATGATCGATACGGGATTGTGACCGACAGCCCCGCCTACCGCCTGGGCAGACATACCGGCAATATTTCTCTCTTTTGCGATCACAGCAGCGACATCGCCATAGGTCATTGTTTTTCCGTATGGTATTGTCAGAAGGATCTCCCAGACCCGTCTGCGGAAATCCGTTCCCTTCATTCCGAGAGGAGGAACAGGACCCGGGTCTCTGCCGCCGAAATACACATCCAGCCACTCACGGGTCATCCCAAGCACAGGAACTTCCCTTTTCTCATACTCTCTGCTGAGTGTATCGGCATAATATTTCTGTCCGTCGAACCAAAGCCCGGTCAGCATCTCCCCGTCACTTGCCATTGTGATGCCGCCCAGAGGCGAATCATAATGTGCCACATAGTCCATCCGTTCAGTCCTCCGCCCCTGTTATCGTCACTTGCTCAAGTCTGGTCGCAAGCGGGATCTCTGCATTGGCATAGCGCCTGACATCACTCGTCATGCGCATGCTTCCGAGATTGTCATGCATGCTTCCGCTGACAGATCCTCCGCTGACAGCTCTCACATTACCGCTGCCGTCATGATAATACGCAAGCCGGATCTCGCCGAAAATATCTCCGGTCATGCTGTCGACCTGAAAATCGGAAAACTCTACGACCTCAAGGAATTCACCCTCTCTGATGCTTTTTTCATCAGCTGTTCCGCCGCTTACGCTCCAGTTGGTGATCATGAATGCATCACCAAGTCCGAGGTACTGTGAAAACATCCTGCTGCCTGTGTATCCACGGACTGTCCCGCGGTCTATGAGAACTTCATCGCGCACAGGCGAGCCTTCGGCATCACACGCGAAGTTGCACGGCGAGCCGGGCATTTCTCTGACGGCGCGCAGAGTCAGCCTGTCGCCTCCTCTGTATTCAGCAACCGGTTTGCCCTTTTCCAGACTGCTCATGCCTCTTACGACATAGGCCGCATTGATGTTATCGAGGAAGAACTCATACACACTGAGAGCAGCATCTGTCGAAAGAACGACCGCCGATGTGCCGAGACCCGGGGTCGGTCCCGCCTCCAGTCTGTCCCTGCCGTAATGAAGCAGGGCCTCAACATCGCTTTTCACCAGTCCGGCATCACATGTGCCCAGATCGTAGAGCCGGTACAGTTCTATCTCTCTGTCATCCTTCCTCGCGTTGACGACTATGTCCAGAACTGAAGATGGGTATTCTTCAGTTATATCTATACCTTCGGATGTGACCAGCCGCCTTGTATTCCGGCAGACGAATATCTCATAGCTGTTAAGGTCTTCCGTACCGGTCTCGCTGATACTGTTCATCGCCCTGATGAAAGCCTCTGTATCTTCCTCGAGTGAAACTGCCTGCGAGACGATCCTGTCATAAGGCCTTGCCGGGCAGAGCTTGTACGCCTTATTCCTTACCAGTGAAGCCTGATATACAAGATCATCCACCGTCTTCATGATCTCATCCGAGGATGCTGTAGGCGGCACTTCAGCAGACGCGGATCCCAGAAACTGTCCGTCGGCGCTCTTTTTGTACACTTTAATGGTGATATGCTCGACATTCTTCGCCCTGTGCTGATCAAGCCTGTGTCCTATGTAATAGAACTCCCAGCCGCGGGTCCTGACATCTGTTATCTCCCAGCCATCCGCAGCGCAGTTTTGCAATATATCTTTGATCCTGTCCATTATCCGAGTCTCCCCTTCGTCTTAAGATAAGGGCCTCCGTCCGATACTTTGACCCATTCTTTGTGCCCTTTTCCGCAGCCTCCGCTTCCGAATACCTCGCGGTCACCGCTGGCCATTGTAATGTTGCCAAGAAGGTCCGGCACATACCCTGTCATGATCACAGGTGAAACGATCTTCCCTGTCAGCCTGCCGTCTCTGATCTCACGGCCTATCTGCAGCACACACTGTATCCCCCAGTGTTTCGGGTCTTCCATTCCGCTTTCCATTCCCTCGAGCAGATACCCGTATTTTACCGACGCTATCATATCCTCGAGAGTGTCACTGCCGGAATCGAAAATAGTATTGGTCATGCGGGTATAGACTTTATGTTCAAAATTCTGCCGCTTACCGTTTCCGGTCGGACTGGCGCCGAGCCTGAGCGCGCTCAACGCATCGCATATGCCCGTCTTCAGTATCCCGTTTTCGATTTCTGTCACATCACCTGCCGGTGTGCCCTCATCATCAAAGGCAAAACTTGTCACATTATCCGCGCACAGAGCGCCTTCATGCATGGTGACAAGATCGGAGCCGACGCGTTTACCGATATAATCAGCGCCAAGGGCTCTGCCTTTGACGAACATATCCATTTCGACACCATGTCCGAATGCCTCATGCGCAATGAGGCCGGTAACATCCGGCGATGTTATGATCTCGTACTCACCCGGCTCTATACGGTCTGCATCAAGCATCTCAAGCGCATCGGCCGCGGCAAGTTTCACCTTGTCTCTGAGACCTTCGAACAGTTCCGGTCCGCCAAGACCTGATACCGCCCTGAATCCGAATCTGTTCCTGCCCTCTCTGGCAACGATCGGAACGACATTGCCTTCGCTGTAAACATAACTCTGCCGGAGATATCTGTTCTTAGTCAGGAACAACTTGCATACATGCGTGGACTGCGCGCTGGTGCTGCAGTCGAGCATCTCATCTGACATTGCCATCGCGCTGTCCGAGATCTCAGTCAGCATATCCACTATATCCGGTATAGATGCCTCTTCCGGGAGGATCTCAGTATCCTTCTCGACAAAGAGTTCAAGCGGCTCATCCGGAAGGATCCCAGTTCAGTATGTTTCAGAACCGCATTTTGCGAGCAATGCGAGCTGAGCATCCAGTTCCTCTTCCATCCGTGCAGCTGCTGATTCCGGGTCTGCCGGGTCAAAGCGGTCCATTGCGTACTCACCATAGAGTCCGTCCTTCATGACACGCACTACGGTTCCTCTTTCAGTCATCATAGTGCTGTTGCCTACAGATTTCGAATGCTGTGAGATCCTGACCACAAGACCTTTGGAGTCAGTTGACAGGATGCTGACATATTCATATTTCTCACTCAGCAGGTCCACCAGTTTTCTCAGACCCGGTACCAGTGAATTCAGATATTCTGAAAAAGGCGCTTTCATTCTTATATGCTTCTCCTTTTGTTTTGATCATGCCTGAGCAGCGACAGCAGTACATACACTATGATGCTGAACGGGAGCCAGGCCATACTGTAATCTGCCAGAGGCAGTATATAATATGCTTTAGTGATAAAATCCCAGCCGAGGCCGAACATATCGCTGTATCTGACAGCCAGCTGCAGTATGCTGACTGCAAACGCTATGATGACCGCCCACTTGCCGGCTCTGAGTTTCACCGCTGATTCACGGTCCCGGCACAGACAGTAATACATGGCGATGACGATCGCAGGCGGATAGCATGCGTCAAGCACAGGTCCTATCACCCTGACGATCGTGTCAAGATCAGCAAAAGAGACCACTGCGGACAGCACACATGAGAGTATACAGAAGTTTCTGTATGTGAAAAGTCCGGGATTTCTTTCCGAAAGGATTTCCTCCCATATCTCAGATGTTGACGATATCGCCCCGACAGCAGTCGTAAGTGCCGCGGCACACAGAGCGACATTGAAAAGTATCCCTCCTGCATTGCCCCACAGCACTCTGACCATCTCCGTATAGAGCGCCGAAAGTGTCAGATCTATCGTCCCGCCTGTATTGGCTCCTGCTATCATGTGTCCCAATATAGTCACGGCAAGCAGCCCCAGCCCGATAAAACCTATCCGGATCAGGCTTCTGTTGATCGCTTTCTCTTCTATACCTGCATTGCGTATGCCCTGTATCACTACAATTCCAAAAAGGAGCGCACACTGCAGGTCAGCTGTCGCGTAACCCTCAAGGAACCCATACACAACAGGATTCTGGTCAAAGTCCGGCTCTGCCCATACTGTGCTGATCGGTGTGATCAGGCTTTTTGCGATCACTGCGGTCACTACTATTATGAGGACCGGGAAGAGCAGTTTTCCGATCTTGTCGACGACTTTCCCGGGATTCACTACGAACCAGTATGTTATCAGATAATAAACGACAGAAAAAAGGACCACGGGCAGGAGGCTGTCTGTACTGATCCCTGAGATCTGAACGATGGCAGCCCAGGCCGCAGCACTCATACGGGGCACCATATACAGCGGGCCTATCACGAAAATCGTAAGTGCCACGAAGAACGTCCCGAATTTTGGCGAAAACTTCCGTGTCAGTGCAAGAAAAGTATCGTCTCCCCGCGCAAGTGCCAGATAGCCGAGATACGGGAGCATGACTCCCGACACCATCACCCCTGCGAATACAGGCCACAGAGCGGAACCTGCGTCTTTGCCCCACTGTACGGGAAACAGCATACAGGCGGCGCCGAAATGCATCGAGAACAGCGCGCCGCCCATTACCAGCAATTCTTTTATGCTCAGATCTCTTCTCATCAGTTTCGGTTACAGTTTTGCACCTTTGAACTGCGGCATCCAGTCCTTGTTCTGCTCAAACATTTCGTTGACCATGTCACGGATCTCACGGAGAGAGCAGACTGACGCGGTAAGCGGATCGTAGCAGATCGCCTGATAGATCATTTCCTTATCGCCCGAAAGTGACCCTGCAACGGCGAGTTCTTCGATCTGTGCCGAGGTACCGGAGAGCAGTGCCAGCTGCGGAGGCATTTTGCCGACTGCAATAGGTTCGAGACCATGACGTGATGCAAGAACCGGTACTTCTACGCAGCATCCATGAGGCAGATTATCAATAAGACCGAAGTTCCTCACATTACCGTTGAATTTAAACATCTCTCCGTCACCGAATACCGCATTGAAGATGTATGCAGCATACTCAAGGCCGCGCTCAAGAACCAGCGGCTCATTGAACCACTCCTCCATTTCCTTCTTCCATTCCGTCTCACGTCTGCGGTATTCGTTCAGGATGAAGGCATATTCTCCGGGATTCCATCCTGTTCCGTGAGTACAGTACTTTTCGATCAGATCCGGACGTTTGCGGAACCACGCACAGTATTCGCTGTTATGTCCGGATGACTCTGTGACATAGTAACCCAGCGCGAGGAACATCTCATTGCGGACCTGCTCCTCATTGTATACTTCAGGCCGTTCTGTGACCGCTTTACGGATCAGGGGATAGGCGTCCTGCCCTTTCCAGCGGAAATCAGTATAGAATGCCTGATGATTGATGCCCATGCAGGTGTAAGTGATATCTTTTTCATCAGCTCCGATCCAGCGTGCCAGCATAGCTGCAGTTCCCTGTACGCTGTGGCAAAGTCCGCTGCATACAAGTTCCGGCAATTCGCCCTGCACGGTACGGCAGAGCATTGCCATAGGATTGGTGTAGTTAAGATATACTGCATCCGGGCAATAGCGCAGAATATCTCTTGCAATATCCATGATCGGATTGATCGTACGCAGATAGCGGAAAATCCCGGACGGGCCGCGCGTATCTCCGACATTCGTGTCGACTCCGTATTTCTTCGGGATCAGTATATCGTGCTGCCATACATCCACATCTCCGTGCAGGATCGTTGTGATGACACCGTCGGCACCAATAAGTGCCTCCTTGCGGTCCATTGTAGCTGTGACCGTTGCCGGATACTCTCCTGCAGCTATGATGCGGTCCACTGCGCGCCTGATATATCCAAGGCGTTCCTCATTGGTATCCATCAGTGTGATGTTCGCATCCGCAAAAGCCGGGAATGTGAGAAGGTCATTGACGAGCTTGCGTGTAAAGCCAAAACTTCCTGCACCGATAAAGGTGATTTTTTTAGGCATGGTTTTTCTCCTTTCAGGTTATATTATGAAGTATAACACGAAGGATAAGATGTTTTTTGAATTATTCTTGCGTAAAGCATCAGACAGCCCCCGGACCTCAGATGGTCCGGGGGCTGTTGTGCGTCAGTTCGACTGTATTCAGCCGCTATATCAGATCAGTGTGCCCATGTGCTTGAGAGTTCTGCAGAGCTGGCTTACATAGCTCATCTCGTTGTCATACCAAGCTACTACTCTTACCTCGAAGATGTGTGTTCCGCACTGCTGCGCGAGTGTCTGTGTAGCATCGAAGAGTGAACCATAGCTCATTCCGATAACGTCGCTCGATACGATCTCTTCTTCTGTGTAACCGTAGGACTCTGTTACAGCTGCCTTCATGGCCTCA
>JBGUJM010000108.1:0-11701 GCA_045113935.1 Anaerovoracaceae bacterium
GCCTCTTGCCTGGCCTTCTTCAGCATAAATGATGCCGTAAGTCTCGTCTTCCTCAGTCACTGTGAGCGTACTGAATCCATACCTCGATCTGTACTCTCCCAGCTTGTCAAAAAGCTCATCCGCCGGGATATCTCTGACGAGGAACGCGCTGGAGAACTGCATACCGCGCAGCCCGGCCTCGTCCAGCAGTGTATGACAGAATGAGATGTCTCCACGCACTGCAGACTTGATAAACTCAGATCTGGAATCCCTCTCCGGAGTATACTTCCACATCCCGATAGCCAGCTGGATCGTTTCTGCCAGCTTGGTCATCTCCGCTGCGGAATAGTTATCTTCGTTGTCGACGATCATGAGGACATATTTAGTGTTCTTGATGTCTATCGTTCCCCAATAGGAAACAACGCCCTGTATCTCAACTCTGGTAAAGGTGCTCTGGTGGAAAACATCCTTCTTGCGGGCGTTCTGCACAGCTTCCTCAATACTGACAATATGTCTTGTTTCGACCGTAAGGATAGGATTGAATTCCTCGGTCATCAGAACGACCTGATAGTTGTTGTTGACTGCGGCCTCTCTGAGAGCAAACGGGAAACTGCTGTGTTTCTCGAAGTTGAGCAGATGATATATCGTATTGTTGAGAATATTATCACTGTAATTGTCTCCGTACAGGATCTTATCCATCACCTGCTCTATCAGCATGGAGTAAGTGACTTTCCCCTCATCTCTGATAGTAATCAGCGGAAGGCCTGTTTTTTCGGCAGCTGCAATGACTCTGCCGTCAACAGCAATTACACCCTTATCACTGAGATATACTACGAGTGCGCTGATGTTTCTGTCTCCGAGTCCCATTACTGCCCTGACCTGAGCATCAATATCATCACTGCTGCTCCAGAAGTGAGTGATGACCATCTGCTCTCTGACGCCGTTTCTCTCGACCCCCATCGAGAGATCAGTCTCATCAAGTACTGATACCGTTCTGACTCTCCTGTCCAGTTCACTGTGGCAGGCAAGAACGCGGCATCCGTCAAAAGCGTCCAGTTTCAAGCAATCATTTACGGTGATCTTCATTCTATTCTATTCCTTTTCTTCCGGGGTAGTATCGTCTGTCTTATCTTCTTTCTCTGTGTTTTCTTCAACAGGCGCTGCAGGCTTTTCCTCTGTCAGCTTTTTAGGCTGGACTCTGGTTTTGCGCCTTTCAGTTGCCCTTCTGTATTCCTCATAGCCGAACTTGTCTTCCGGCTCTTCAGACCAGTCGATCTCGCCGCGCGGAATACCAAGCTGCATCGACTGCTCATCCAGTTCTCTCTGTCTCTGCGCTTCGAGTTCTTTCTTCCGCTCTTCTTCGAGACGTTTGCTCTCCTCGGCTTCCTGCTTGTTCTTAGCGGCGATTTCTTTGTTCTCGCTTTCTACTTCTGCTTTGAGGTCTTCAGGTGTTATCTCCCCTGTAAACAGTCTCTCGAACTGTGTACCGTCAATCGTCTCGACAAGCAGCAGCGCCTGGGCAACTCTCTCAAACGCGGCATCATTTTCTTTGAGGATCCTGCGAGTCTCCTCATAGCAGTCTTCCAGAAGTCTTCTGATCTCAGTATCGACCTCTGCTGCTACATGCTCAGAATAGTTCTGTCTTGTCGAGAAATCTCTTCCGAGGAATACCTCGTCGCTTGAACTGAATGATACCGGGCCGAGTTTCTCACTGAACCCGTACTTGGTGATCATCTGTCTCGCGATCTCAGTAGCTCTTTCCAGGTCATTGCTGGCTCCTGTGGAAATATCGTCAAGCTTGAGCTCTTCGGCAACTCTGCCTCCGAGAAGATGCTTGATCGTGTCTATCATGTGGCCTCTGGTCTCAAAGAATCTGTCTTCTTCAGGCAGCCACATGGTAAATCCTCCTGCCATTCCTCTAGGGATGATAGTTATCTGATGGACAGGATCGGAACCCGGAGTTGCTCTCATGACTATTGCGTGCCCGGCTTCATGATATGCGGTGAGTTTTTTCTCTGCATCGGAAATGACTCTGGACTTCTTCTGAGGGCCGGCCATTACCTTAGTGGTAGCCTCCTCGATCTCATCCATCCTGATCTTCGTGCCGTTACGCCTTGCTGTCAGCAGTGCCGCCTCATTGATAAGGTTCTCAATGTCCGCCGGGGAGAATCCCGGAGTCCTCTTGGCGAGGATCTCAGGTGAGACGTCATCTGCCAGAGGCTTATTCTTCGTGTACAGTCTGAACAGTTCTTCTCTGCCTTTGATATCAGGCATTCCGATTACGACCTGTCTGTCGAATCTGCCCGGTCTCAGAAGAGCAGGATCGAGTACGTCAGGTCTGTTCGTGGCTGCCAGAATGATGATACCGAGGTTGCCGTCAAAACCATCCATCTCGACAAGCAGCTGGTTAAGAGTCTGCTCTCTTTCATCATTTCCGCCGCCGAGGCCCGCGCCCCTGCGCCTTCCGACGGCATCGATCTCATCGATGAAGACGATGCACGGCGCGTTTTTCTTTGCTTCGTTGAACAAGTCTCTTACTCTTGAAGCGCCTACGCCGACAAACATCTCAACAAAGTCGGAACCGGAGATAGTAAAGAACGGCACTCCGGCCTCACCTGCTGTTGCCTTTGAGATGTAGGTCTTACCTGTTCCCGGAGGACCTACAAGAAGCACTCCTTTTGGTATTCTCGCGCCGAGCTTGTCATATTTCGCGGGATTCCTGAGAAAATCTACGATCTCGGAAAGTTCTTCTTTCTCCTCTTCCAGACCGGCAACATCCTTGAAAGTGATAGACTTGCCGTCACTCTTGTACAGACGCGCTCTGTTCTTGCCGAACTGAAAAGCCTGCCTGTTGCCTCCCTGACTCATCATAAAATAGAACAGGAAACCCATTGCCAGCACCATAAGAATGGTCGGCAGCAGATTGAACAGATTGTATTCGCTCTCAGGAGGATCACTCTCCAGTTCTATCTTGTTCTCATCGATCATAGGATAGAGGATCGTTTCCTCCAGCCAGTTGATCTCAAGGGCTGACGGAGCATAGGTGATCTCCTGATCCCCGCCTTTCTTGGTTCCCGTCAGCTGGCGGTCAGTGATATTGACCTTCTCATAATCCCCGTTCTCCAGGTGGTTGGCGAACTGGGAGAATTTGACTTCTTTATACTCATTGCCTGATCCGATGTTGCGGAAGAACATCGAAATTGTCAGTACAACAATGAAGACAATGATATATACACCGACATTACGTCCAAAATTCTTCAAAGTGTAATTCCTTTCTCATAATAAATCTTGGGTATTTTTCGTCCAAAATTTGTGTCCCGAGCACAAATTCTATCATATATTCTCCGCTATTTCAATGAACAGCACCCGTTCTGTGGTATCAGTTATATGGTATTTTGGTGAAAACCGTCCTTTTTCCTGCTCCTGTCTGCCTGCAAAGTATTTGCTCGGCAGTATCCACAGCACTTCGCTGTCAATGGCTACCATCAGGATGCTGTCACGGGCCCTCTTCATAACCTTGGAATCCACAAGCAGGTCCTGGATCTTCTTGCTGCCTTTTTTCATCGGCAGATAATCTCCTTCCTGTCTGGTGCGTAGTTTCAGTTCACCGACTCTTCCGGGATATGCTTTATTGAACTCATCAAAGTCGAAAGCAGCATACAGATAGTCTTCATCAGGATGGAAATCCTTTCTCATCATGACCTGCGGCACCATCCTCAGATTGTTATCCGGGCGAATCACATTATCTTCACCGGCATCGGAAAAAATAACCGTATCATATTCCCTGTATGCCCTTGCTCCCAGAGGCAGATCCAGCGATCCCGACGGATTATCAGTATACATAAGAGTCGTGATCTGCGTGATCAGTTCAAACGTTGCGTATTTCTCAAGCCGCATCGTCTGGAGTATCAGGGAAGCTATGCGTGTATTGACCGGGACCGGATTATTTCTGATATCAGTTATATCCAGAAGTATCCTCTCCGGCTCGTGTTCAAAACTGATATGCCCTTCCATCGATGATATGGCCAGCTCATTGAGGAGCGTATCATCAAGGTCCGCAAGCTCCGCAAAGCGCCTCAAAGCCTTGCGGATATTCGGATTGTAGTTTTTCTCAAGATACGGTATCAGTTCATTGCGGATCTTGTTGCGGGTATAGTCGCTGGTCATGTTTGAAGCGTCGATATTGGGATGCAGTCTGTTTTCTTTGATATACTGCTCTATTTCTGCTCTCTCGATGTCTATGAGCGGCCTGATGATCAGATAGCCTGCTTCAGAGTTTCTCACAACCGGCATGCCGGCAAGTCCGTGTACACCAGTGCCCCTTAGGAGCCTGAACAGAACTGTTTCAGCCTGATCATCCGCGTTGTGAGCTACCGCGATCGCTATGCTGCCGCGAGGGACCCCTTCTGCTTCGGCCTGACCGGCAACTTCATCGAATATGTCATATCTGATCTGTCTGCCTGCTTCTTCAGTAGATATCTTGAGTTCCTCCGCAACAGCCCGGCAGTCCGCTTCAAATGTGGTGCATTCAAGCCCCAGCCTGTCGCAGATCCTGATGACATTGTCCTCTTCATCGTCAGCCTCAGCTCTCAGCTTGTGATTGACATGGACCGGAACGATAGTCAGATCAAACGGGTCGGCAAGCTGAGAAAGAACATGCAGCATGCACAGTGAGTCAGGCCCGCCTGAGACTCCTGCGATGATGCAGGCGCCCTCAGCAATAAGCCCGCTGTCTATTACAGTATCGATTACATGATTTTTCTTCATATCATTATTCCCCGATCGAGAAGAATCTCCTGCCGTTTTCTGTCAGTATGCGCGAAGCCTCCTCATAGCTTATGCCCTTGATCATTGCCATGCGTCGTACAACGTGGGCCACATAATGAGGCTTGTTAGGTCTGCCTCTGAGCGGTTCCGGCGCCATATAAGGCGCGTCAGTCTCTGAAAGGAGGAATTCTATCGGAATCCGGCGGCAGACCTCTGCTGCCTTCTTCCCGTTCTTGAATGTGACCGGTCCTCCCAGCGATATCGTTGCTCCGAGTTTTACATATTCCTCCGCCATTTCAGGAGATCCTGAATAGCAGTGCATCTGGACTCTTGCATCCTTCACGTAACTTCCGTCCGGCGCAGGTCTCTCCGGGAACCAATTCTTTCTCTCTTCGCTGAATGCCCCTTCTTCAGTAAGTATGTCCATTGTCAGCTGATGCGCGTCTCTCGAATGAATCATGATAGGCATCCTGAGTTCGTTGGCCAGCCTGATCTGTCTGCGGAACAGTTCCTGCTGTTCCTCTCTGTCATCTGTACCATAATAATAATCCAGACCTATCTCCCCGATAGCGACTGCTTTGGGATGTGCGGCAAGACGTCTTATTTCTTCGATGTCGGCATCGGTGTATACCGATGCGTGATCCGGATGGATCCCGACTGCGGCATAGCACCAGTCATAGTCCTCAGCATCTCTGATCGCCTGCTCAGCCGAAGCGACGCAGTCGGCGACATCGATGATGTATCCCAGTTCAGATTCTTCGATCTCCTGCGCCAGCGCTCTGCGCTCTTCATCCGTGAACTTTTCAAAATTAAGATGTGTATGTGCGTCAAATATCATTTTACGTGTTGTAAATAATACTGCTTCCGTGAATAGAATGAGACAGTGTACATCGATCGTCATGTTCTTGATGATATGTACACTGTCTCCAATAACCCCTGAATTAACGGATATAAATCAGTCCTTATTTCTTGAGTGACTCGCTGATCGCATACAGAGCTTCCAGTTCTTTGTCAATATCGAGCCTTGGGAAGAGCTGATCCCCTTTATGAGCTTCGCAGCCTTCCATCTTGTAGAACTCGAATGCGTCTTCCCATACTGCAGGAACATCTGCAATTCCGAGCTGATCTCTCATGCGGTCTGAGGTAGTATGCATGAAAGGAACGATCAGGATGGAAACGATCCTCAGACACTCTGCCAGATTCCTCATGACTGTATCCAGCTCAGCCTTGCGGCTCTCATCCTTGGCGAGTACCCAAGGTGTCTTTTCATCGATGTATTTGTTAGCTCTTCTGATCAGCACCCAAATCTCTTCAAGTGCGAGGTTGAACTGGAATTCATCCATCCTGGCGCTTACTCTGTCGGCAACACCTGTAGCAAGAGTGATCAGTTCCTCATCGATCTCATCCTTCGTCGTTGCTGCCGGAACAGTGCCGCCGCAGTATTTCTGGATCATGGAAACTGTTCTGGAGAGAAGATTTCCGAGATCGTTAGCCAGATCATAATTCATTCTCTTCAGCATGACTTCATTGGTGAATATACCATCCTGTCCGAAGGTGAATTCTCTCAGAAGGAAGTATTTCAGGGCATCGATCCCGTATCTGTCAATGAGGATTACCGGATCTATTACATCCTGACCCTTAGCTGCCTTGGACTTGGAGACTTTCTCTCCTCCGAGGAGAAGCCATCCGTGTCCTCTAACCTGCTTAGGAATAGGCAGACCCGCACTCATCAGCATTGCAGGCCAGATCAGGGAGTGGAACCTGACGATTTCCTTGCCCACCAGATGGCAGTCACAAGGCCAGTACTTATGGAATTTCTCAGTATCATCCGGTCCACCGAGAGCCGTTACGTAATTGGAAAGCGCGTCGACCCATACGTACATAACATGCTTAGGATCATTCGGTACCGGGATACCCCAGTCGAAAGAAGTACGCGAGATGCAGAGATCTTCCATACCCTGTTCAACAAATGATACCATCTCATTTCTTCTCGTTTCCGGAACAAGGAAATCAGGATTTGTTCTGAAAACCTCAAGCAATCTGTCAGCATATTTGCTCATTCTGAAAAAATATGCCTCTTCGCTTGCCTTTTCAACAGGTCTTCCGCAGTCCGGACAGCATCCGTTCACCAGCTGGGACTCCGTCCAGAAAGCTTCGCATTCCTTGCAGTAAAGTCCCTCATAAGCACCCTTATAGATATCGCCGTTATCATACATTCTCTGCCAGATCTTCTGCACTCTCTCCATGTGCCTCGGCTCTGTAGTCCTGATGAAGTCATCAAACGAGATCTCCATAGTATCCCACAGTTTAAGAATCCCTGCTACGATCTCATCGACGTATTCCTGAGGTGTAACGCCTTTTTCTATAGCTTTGGTCTGGATCTTCTGTCCGTGCTCGTCAGTACCTGTCAGGAACATGACATCATAGCCCTGCAGTCTCTTGAATCTCGCCATAGCATCAGCCATTACCGTACAGTATGTATGACCAATGTGCAGATTAGCACTCGGATAGTAAATCGGTGTTGAAATATAATATGTTCCCTTATCGTTCATTTTACGACCTTTCCGCTCAAATGAGAGCTGTTATGTATAGTCTTTGCTGACATTATTAACAATGTCATTCGCGGTTATTATAACCTGTACGCATTAACTTGTTCATTATACCAAAAAGATGTCTGTATTTCATCAAAATATTATCAATCGCCTCCAATGTCTTTTCTGTCAACAAGGAAAAAAACGGATCCTCATTATATGAAGATCCGGTTCGGCCATATGCCGCCGCTATGTACGGCGCGACCAGCGTGATACAAAAAAGGAAATACCGATAAAAATTATCCCCATAAATTCAAACAGGACACAGAGGAAAAACCCCATTGTACCTGACGGCTCGATATTATAAGGATCAGCGGGATCATACAGGAGTTCAATCCGGTCCCCATACTTCATGGATGAACTGCTGAAATTAAGTTCACATTCATATTCCTGTCCGCCAACATTGTAACTGACATATGGATACCCGCCGGGACTAAATCCGATAATCTCTGCCATTACGGGCTGATAGGTCTTCTGAGCATGAATAGCTCCACGTAAAAACACGCCTCCACCTGCTAACATTAAGATTCCAACCAGCCCGAATACAATTATAACAATCTTCATTTTTGTACTCATACTTAAAGAATCTGTTCGCAAATACATGAAAAGTTACTCCCTCCGCACTCTATTATCACAGATAAACTATTTACGATGGTCATTATAGCACAAATCACCGGCGCTCCACTGTGCCTAACGCCGGTGATCTGTTAATTGATCATATCAGATATTATGCTCTTCTGTTCTTGCACCAGACATGCCACTTTGGTGCAGGAGGCATCTCCTCACCTTTTACGCATGCTGTGATCACTCTGCGGTGTGTATATGCGCAGCATCCGACAAGAAGTACACAAATAAGCTTTTTCATATTACTTCTGGCTCCTTCCGATCTCAAGACCCATCCTGAATGCTTCAACATTAGGATCGATCAGTTTCGGCTTCTTGGCGAATTTGTGAGCGATTCCCTGCTCGATTACTTCTGCAGGAACAGCTTCGGTAGCGCCCACATATACACCCAGCATGATGACATTGAGTGCTCTCTCGTTCTTGATGTCGATAGCCATCTGTGTTACAGGAGCTTTGATGACCTTGATGTCATCTCTCTCAATAGGATCTGTAACAATGGTGCTGTTGACAAACAGTGTCCCGCCCGGCTTGAGATTGTCGATAAACTTATGCAGGGAAGGACCGTTCATTACTACGAGGTCCTCAAGGCTGTAGCTGACAGGAGCTCCGATCTCCTCATCAGAAATAACTACATAGCAGTTAGCCGTGCCGCCTCTCATGGCTGCGCCGTATGAAGGGAAGAATGTGACATTCAGGTCTGTTGCCTGGGATGTAGCTTCTGCAAGGAGCTTTCCCATTGTCATAACTCCCTGTCCGCCGAATCCGGCGATCATAAGATTTCTTTCCATGGTTACCTCCTATTTAAGCTTCTCGCCCTTATCTCTGAATACTCCGAGAGGATACTCCGCGAACATCTTCTCTCTGAGGAAGTCGAGCGACTTCAGTGTGTCAAGTCCCCAGTTGGTAGGGCATGATGTAACGATCTCAACGATCGAATATCCCTTGCCGTCCATCTGATACTGGAATGCCTTCTTGATAGCATTGCGGGCCTTGATAACATGCTGAGGAGTATCGCAGCTGACTCTCTCGATGTAATATGGAGCTGTCAGCTGATTGATGATCTCAGACATGTGCATAGGATATCCGTGCTCTTCAGGATTACGTCCGCCAGGTGTTGTGGTGGACTTCATGCCTACAAGTGTTGTAGGAGCCATCTGGCCGCCTGTCATACCATAGATACCGTTGTTGACGAAGATAACTGTGAAATTCTCTCCTCTGTTTGCTGCGGACAGTGTCTCAGCAAGTCCGATAGCTGCAAGGTCGCCGTCTCCCTGATATGTGTAAACCAGTGAATCCGGGGATGATCTCTTGATACCTGTAGCTACAGCGCCTGCTCTGCCGTGAGCAGCGATGGTCTCATCGTGAGTAACATAGAACTGTCCGAGTCCGCAGCAGCCTACGCCCTCTACTCTTACGAGCTTGTCGAGCATGCCGAGTTCTTCAGCAGCCTCACCGATGATCTTGTGTACAGTACTGTGCATGCATCCCGGGCAGAATCCGGAGACTGCACCAGGGATGATGCCCTTGGTTCTTGAATAGACTTTTTTCTCTTCAGCCATTAGAGCACCTCCTTAATGAATTCCTGCGCACCCTTCATTACCTGGTCATTGGTAAGAAGCTGTCCGCCTGATCTCAGCACTTCCTTGACCGGGCATCTGCCCTGAACTGCGAAATCAATATCCCATCTCATCTGAGCAGGGATCGACATCTCTACATCGATGATTCCCTTGACTCTGTCAAAGTCAAGATTCTTAAATGTGTCATACGGGAACGGTGAAAGTGTGATCGGTCTGATCATACCGGCCTTGATGCCCTGAGCTCTGAGTTCCCTTACGACAACTCTCGAGATACGGGCTGAGATTCCATAAGCCGCGAACACGATCTCAGCATCGTCCATCATGTATTCCTCTACTCTGATATCCTTATCCCAGGTCTCATACATTGCAGCAGCTTCTATATTGACCTTTTCCTGGCCATCGCCTACAGAACCAGGTCTGCAGAAAGCCTGCTGGCCCAGAGGATGTCCAACGATCGCTCTGTCAGCGAACTTCGCTCTGCACTCAGCGAGTTCTTCGTCGGTCTTCATCGGAGGGAGTACTACCGGCTCCATCATTGTTCCCATAACTCCGTCAGTGAGTACGAGTACAGGATTCTGATCTCTCTCAGCGAGGTCATATGCCTCGTAAACCATGTCAACACATTCCTGAACTGAGTCCGGTGCGAGTACGATCATTCTGAATCCGCCGTTGCCGGAAGCCTTGGTAGCCTGCAGATAGTCCTGCTGTGCCGGCTGGATAGCTCCGATTCCAGGGCCACCTCTCTGCACATTGACGTATACCATAGGGATACGTGCTGAAGCACAGTACGAAACGCCTTCACTGTACAGGGAAATACCGCATGAGGATGAGGAGCTCATTGCTCTGATTCCTGTGGATGCTGCGCCGTACAGCATGTTGACGGAAGCGACCTCACTTTCGCCCTGTACGAATGATCCGCCTACCTCAGGCAGTCTTCTTGCCATGTATTCAGGGATCTCATTCTGCGGTGTGATAGGATAGCCTGCAAAGAAGCGGCATCCTGCTCTTACGGCTGCCTCAGCGATAGCTTCGGTGCCTTTCATAAAAACGCGTTCTGCCATATCAGTCTCCTTTCCTATCTCCATACCTCGATAGCGGATTCAGGGCAGATCTGAGCGCACATAGCACAGCCAATGCAGTCTTCAGGTCTTGCGGAGATCGCATAGAGGTATCCCTTGGAGTTAACGTCTTTGCCGATCTCGATGCACTTCTTAGGGCATGAGATGACGCAGTAGGAGCATGATTTGCAAGCTTCAGTTGTGATTTCGATTCTTGCCATTAAATTCCCTCCTTAAAGTGATAAGTAACAATATCTATTGATATGCCATCCGCATCAGATGATGCAGAGGCCTTAATCAACCCATGAATAGGTCAGGAAGAGATCTATAGGGATCAGGTTCTTGTCCGTCCTCTGAAGAGCCTCTTCATAGATATCTCTGCGGACACACGCACTGTTGACATCAGTATATCCGTCCAGCAGCAAGTCTATCTTATCAAGTCCTTCCATGAATTCATTAACAGTTGTAGCATATCCCAGATTAGGATTAGCGAGCATATATATGTGATCGAGTCTCATGGAGCCGAGTATATGGCTCATCGTCCCGTCGATGGCTTCCACGCTCTTGGTCCATGGTCTGTATGGGTTGATGATGTATACAGGTACCGAATCATCTTTGCTGAGAAGGTCGCTGTACGCCCCGGCGAATTTGGCTGCCTGATGGCCTCCGCCTATATCAAGCAGTGTATAGTTGTCGCTCACCAGAGATACTCTGACCCCGCCTACCATCACAGGCGCATCAAGGTACTGGTCCTGATAATGGATCGTGACTCCGCGTCCGGCAAAGTCTTCCTTCATGTCTCTGGATCTGTACAGCGGCTTGGTCTGGTCAAGGTCAAAAAGATCGACCGGTCTGCCGGTAGCCTGAGCGAGCTTGTTCGCTATATTGAGAACGATCTCACTTTTGCCGCTTCCCGCTTCTCCGATGAAGACAAAGTTCTTCTTTTCTTTCATCAAATCGTCGAATGTCTTGTCAGCTTCGTAAAACAGTCCCATTCCTGATCCTCGTTTCTGCCGGTGTAAAACTCTGCTATTTGTTACAAAAAAAGCTGTCCCCTTTCCGGAGTCAGCCTCATTCCATAATTTTTACTTGATTTAACATCATG
>JBGUJM010000109.1:0-1518 GCA_045113935.1 Anaerovoracaceae bacterium
TATTTTTTGCGTATGAAAAAAGGATCCGGATATCCGGATCCTTTCATGCATAAGCATATTTCACTAACTTTATCGACTCCCGGCCACACTTGCCTTAACGAAGTCTATGAATCTTTCCTCGATGGTCGGAAGCGGATGACCTTTGCGCCATACAAAGAGGTATTCCATTTTTTTATCCTCACCCGCGATCTCTTTGAACACAAGAGAATCGTTTGGGATATACGCTGTCCGGGGATATATGCTTATCCCGACCTGTCTGCCCGCGAGAGCGGCGGCATCAAGATAACTGTCCATCTCGCATACTATCTGCGGCTCGGCATTTATCTCCCGGAACCACCTGTAGATAGTCTCTATAAGAGCTTTTCTGCTGGGGACAATAAGATTTTCACCGACAAGATCAGCGACCCGTACTTTACGTCCGTTATCCTGAGCCAGCGGATGCTGCCTGTTCATCAGCGCTGCCATCTTCTCCTCCCCGACATGGAAACTGTGAAGGAGCGAATTGTCACACGGTGATGTTATCACTGCCAGACTTATGAGGCCCGTTCTGAGCTTCTCGAGCAGATCATCGGTGCTTCCGTCCAGTATCCTGAACCTGACATTCGGATGGATGGCCCTGAATCCGGCAAACCATTCCGCAGCGATATCCGGAGCCATGCCCTCCACCAGTCCGATGGCTATGGTTCCACGCATGCCCTCACCCAGCGAAAGGATCTCAGACTTCGTCTTGTCCGTGAGTTTGATGATCTCTTTGGCCCGCCTGTACAGAAGCTGCCCTGACTCAGTAAGTTTGAGCCTTCTCTTTCCTCTGATAAACAGCTCTGTATCAAGCTCTCTCTCAAGACTCTTTATCTGTGCGCTGAGAGGCGGCTGGCTCATGTGAAGCTTTTCAGCAGCCCTTGTTATATTGAGTTCTTCCGCGACAGTAACGAAATACTGCAGAGTTCTCAAGTCCATCTTTTACCCCTTTTGTGTTCCCCAGTCCAGTCATTGTTGATGTCATTCGAATTCTATCGTTCCAGGCGGCTTGCTGGTGAGATCGTAGAATACTCTGTTAACGTGATCGACTTCATTGACGATCCTTGTCATAACTCTCTGAAGTACATTCCATGGGATCTCAGCAGCCGCAGCCGTCATGAAATCAGATGTTATTACTGCTCTCAAGGCTATGGCATGATCATACGTCCTGAAGTCTCCCATGACTCCGACCGTCTGCATGTTTGTGAGAGCGGCATAGTACTGACTGATCTCTCCGGCAAGTCCCGCCCTGTCTATTTCTTCTCTGTAAATAGCGTCTGCGTCCTGTACGATGCGTACCTTCTCGGCTGTAACGTCTCCTATGATCCTGACCCCGAGACCCGGTCCCGGGAAAGGCTGCCTGCTCACAAGATACTCCGGCAGACCAAGTTCGCGTCCGAGCTGCCTTACCTCATCCTTGAACAGCATCCTCAACGGTTCGATTATTTCCTTGAAGTCAACGCAGTCAGGAAGACCTCCCACATTGTGGTGAGATTTGAT
>JBGUJM010000110.1:0-48571 GCA_045113935.1 Anaerovoracaceae bacterium
CCATCTGATGAACGGCGACACAGAAGTCACCGGATATGAGCCAACTGTAACAACAAATGATGATGGAAGCTTCACGATCAAGTATGAAGGTATGCCGAAGAATGCCGGCGGAACAGCGATCCCATACAAAGTAAAGGAAGATGCTATTGCGCATTACGAAACCGTGACAGGCAATCCGGCAGCTGATGGCGGAACGATCACCAATAAGCACACGCCGGAAACGACATCGGTCACAGTCACAAAGAAGTGGGATGATGCAGACAATCAGGACGGATACAGACTTAGCGCATCTGATTTCAAGTCAAAAGTCCATCTTATAAATGGGGACGCAGAAGTCACCGGATATGAGCCAACGGTAACAGAAAATGATGACGGATCCTTTACGATCAAGTATGAAGGTATGCCGAAGAATGCCGGCGGAACAGCGATCCCATACAAAGTAAAGGAAGATGCTATCGCGCATTATGAAACCGTGACAGGCAATCCGGCAGCTGATGGCGGAACGATCACCAACAAGCACACCCCGGAAAAAGTTACAGTAACTGTAACTAAAGTCTGGGATGACATGAACAATAAGGATCAGATCCGTCCGGATAAACTGACGCTCACGTTGAATGCATCCGGAGCAGGTGATCCAACGGTCACAAAGGAGGGCAACACCTGGACATATACCTGGTCAGGACTTCCTAAGAAAGCCGGCGGTGTGGATATCGAGTACTCCGTAAGTGAAGAAAATGTTCCTGCGGGTTATACCAAGTCCCCTGCTGATCCGGTCAAGGATGGTGGCAAAATCACCAACAAGCACACATCAACAGAAGCTCTGATCGTTGGTCTGAAAGAGCTCAAGGGCTATGACGGAAGTATTCCGACCGGAAAGTTCAAGTTCACGATCAAGGGCATAAGTGCAGAATATGACGAAGACGAGCAGGCACCTGCTGAGCAGCCTGCAGAGGAGAACGCTGCAACGCCTTCAGACAATGAGACGGCTGGACAGACTTCCGATACTCCAACAGAGCCTGAAGCAGCAAAACCGGCTGAAGAAGAAGCATCAAAAGATGCGGCTGCTGAAAAGGCTGAAGAAGCAGGAAAGGAAGCTCAGGAAGCACAGGATACTGCCGATTTAGCTAAAGTCGAGGCCGAAGAAGCCAAGAATGCGGCAGCAGAAGCAGCGGAGCAGGGTACACCTGAAGCCGATCAGCTGCAGAAGGCAGCTGACGAGGCCGCTGAAAAGGCAGAGAAAACCCAGAAAGCAGCTGACGACGCAAAAGCCGATGCTGATAAAGCACAGGAAGCAGCGGATGAAGCAAAAGCTGATGCAGATAAGGCACAGGAAGCAACTGATGAAACAACTGCAGACGAGAAGCCAGAAGCTGAACCTGCACAGGATACTATCGGCAAGGAAGCACCTGCATCAGAAGAAAAGCCTGCAGCTGAAGAAAAATCTCTTGAAGTTGCAAAGGATGTAGCTAAAGCAGTTGCAGATGCTGCTGATATACCACTTCCTAAGGAGACCACCGTCACTAACAATGCGGAAGGCACCATAGAATTCGGTGAGATCCATTACGAAAAAGCCGGAACATATACATATGAGATCGCTGAGTCCGGTTCAATGGCCAATGTCACTAATGATCCGGAAAAAACTAAGACCGTAGTTGTCAAGGTAACACTTGATGAGAATGGGGATCTCCATGCGGTAGTTGATCCTAGTGATGAGACCTATAAGTTCACGTTCACAAATACGTACACCGAACCGGATCCTGGCACATGCTTCATCGATCCTCCTGTCAAGAAAGTAATAGAAGGCAATGCACCTGATACTGCAGAGACATATACTTTCAAGCTCGAGGCGACTGCTTCCGGTAATCCAATGCCTGCGGCAGCCAACGGCGCCAGCTCGATGACAGTGAACATCACAGGTGAAGGAGAGAAGGAATTCGGAAAGATCGTCTACGATAAGGATGATGCCGGAAAGACATACTACTACACCGTAAGAGAAGTAGCCGGTGACAATAGTGACTGTGAATATGATGGTACTATTTATACAGTCAGTGCAAATATCTATGTAGACAAAGATGGCAAGCTTCAGGTGAAGAGAGAGTACTTCCGGGACGGAAGCTCTACTGACGTAGCAACATTCGAGTTTGTGAATACTTACGACAGTGACGAACCTGATGAAACTACCGGCACCAAAACTGGTGATAGCGGATTCGGTAACAGCCTGATCGTATTCTTCGGATCAGTGGCTGCTCTTGCAACAGGCTTCTTCGTCAGAAGAAAGAGAGATGAGGAATAGTGACCATATTCTGATTGTGGAATAAGCTGTTAACATCTGACAATTAAGCCTCCTACGATAGTATCGTATGATGCATCATAGGAGGCTTGTTGGTTTATAGCGCAAATAGCTATATTCGCTTGATGAAGCACACGATAGTATGTACAATTAAACGCGTTAACTGATCTCCCTCGGGGGGATATGAAAAGTTTTGTCTTATATATTGACTCGGAACAGAGATAATATGGTCAATTAAGGAGTCATAAGCATATGATAACTATAGCCATTGATGATGAACTTAGCTTTGCTGAACAAACAGCACAGCTGATGCAAAAGATAGATCCTGCAGGCAATCATGCTGCAGAGCAGGATCAGCAGAAGGCATTTGAAACTATAAAGAAGATACAGCCGGACATTGTATGGCTGGATGTTGAGATGCCGGGAATGAGTGGCCTTGAGATGGCTGCCCGGATCAAGGAGCTCTCACCGCAGACTAATATAGTATTCGTGACCGGATATCCGGATTTTGCGGTCGATGCTTTCAGTTTGCGTGCAAGCGGGTATGTCCTCAAGCCGGTAACGGAAAAGGGGTTGACGGATGAAATCGAGCATCTCAGAAATCCGGTCGCCAAGCCGTCTGACCGTTTGCTCGATGTACGGTGCTTTGGTAATTTTGAGGTTTTCTACCGAGGCAACATAGTAAAGTTCTCCAGATCTATAAGCAAGGAAGCTTTTGCATATCTGATCGATCGCAGAGGCGCAGGATGTACTGTTGGCGAGATCTGTTCCGTCCTCTGGGAAGACCGTCAGGCAGATAGCAAGCTCAAAGCGCAGTGCAGGGTCATCATGGCGAGCCTTAAGAAGGATCTCGCAGCTGCAGGAGCAGATAATGTCTTAGTCAAAATGTGGAACATCTGGAGTGTTGATACGGACAAATTCCATTGTGACTATTATGATTTCCTGAGAAATGATGTCAATGCGATCAACAGCTTTCATGGGGAATACATGGCCCAATATTCATGGGCAGAAATGACGATAGGAACGCTGTACTCTATGGCAGACCAAAGTGAGGATGTAATTGGAACGCATACGATCTGAAACCAGAAATGCATTGATACTGCAGTATGCGCTGTTATTCCTGGCTGTATTCAGTCTGGCTACTTTAGCCTGTGCAGCAGCAGAAAACGGAATCTTCGGAGAGGAGGCTTTCCGTGTAGAGGATGTCGGGGCACTGCATGATGCAGTGAGTTGTATCAGGACAGGTATACTCTGCGTTGTCATCTACAGTATATATATATCGCATTTTTTCAGGGGCAAATTCAAAACGGCAGTAAATATTCTTCTGGTAAGTGTTTTCAGCGATGCAGCATGGAGAATCCTTCTGAGCATTGACCTCTTCTACTATTACAACAGTACTTCAGCAGAAGTATTCATTTTTGGTCTTCTCATGCTTGCCATTGCGATTATTGAGGAGCTTGTTGCACTGACGGGACTGAACTTCATTATGCATGGGTTCGGAAATGTATTGGATACTATCGGAGAGAAAAAACTCGCTTCAGGAGCCCGTCTTCTGGGCAATTTATGTCTGGTAATAGTCGGTACTCTTTTCATGCTGTTAACTGAGTTTGATCATCCTTTCTTGTCATATGCCTGGTTGTTTATCCGGGCATGCTGCGAGCTGCTGATGTTCAGTATCGTACGCAAATCCAATCGGCTTATCTATCAATCCTACATGAATGGAGTCAGACATAAACTATGAACGGCGTCATTGAGGGCAACATGTTTTCATCTGAAATGATCAAGAGCGCCAATGACATAGTGGCGGTGACCGGTTTGTTCATTCTGGCTGTTGCGATCACCCGACAGAAACATAAGGACTATTCACTTGGCCATGCTCTTATTGGTATCCTGATGCTGATTGGAGGGATCTCTTTTCAAACATACGGAAGGGCCCTCGCTTTTTCAGCTATGGATCTGGGGGGGCCTGCCTCCGGGGACTTTCGTGAGGCAAAAACATTCACTATAGTAAGTGCCTACCTGATTGCTTTCAGCATTCTGGAATTCTTCTGGGAGATCAATGGAGAGAAATGGTTTAAGAAAAACCGCAGTACCAGGAGGATGATCTGTACTGCATGCTTTGTTGCGTTTTTGATATTCTCTGCGGTTTTTGCAAAGAATCCAAGGATACATGTACTATACGGCGCTTTTCTCATCCAGATTCTGTTGTTGTCTCTGATCAGCCGCAATACTGGAATAGCAAGATATGGTCGAATAAGATATCTGACGATGTTGTGCTTTCCGGTATGCGCTTTGATCATAGACATAATATTCCCTTTATTCAGAGTTCATGGATTAGGTTTGTTCTTCATGTATTTTCTGATGTATCTGGCCTACAACCAGAGAATCGAACAGGAACTCATCAGCAAAGAACTGGAGCTGTCCCAAAATAAAGTACAGCTGCTGATGGAGCAGATATCCCCGCACTTTATCTTTAACTCGCTGCAGTCGATTGCCGGGATCAGTGACAAAGAGCCGAATGAGGTCCGGCCTGCGATTGAGCTGTTCTCGGGATATCTCAGAGACAATCTGGAAAGCCTGACCAATGACGAACTTATTCATTTCAGCAAGGAACTCGAACATACCAAGGTATATATTGAACTTGCGAAGATGAGCGGGAGCCGAGACTTTGATGTGGAATACAGGCTGGAAACTGTGGATTTCATGGTGCCGCCTCTGATCCTGCAGCCACTGGTTGAGAATGCCGTGCTTTACGGAACGGGCTCCAACGCAGAGCAGAGCAAAATCATTATTGAGACCGCCGAACATCCGGATCGTGTAGAGATCAGGGTCATGAACGAAGTTGGTGAGACTGGAGATCCTGTCCGCCGGCAGAATACTCACAAGAGTGTCGGTCTGAAGAATGTCAGGACACGTGTTGAAACCCAGTGCGGAGGAACCTTGACACTCAAAACAGCAGACGGCATAACAACGGCAACGATTGTTTTACCGAAAGCATGATAATTTCCGGGAAATAGCAAAAACACTCATAATGTAAAACGCACTTTACAGACTCGTTAAGAAAAACGGGTCTGTTTTTTATAAATACAAAACAATGCGTAAAATAGCGAAAAACAGCACCATTATGTTGCGTTTTTGTTGCACTGAAAACCTTATATTTAACCCGTACCAGAAGTTTATTGCGCCCTTTTTTTGGTGGCGCTTTCAGAAACTTAATTCGATAAGTCTAAGGGAATTATATAAAGATATGGAGGGCAAAGAAGTGAAAAAGACAAAACGGCTATTATCACTTGTGATAATGCTCACAATGATCATCTTCAACGGCAGCTTCCTTTACGTATTCGCCGAAGGGGAAGAAGCGCTTGCAGCAGAACCTGCACCTGTTGCAGAGAATGCTGAAGAGAATCAGCTGGAAACACCTGCCGGAGCAGACGTTGAAAAGCCTGAAGCGATGGCCGGACAGGAACAGCCTGCTTCTGAAGTTGAAAAGGCAGAAGAGGCAAGCACGGTGACAGACATTTTACCTGCTGTGTCTGCGGGCTCAACAGAAGGGGCTGCATCTGAAGGCAACAGCGGTTCCGGCGATGTCAAGGCACCGGAAGACAATACGGCGGATACCGGTGATTCAATATCCGGAAGCAACAAGCCGACTGATGGAACATCGGCTAATGCTGACAGTACCGAGGGTGGCAGCACCAAAGATTCCGGCACGGAACCAGCAAGGGCAGTGGTTATTTTGGCTGACAATCTGTCAGAAGAAATCAAAGCAGCCAGTGAGGAAGGGATCCAGCCGGGCTCTGGTCCAATAACACTGACAATCACTAAAGAGTGGGATGATAATGGTAACGAAGCAGGATTAAGACCTGAAAGTATTACAGTTACTTTATATCAATATACAGAAGGGCAAGAACCGACAGAAGGAACGCCAATAGGCGACCCAATAACACTAAGTGGTTCAGGTGATGTCTGGACCGGAACAATCGATATCACAGAGCACATCATAAATGCACAGGAATCTACTCAGTATAAGTATGCATTTGTAGAAGATGAAAATGAAATCAAGGCATATAGCTATTCTGAGGATGCTGATTCTCACGAAGACCCGGATGTTTTCTTTGAGTTTGAGGATGTTGTTAATTGGGAACATAACCCTCAGCCTGAGGATAAGCCGGTTAAGACGGATATCAGTGTAAATAACAGATCAATAGTTGCCATGAAGTCAACCGCAAACGGGCACGATGGTGTCATTATCTGGACGCCTGAAGCACTGACACCGTTCGAACAGGATATTATCGTATCTACACTGCCAACTTATATAGGATCAACGAATGTTCTGTTTGTATATGGAACATCAGGAACATATATTGTTGAGGGACACTCTGAGCACATATTCAGCATCGTCGACAATGAGATCATTTTTGGAGATGGTATTGTGCAGGCGGCCCAGGGCACATATAACAGAAGCACACCTGAGCAGCTGACGGGAAAAATAGTTAATGTAGTTGAAACAACTACAGCAACGATCAGGAAAATCTGGGATGATGCTGATAATCAGGACGGCAAGAGACCATCAGAACTGAAAGTGACGCTCTCGAACGGTACAGAGGTGACATTGAACGAGGACAACGAATGGACAGCCACTGTGGATAATCTGCCAAAATTCGATGAAAAAGGAGATATCACATACTCCTGGACTGAAGACGAATCCTCACTGCCTGAAGGATATGAATTAACAGGAACAGAAACATCAGACACGACTACAACACTGACTAATTCATATACCCCTGAGACGATAACTCTTTCCGGAATTAAGGAATGGGTCGATGGAAACAATCAGGACGGCATAAGACCGGGCAGCGTGACCGTTAAGATCACCGGATCAGATGGAAATGAATACACCGTTGAAACAGACGCATACTGGAAATGGAGTATAGATGGTATTCCGAAATATACTGCCGGTCAAGTCGGTGTAGAAGTCGAGTATACGATTTCTGAAATAAGCATAGATGGTTATACCAGTGAGATCGTTGATAACGGGGATGGAACATACACAATTACGAACACCCATATTCCGGAAAAAATAAGTATTTCAGGCAATAAGGTCTGGGATGACAAAGACGACAAGGACGGGATCAGACCTGGCAGCATTACAGTCAGGATCACCGGATCAGATGGAAAAGAATATACTGCCACAACAGATGCAGACTGGAACTGGGTAGTAAATGATCTTCCGAAATATGCAGATGGCGAGGAAATCGAGTACACTGTTTCCGAGATGAGCATCAATGGTTATACCTGTCAAATCGTTAAAAATGAAGACGGAACTTACACTATAACTAACACGCATACACCGGAGGAGGATCCTGCTCCGGAACCGGAACCGGAACCAACACCGGACGATCCGGACAATCCGGACAATCCATCAGATGACCCGACAGTCAATCCGTCAGACGATCCGTCGGTCAATCCATCAGACGACCCGTCGGACAGTCCATCGGATAATGCAACACCTCAGAGCAATGCTGTGGCAACCGGAGACAATAGTAATATTGTGACTTATTTCATAATGATGACAGTTTCAATGGTGGCTGCTGCGGGAATCATAATACTCAGAAGGAAGCAAAACTGATCCGATAACAAACCTGCGATTTGCAATTACCCGGCGACAGGGAGATTTCCCTGTCGCTGTTTTTTTGTGCCAATTATGTCTTTTTATTAATAATGTTGCGATTTTGTTGCGTATTGTAGCGATTATTTGCTACAATAAACCGACTATCCAATAATAGGTATAATAGGGTAGACAATCGGGACTTCAAGGGGGAAGAGAAAACTCACCAAAGAATCATTAACTCCAGTGATTGCAAGGAGTTGAGACAATTAGTCATCTAACGTAAAGAACACTTTACAATTCATTCGGATACCCATGTAAAACACACTTTACGAGCAAAAAGAAAAATGTAAAGGGCGCTTTACAGAAATGATTCGGGACCTGTTACAGCCTGTTAATTAATCATCAATAGTCATAAGTCATATATGGAAATTTGAAGGGAGTATTGTTATGAAGAGCAACAAGATTCTACAATGGGCTCTTGCATTATTGCTGACGACGGCAATGACGCTGGCATATGCACCATTGGCAGCATCATGGTTTGCGTATGCAGATGCAGGAGACGTGCCGGCGCATGCAAAGAGCGCGAATGATAATCAGGACGGCACAGTTCAGCTCGAACTTTCTGTTACCGGCGACGCTGATAATGTTGATCAGTCTGCCGGAAATGTAGATGTCGTAGTCGTATATGACGTCTCTCAGAGTATGAGTACTCAGGATGTTCGGGTCGGGAATCGAAATTATTCCCGTGCAGACCAGGCGGAGGACGTTGTACATGACTTTCTGACAAATCTGGATACATATAGTACGGGTAATAATATACGTGTGTCTCTTGTCAACTTCGGTCAGACAGCAAGTCAGATACAGGGCTGGACCACCAATGTTACAGGGCTTGCCAACCGGTTTGATGATGGAGGAACTGACGGAAACGTTAACTTTACCTACAATAGTTACGGTACCAACTGGGAGCATGCTCTGAGACTGGCAAATACGCTCGTTAACAGTTCCCGTGAGGATGTTCCTACCTTTGTTATTCATATAACCGATGGTGCTCCGACCGCAACCGGAACCACCGGCAGTGATGCTATTGCACCAACCGGCGCAACAATAGCACAACTTAGGGAACGCTACAATGCTGCAACTGATGAGGCGTATGCAATTCAGAATGCACTTAAGGAAAAGGGCGGAGACTATTATGCTATATATGCCTATGGTACTGAGGCCGATCTTCTTGATGATCTCATGGTCTTCTCTGAGAACGGACAGCACAGGGGCGGAAGCATAAACAATGTTGTGGCCGCGACGCAGGATGCACCGCGCTATTTCAATGCCAGTGATACGAGTGCTCTTCAGGCCGCTATTGATAAGATATTTGATAAGATCGTACAGGCAATGGGTATTTCATCTGCCGCGATCAGTGACGGAACAACAAGTGAGATCGAAACCAGTACAGGAGAAATATCGGAGCTGCTTGAAGTTGATGAGTCCTCATATCAGTATTGGCTCTCAATTCCGGTTGTAAACAACAAGTTTACACGTACAGATACTCATGGTGATGAAATTGAGTATACTGTAACGGATAATGGTGACGGAACTTGCACGGTATCATGGAGACAGGGCGAATTAACACCAAGTGTTACGGTTGATGGCTCAGTTTCCGGCGGGCAGTTTAAGTATGAGTGGAAAGAAGCGAATGCCCTCTACGATTATGATCCGCCTGCAGCACAGCTGAATGGAAGTTCTGTTGACTGGAACCTGAGATCTGTAGGAACACTTCTCGATGGAGTTACTTACTCTGTAACATTTGATGTATATCCGAGCCAGACTTCACTCGACTATGTGGCAGATATCAAGAATGATCCAAGCGCATGGGACAGACTGGATCCGGAAATTCAGAAGTATATCGATCGTGACGGCAAACTCAAAACCAATACTACAGCTACTCTGACATATACTGATACACGTACAGGGGAATCCGGTCAGACCACGTATACAAACCCGGATCCTGTCAGCATGTCTGCTGTAGAGCAGATGGCAGTTACTAAGGCCTGGGAAAATGAAATCGACAGCCAGAGCCAACCACCGGTAACGCTCACCGTGACACGTGATGGAGAGCCAAAATATCCGGTAACACTTTCAGATCCGAGCTGGACCAACAGTGTATATGTCTCTGTCGGTATTATGCGTGAGAATGAAGATGGCGAGATGGAAGTTCTTGAAGGTGCAGAAGGTCACGACTTCACTTTCACGGAACCGGAAGATCTCACCTATCACTGGGAACTGGACGTTCCGGTTGTTCATCCGATGATGATCAACGGTACGACTACTATGCTCATCAAAGTCGATGATAAACATCCGGCACCGACGGGAGCTACTACCTATACAATAGGAGATGGAACATATTATGCAGATGAAGAAGCTGTTGCGCTGACAGCTACCAATGAGCGTCGCTCCAGACTCTTCCTGACCAAGGAAGTCACTGGTGAAGGCGCTCCGGAAGGCGCAGAATTCCCATTCGTAATCAATGTTGTAAATTCACTTGCGCCTGAAGAAGAACCTGAAGACGATCCGGACCATGAAACGGATTACTGGGTATGGATCTCGGCACGCGATAAGGATGGAAATCCTATTGAGAAGGTTGATGGCGCCACTCATGCCAGCGGCAGCTACTGGTACGCACCTAGCGGTACCGATGTCACGGTTACTGCTCAGGCCGGATGCTCCATTATGGTCGCCAACCTGCCTACGGAGTCAACATATACTATCACTGAGGGCGATCTGCCTGCTGGTTTCATCTACAGTAAAACCGAACTTGATTGTGATGGCAAGGGTACAGGAGAACCTTATACACTTGCCCGCACAACAACAGGTACTATTGATGCAACCAATACAAAGTATACTTTGACTTATACCAATGAGTATGCGGCTGTAGATGTTACTGTCGACAAAGTATGGGACGATGGCAATGACCAGGATAGACTTCGTCCGAGTGAGGATGAGTTCGAACTGACACTCAAGGCCGGGGGTGAAACAATCACTGAGCCGGAGCCGACTATGAAGAAGAGCGAGGATGGCAATACCTGGACTTACACATGGTCTGGCCTGGACAAATATGACAGTGAAGGAGAAGTGATCGAGTATCAGGTTACTGAAGAACAAGTTCAGGATTATGACGCGCCGGATTACGGTGAGGGCAAAGAATACGCTGTAAGCGGCGGAACGATCACGAACAAGCACACGCCTGAGACTGTTGACATAAGTGTTGAGAAGGTCTGGGAAGATAGTGACAATGAAGATGGGACAAGACCTGACAGCGTTTCGGTACAGCTCATGGCAAACGGAAGTGCCAAGGGTGATCTTGTCACACTTGACAGCAGTAAAGAGTGGAAGTACACCTGGGAAGGTCTCGACAAGAACAAAGATGGCGAAGCCATTGAATACACTGTAGAGGAGCCTTCGGTCCCTGAAGGTTACACTAAGGACATCAGCGGTGATGCTGAGAACGGTTTCAAGATCACCAATACACACGTTCCGGAAACTGAGATTCATGTAACAAAGAAATGGGATGACAGTAACGATCAGGATGGTATCAGACCTGACAGTATCCAGGTTCAGCTGTATGCCGGTGATGAACCGGTTGGCGATCCGGTAACTCTGAATGAGGCCGGAAACTGGTCATACAACTGGAAGGGCATCCCTAAGTATAAAGAAGGTGATGAAGAGACAGCAGCTGATAACGATGAAGCTGTTACAACTGAGCCTCAGCAGGCCGCAGCGGCAGAGGATGAGCAGAAATCTGAACCTGTAAAAGAAACTGCATCTGAAGAGAAACCGGCTGCAGAAACACCAGTTGCGGAAACACCTGCCGCGGAGGAAGCAAAGCCAGCTGACACTAACGAATCAGCAGCCGGCGAATCCAATGCAGGCGCAGATGAAAACGTAGAAGATCTGGAAGCGGAATCTGCTGAAGAAAAGAATGCTGCTGTTGATGAAACTCCGGAAGCTGAGGAGGAGCCAGCTGCAGAAGAACCTGCAGAGGCCCCAGCTGCAGAAGAACCTGCAGCGCCTGCTGCAGAAGAAGTCGCAGAGACTCCGGCTGCAGAAACCGCACCTGCTGCAGAGGAAAGCAAAGCAGAAGAACCTAAGGAAGCCGCTGAGGAGAAACCGGCTTCACAGGAAAAGCCTGACAAAGCTGAAGAAAGCAAGCCTGCTGATGCGGAAAAAGTAACCGCAGAACCTAAAGCAGCTGATGGCGATGAAGAAGCATCTGATGAGAAAACTCCGATCGAATACACTGTCAAGGAAGTGTCTGTTCCAAGCGGATATGAAGTTGAGGTGACCGGCGATGCCGAGACCGGCTTCACTATCACCAACACTCACACTCCTGAGACAACGGAAGCAACTGTCAAGAAGGTCTGGGATGACAAAGACGATGCTACCGGCATGAGACCTGAGTCACTGACCGTTACTCTGAGCAATGGCGATACAGTCACTCTCAACGAGGAGAACGGCTGGACTGCAACAGTTAGTGACCTGCCTAAGAATAAGGATGGCAAAGCGATCAAGTACACATGGTCTGAGAGCAGCATGCCTGACGGATATTCACTGGCAAGTTCAGAGGCCAGCGGTACAGTCACTACACTGACTAACAAGTACAAAGCTCCGGATAAGGGAACTGTATACATTGATCCTCCGGTACAGAAGATCATTGAAGGAACTGCGCCAAGCAAGTCAGAGACATACACATTCAAGCTTGAGGCAGATGACCCATCATTCCCGATGCCTAAGGCTGCAGGCGGCAAGAGCTCAATGACGATGACTATCAAGGGCGAAGGCATCAAGGAGTTCGGAAAGATCGAATTTACAGAACCTGGAGTATACACGTACAAGGTAACTGAGGTCGCGGGATCCAATTCAGACTGCGATTATGATGGAACTGTATACACAGTCAGAGCAACAGTTGATGAGGACAGCGATGGCAATCTCCATGTACAGAGAGAGTACTTCAAGGATGGCGTGGAATATGATGCAGCCGCATTCGAATTCGTAAACGTATATCCGGATGAACCTGACAAGGGTACCGGCGTCAAGACCGGAGACGATTCTGACATCATGGGTCTCCTTGCACTCATGACAGCATCAGCAGTAGGTCTCGCCGCGCTGTGCTTCCGCAGAAGACGCGAAGAGCAGTAGTACCTGATTGATCAGAGGGGAGAGTTGCCGGATCAATAGTCCGGAAACAGTCTGAAGACAATTAATAACAGGAAGCTGAAATCAAAATGATTCAGCTTCCTGTTCTATGTTGAAGAAAAAAAACATTAAGTGCAACAAAAAAGCAACAAAATTGGCGATGTTTTGCGCTGTTTGGTATATAATACTCTGCGGAAAAGTTGCGCTATTGTTGCGCATACATATTCGTAACTGTTTTCTCTTTGCCGGAAGGCATCTTCCTGCCGCGGCACAAGAGAAAATTTTTACGGCTATTTTTATCAATCCCTTAACAAGGTCAATATAATCATTAGTTACAGTGATTGGAAAGGAAGGAAAATGAAAAGTAATCACAAGCGGATCCTCGCATTACTGATGGCCTTCGCGCTGATACTCCAGTACAGTTTCAGTGCAAGTTTCCTGTCAGTATATGCTGAGGGAGAAGGGGCACAGACTGAGGTGACTCAGTCTGAAGCCAAAGCGGCAGCGGAGCCTGCTCCTGCTCCGGAACCGGAACCTGCTCCGGCAGCAGAGGAAGCATCCGAGCCTGCTCCGGAACCGGAACCTGCACCTGCGGCAGAGGAAGCGTCCGAGCCGGAACCGGCCCCTGCAGCAGCCGAAGAATCACCGGCTGCTCCTGAGGAGGCAGTGGACACTGCCGGGGATGAACAAGCAGCAGAGGGAAGCTCTGACTCAGAAACATCCGAAGCAGTGGCTGAGGAGCAGACAGAAGGATCAGAAGCTGATGCTGCAGAAGAAGAAACACTTCCTGAAGAGGAAGCGGCAGAAGAAGAGGAAGAAGAAGTCAAATATCCTGCAGATACCTTCAAGGGATCCGCAGGCGGTGTCAGTGTTGTCATCAACGCACCGGAAGGCGCTCTTCCTGAAGGCACTAAGCTGACAGTTACAGCAGTTTCTGCGGGCGAGGTACAGGATGCGGTAGAAGGCGCAATTGGCGGCGAAGCATCCAGCATCAAGGCTGTCGACATCACATTCAGCTACAAGGGCAAGGAAATCGAGCCTAAGAAAGCTGTAAAGGTGCACATGAACGCATCCGGAATGGCCAATGAAGCCAACCAGAGCGTAGTACACATCGCGGACAACGGAGCAGCATCCGTTGTTACTGAAGCTGTAAGCAACGGTAATGCAACATTCAACTCGAAGGACTTCTCGATCTATATTGTTGTTGAAGAAGATGAGCAGAGCCAGGACGAGAACGCAGTCGCGACCTATGAGTTCTACGTTGGCGATGAGCTCAAGGAGACTCAGCACATCAAGAGCGGCGACACGCTTATGGATCCGGGCGCGCTGGCAGGCGACGGCGCGAACACCATCTTCAAGGGCTGGTATGTAGAAGAAGGACAGGACATCGAAGGCGAGACTCCGGGAGCCAAGCTGACATTCGGTGCCAAGAGCTCAGTTCCTAAGACCGAGACTATCAAGATCAAGGCGAAGGTCGAGACTACGTATTACGTTACATTCTGGGGCGAGCCGGATGCCGACGGCAACCGCGGTATCCATTCGGTAGAGTCCGTTACCGTAGAGGGTGATCCCGGTACTGAGGGAACACTGGACTTCTCCGGCAAGACTGTCATACCGAAGGCTGACACCAGCGCGTTCGAAGGCTGGTCTGAAACTGAAGGCGGCGAAGTTCTCGAAAATACTACGATCACAGTCACGAAGAGTACTGATCTCTATGCGGTGATCGTTGATGCTAACTGGATCCACTTCGATGAGAATGTCGATTATGAGACATCCGACAGTGATCCGACCTATACGGGTCCGGTCTTTGTCAAGAAGACAGACGATCTGTCCACCAAGAAGCCGGCAGATCCAACGAGACCTGGATACACATTCGGCGGCTGGTATGAAGAAGCGGGATGCACAACAGAATTTAAGTGGACCGGCAAAGGCCTCGACGAAGATATCACTCTGTACGCAAAGTGGATCCCGGGAAAGGCAAAGTATACCGTAATCATCTGGAAACAGAAGGTAACGGATGCCGTGAACGCTGAGAACGATGCAAAGACATATGACTTTGAAGCGAGTGAAGTCAAGACCGGAACGACAGGGGAAACTCTTAACGAGAGTGACTTCACATCCTATACTGAATTCAACTACACAGGTTTCCACTATGGTGACAGGATCAAGATCGAGCCTGCGACCGTCAGAGCGGACGGAACGACAGTCGTCAACGTCTACTATGACAGAGATGTTCTGAAAATTGTGCTGCGTGACGGCGGCACAGTTCCGGAATACGTGGAGACCACATCGACCGGCGGTGAACAGCAGTACGGTAAGATCGGTGATGATTATATCGCTCTGACAAGACGCGGAACGTATGGTAACCGTTATTGGACCTACAGTAAGACCGGCACTTACTCAGGGACTACATACAGACAGGCTGCCGGAACGGGCGGAACTCAGTACGGTTTCTCCGACGGACAGATGGTACAGATTACCTATGTGAGCGGGGGCGGATGCGGCGGCTCCTACTGGACACTTCCGGATGGGACTGCATATACCGGGACCCGTTATGTTGAGGGTGCTGCCGGCGGATCCGGATATGGTGTCATGGACGGACAAGTCGTAGATATCAACCAGGAAGGCGGTGAATGGGTCTACAACGAGAACGTCAGATACGAAGGCACGAGATATGTCATCGAGAACGTTCCTGCACCTGCTCATGAGTTCACCGGACTCTATGGATCGACACTTGAGTCGAACGGATATACCTGGCCTACGGACAGAGACTGGTATCAGAATCCGAATGCCGGCGGTACAAGGCTTACATTCCTTGACGCGTTCAAGTTTAACGGGCTGAGCGGAGTTTCTGAGGATGGGCTGACGCTCACTCAGTACGGCGCGACCCCATACGGAGATACCAGAATCAGATTCTATAAGCAGAACATAGATGGAACATGGCCTGCGAATGCGACCAATACCGTATCTGTAAGTTCTAACAGTACGTTCACGATCACCGAGAAGTATGAAGGCTTCACGGCTATCCAGTACAGGAACGGCGGCGGTAACTGGATCAATGGTGGCGCCGGAACAAGCAGGATCAGCGCGAACAATCTCCAGATCAGATTCCAGAGAAATAAGTACGATCTGACATTCATTTCGGAAGGCAGTACAGTTGAAACTGTAAACGATATCCCGTATGAAGACGTCATGTCCAAATACAGAATCTCCAATCCAACGAAGGAGCATTACAACTTCATGGGCTGGTGTGAAGATCCTGAAGGCGTAGCCCTGTTTGACTGGAATTCCAAGATGCCGGCTGCCAACAAGGTCCTCTACGCGAAGTGGGAACCGAAACAGTACCACGTGAGCCTCGATCCGAACGGCGGCGAGCTGGTCGGAACTCAGGATGCTGAGTTCAACGTCTGGCTGGATACAGTTCTCAGTAAGGACTCTCTCTTCCAGAATGTTAAATATGACGACAAGCACGAGCTGGTAGGCTGGTTCTATAAGACAGGACCGAAGGCAGGCAGCGTATATGATTACGGCAAGATCGAAGAGGATGTCAGCCTGATCGCGAAGTGGCGTATGCCGGGTCAGGTCAGCGTTGTTTACGATGCGGGCGAGGGCGGATCCAATCCACCGACAGTCAGTTATAAGTATGCGACAGACTCCTCTGTCGTTCTCGGTGCGCCTCCAACAACTGTCTATGAAAATTACATTTTCGTAGGATGGCAGCTGAAGGACAAAGACGGCAATCTGCTTGACACTGTTTATTACACAAATAACACATTTGACATTACGGAAAACCTGATTGCGGACTACGACGAGTCGACCAAGACCGGAACCGTTTATATCGTAGCGAAGTATAACAAAACCGGCGAAGGTCCTTACGCATCAACATCAATCACTTACAACGCGAACGGTGGCGAAGGCGATGATGTCGTTGTGGACAAGAGCCCGTCCGATCCGACCAAGGATCTTCTGGTCAATGAGAAGGTTACGGCAAAGTCCGATTCCGAATGCGGCTTCACCCGTGACGGTTATGAATTCACAGGATGGAACACAGAGTCTGACGGAACCGGTCTGGACGTTGCTGCAGGCGATACCATCGCGGCAGACCTGATTAGCCGCAATAAAAACAGCGATGCCAACATCCTGTATGCTCAGTGGACACTGAAGAAGTACACTGTAGTCTATACTGACGGCGTTGATGGTGAAGTCTTTGCGGATGAGACCCATAATAATCTGACGGTCGAGAATACGACTCCTCAGTTTAATGATGGTACCGATCCGGAAAGAGAAGGTTATGACTTCACCGGATGGGATCCTGCGTACACCGAGGAACTGAATGTTGATGCAGCGAATGACGATAATGTGATTACATACACTGCACAGTGGGCAGAGAAGGAAGTCACGATCAAGTACGAGGCGACGACCGGCGGCAGCGTTGATCCGCCAGAGGAGACAGTTAAGGTTGTGACCGAAGAGATCGCGGGATCGACTGCGACAGCCAGTGAAGGCTATGAATTCGTCAACTGGACAGACAAGGACGGCAAAGAAGTCAGTACAGACGCAAAATATGTACCGACCGAGAAAGTAGCAGCAACGTACACAGCGAACTTCAAGCAAGCTACAACGGGATATGTTGTTCATCATTATCTTAAGGGTACAGAAATCAATGTAGCTGAAGACGATACTGGCGCAGCGGTTATCGGGAGTGAATTCACGGCATCTGCCGCAACAGAGTTCTTCAAGAAATTTGATGGATATGAGCTTAATGCCGGGGAACTGAAGACTATTACGATCGATGCTGATCCTACGAAGAATGTTATAGATGTGTACTACACACTTCCACTGACTATAGAAGCTAAGACAGACAGCAAAACATATGATGGAGAGGCGCTGTCCGGCGAATACACAATAAGTGGATACCTGACAAAGGATGTAGAAGATTCAGCCAGAGATGATGAGGAAAAGATAAAAGAAGCTCTGGGTGAAGCGCCTTCTATCATAAACGTATCAGAAAGCCCTAAAGACTATCTGACAAAAGCAGATCAGGAAGAAGTTACAGGTAAAATCCCTGAATATTATGATCCAAAGTATACCCAGGGTACTCTTACTATTGAGCCTGTGGAGGTAACTGTAGAGACAGGTTCCGCTGAAAAGGTATATGACGGCACACCTCTCACGAATGAAGGGGCGAGCATCACCGGACTTCTCGATGCGGATGCTGAGACCGTGAAGGTCACGGCAACAGGTTCCCAGACAGAGGTAGGATCCAGCGACAATACATACTCCATTGAATGGGGCGATGTAGACAAGAACAACTACAAGGTGACAGAAAAGCTGGGTACTCTCACAGTTACCGCTGTTGAACCTGAGACTGCTGACATCACTTACAACCTCAACGGAGGAGAATATGATGGAAGCACTGCTGACATTGTAGAGACCTATGATGTCGGTGAAGTCATCAAGATCCACGCAGCTCCGACAAGAGACGGATATGTATTCGTAGAGTGGAGAGGCAGCAGTTATCAGCCTGGTGACAGCTACACAGTAGAAGGAGATCATACCTTCACAGCAATCTGGGAAGCTGAGACCAAACCTGATGACGAGGATACGCCTGATAACGGCGATAAGACAGATAAGACCGACAGCAGCAAGGGCGTCAAGACAGGAGATGCCGCAAATCTGCTGGGATGGATGATTCTCGCAATAATCGCAGAAGCCGGTATGGTATTCATGGTCAGAAGACGTGAGAATGATTAGTATCCGAGATTTGTTTTCCTGAATGAAATACGATAGAATATATCATCAATAATTGATCGTTTTCTTCCGGAGAATCAGATTCAAACCAAAACAAAAGGAGCCGGATCTTAATGATCCGGCTCTTGGATTATTAAACGTGTTAGATCAGATAGAAAGGATGGTGAAGTAAAAATGTGTCCATGGCTGAACATTCTGGGCCTGAATATAAACATGTACAAACTGTTTTTCTATATGGCACTTGCAACCGTTCCGGTGTTTTTATTTGCGCTGAGAAAGCGGTTCGGATACAGCAGGAAACAGGCGGCCTTATACAGTGCTCTTACCTTGATTTTCGGGCTGATATCCGCATGGATGACAGCTTCTCTCAAACGAGCCCTGCTGGCATATGCAAGCGGAGGCGCTTACTATGACGCAGAGCGGCTCAGAAATTATGGTATTCCGATTTTCCTGCCGGTTTTTCTGCTTTGCTATTGTCTTATACGCAAAGATGATTTCAGAAAACTGTCAGATTATATCGCGCCGTGTGTATACAGCGTAATGACTTTTGTCAAAATCGGATGTCTGTTCTGGGGCTGCTGCTATGGAGAACCCGATGAGAATGGAATATGGAGTGATGTAGCAGGTTACAAAGCGTTCCCCGTTCCACTGTATGATGCATTAACTTCGCTATGTATAGTATTGATTTGCCTGTTTCTCATTAAGAAGCTATATGGCAAAAGGTCAGGATATATATATCCGGCCGGTGGAATTCTGTTCGCGCTGACTAAAGGGTTCTGGGAAAACTTCCGTGTACATGAATCGGTATATGAACGTAATTTCCTGGGTACAAGCTGGACTCTTTGGCAGTATTGGCTGCTGGCATTGTTCATCGGCTGCGTTATCTGGCTGATCATACTATACCGCAGAGATAAATCCGGAAACTCAGCCAAGGGCAGCAAAGGCCGGAAAAGATAGTATTCATTCCGGACTATGCAGATTGTATAAGAGGGTTTCTCAGCGAAAAACAAGGGATACAGCAACTTGCCGCATCCCTTGTTTTATTTTATATATTTCATCCGGATGAAAAAAGATGAGATCGTGAAACCTGTCTCCTGTCAATGCATCAGCTCTACCCGGATCATGCCTTCATCATCGACGCCGGTGACTTTTTCGCCGCGGCCGATCGCCTCAGATATATAGCTGATCGCTTCGAGTGTCAGGATCTCGCCCGGACAGGCGATCGGTGTGCCGGGCGGATATACTATCACAGGGTCATACAGCACTCTGCCGTCTGCTCCGTATAGAGGAACTGACTCGGCCTCGAACGGCACACCGGCTGTTTCCAGAACAAATTCTGCAGCCGGCCGCGGCATGCGTCCCTCCGTCCTCGCCATGCCATAGCTGTCTGAGATTTCCTGCAGCGCTTCCAGAAGTCTGTCGTAATCAGCGGCTGTATTGCCGGCTCCTGTCATCAGCATCACATACTCACCATGCACCATTTCGGAGATGATTCCCCTGTGCCTCAGCTCCCGGTCAAGCTGCTCACCGCTTATGCCAAGACCGGCCATGCTGATATTGATCTTGGTCAGGTCAAGCCCTGCCCGGTTGCGATACATAGGGAAAAACGCGGCTGCTTCACCCGGAGAAACAGAGATCTGCTGACTTTCAGAGACAGACGCAGACTGCCGGCTGCGGCTGATAGCCATTTCTTCCATCTCTTTCATGCACTGCAGGACCTGTCTTGCGCCGACGATCTCAAGACCATTGATGCGAAGAGCCCTCCGGTAAAACCGCATCAGTCTGTCTCTCCAGTTTCTGATGAGAAGGCTGCCGTGTCCGCGCATTATCCTTTCGTTGATATCCAGACTTGCCATCAGCAGATACGAAGGACTTGTCGTCTGGAGCATCTTCAGAGTATCCGAAACTGCAGGGATATCCACTCTGTCCGAGCAGATATTCAGTACACCGCTGCCGGTAAAGCTCAGCAGAGTTTTGTGTGTGCTGTCCACTACGATATCCGCGCCTAATTTTTCAGCAGAATGATAAGGGAAGGTCACATGAGCACCTTCATCACGCAGGGCGCAAGCATCGTCATCGAAGAATTTCAGATGAGCTCCATGTGCCTGATCGACGATAAGGATCATGTCAAACGCATGAGCGACATTGGCCAGAGCCGCTATGTCTGAAAGCATGCCGTAATAGTTCGGGCTTGTTACCAGAATGGCGTCGGCATCAGGATGCAGGGCGCATACTTCTTTGAGCTCTGCCGCTGAGATCTCGGAAACCAGCCCTGAATACGGGTCGGTTTCCGGTCTGACATATACCGGATTGATGCCGCCGAGTCTCATCGCGCTGAAAGCCGAGTGGTGCGAGTTCCGTCCGAGTATAAGCTTGCCGCCTACAGGAACAGTACCTATAATGGCCGCCATGACTCCGGCACTCGACCCATTGACGAGGAGTTCCGAATGTTTTGCGCCGTACAGATCCGCGTAATTATCCATTACAGCCTTGAGGGTCGTTTCCGGACAGAACAAAGCATCGGCTCCCGGGATCTCCGTGATATCGCAGGCCACAATATTCCTCAGAAACTCACCAAAACCCGCTTTCTCGTATATCGAAGCATTGCCTTTATGGCCGGGCATGTGAAATGACACGGCATTTCCGGAAGCTGCCTTTTTCGAGTATTCATTCAGGAAATCAATGATCGATCTGTTACTCATGTTTTTATTATAAAGTGCATACAGGAAAGTAGCAATATTTTGTGACAGGAGCGTACTGTACAGATTTCGCCTGCAATACCCGGGAAACTATGACCAATAAAAAGGAGTCAAAAATTTAACATGATTGCACTCAAAAATAGACACCCAATATAACGTTCATTTATTCACAATCATGATTTTTTGCCAAAAGTATTATATAATAGCGTGGTTAAAGGGGCTTAGGGACCCATGGTTTCTTATGCCCAATATTCTGAAAGACCGCGGATTCACCTGTGCCTGCCGATAAAGTTGGGGCGTTCAGCAGGACAGACATATTATTAACAAAGGAAGGAACTGCGGCCTGAGTCAGAAAAGCAAGATATTGGTTTTATATGAAAGGAGTTTCTAAAAGGGATGAGCCAAAGGAAACATTTACCAAGCATCCACGTACCTCATCACAAGAACACGGCCGCAAGCGAGACCGTGACGATGCCGGTACCGGATGAGGTTAGCATCAGCATGTCCCAGAATATCGGCGCTCCATGTAAGCCTCTTGTAGCAAAAGGGGATTACGTCAAGGTAGGACAGAGGATCGGCGATGTCGAAGCCTTTGTAAGCGCACCTATCTTTTCGAGCGTCAGCGGGACTGTCAAGGCTATCGAACAGGTCCGGGGATCGATGGGTGGATTTGAGACGCACATCGTGATCGAGCCGGACAAGAAACAGGAGATCAGCGAAGAGGTCAAAGTTCCTGAGATCAACAGCTTTGAGGACTTTGTCAAAGCTGCCAGAGACAGCGGACTGGTAGGTCTCGGCGGCGCGTCTTTCCCGACACACGTCAAGCTGAATCCTAAGAACCTCGATGAGTGCAAGTACCTCGTAGTCAACGCTGCAGAGTGCGAGCCGTTCATCACAACAGACAACAGAGAGATGGTAGAGAACGGTCAGGACGTCATCGACGGCATGAAGATGATCATGCACTGGCTGAACCTCGAGAAAGGCTTCATCGGCATCGAGACCAATAAGCCTGATGCCATTGCCAACATGAAGAGACTGATCGAGCAGAACGAGATCAAGGATATGGAAGTCGTTCCGCTGCCATCCAGCTATCCTAAGGGAGCTGAGCGTGTTCTCGTATATGAGGTCACCGGTCAGACCATGAACGCAGGAGTGCTTCCTGCGCAGCTCGGAGTTATTCTCGACAACGTTTCGACTATAGGTGTTATGGCAGAGTACCTTAAGACAGGTATGCCGATCGTCAGAAGAAGAGTAACAGTCGACGGAGACGCCGTAGCCGAGCCTAAGAACGTATTCGTTCCGATCGGAACAAGGATCGCTGACGTAGTTGACTTCTGCGGCGGCTATAAGAAAGAGCCTCGCAAGATCATCATGGGCGGACCTATGATGGGAAGAGCTACCAAGTCAGACGAGTCCCCGACAATGAAGAATACTTCTTCCATCCTTTGCTTCAGCCAGGAGATGGCAGAGGTCAAGGAAGAGACAGCCTGCCTCAACTGCCAGCGCTGTCACACAGCATGTCCGTTCGGACTCATGCCGAGCATTTTTGCTGATGCGTATGAGGCCAAGGACGTTGACAAGCTCAACAGATTCAGTGTCATGCAGTGCATGGAGTGCGGAAGCTGTTCATACACATGTCCGGCAAGACGCCCTCTCAGCATGACCAACAAACTCGCGAAAATGATGGTTAAGGAGGCATCGAAGTAATATGGCTAATAAGTTTCATACCAATTTGATAGTATCCTCCGCGCCTCATATCGTTACGGAATCGGATACTACCAGACTTATGGGAACAGTCATACTCGCACTCGTTCCTGCATGGGTCGCAAGTATCTACATCTTCGGATTCAGGGCCCTGCTGCTGTCCGTAGTGTGTGTTGCTGCCAGCGTACTCTTCGAGTATCTGTACAACAAGATCATGCACAAGACTCAGACCATCGGCGACCTTTCGGCTGCTCTGACAGGACTTCTGATCGCGTTCAATGTTCCTTCGAACTTCCCGATCTGGCAGGCCATAATAGGATGTCTTTTTGCCATCATCGTGGTCAAGCAGCTCTTCGGCGGTATCGGAAGGAACTTCAGTAACCCTGCTATCACAGCAAGAATCTTCCTGTTCATATCTTTCTCAGCCAACATGTCCACATGGCCGCTGACAAGACTGGACAACGCTGTTGATGCAGTAACAGGACCTACACCGCTCGCCATCCTCGCAGAGGGCAACACCGAACAGCTTCCTGGTCTCGGAACACTGTTCCTCGGATTCCACGGCGGCTCGACCGGTGAAGTCTGCGCGCTCGCGCTGATCATCGGAGGACTGTTCCTGATCGTCCGCAAGGTCATCAGCCCGGTCATCCCTTGCGCGTTCATCGGTACGGTGTTCGTTTACGCGCTTATCGCAACAGGCAGCCTGCACATGGCGCTTTTCCACGTACTGGCCGGCGGCGTACTGCTCGGAGCATTCTTCATGGCTACCGACTACGTCACATCGCCGAAACTGCCTCTCGGACAGCTCATATTCGGCATCGGCTGTGGAATCATCACAATGAGCATCAGACTCTTCGGATCCTATCCGGAAGGCGTGTCCTTCTCGATCCTGCTGATGAACATCTGCACACCGCTGCTCAACAATCTGTCCTACAAGTTCTACCTGAAGGAGGGAGGTGCTAAGAATGGAAAATAAAAACAGCGCATTCAAGGAATTCATCTCGCCTATTCTGGTACTCGTTATCATATGCTTTGTCGTAACGTTCGCTCTTGCGTTCACGTACGGTATCACCAAGCCGATCATTGACGAGAACACTGCCAAGGCTGCAAGCGAAGCAAGAATGGAACTGCTTCCTGACGCTGACAATTTCACTGACAGCGGAGCAGAACTGTTCGTTCTCGAAGAGGGCAAAGTATATGCAGTAGACGCTTTCACAGCTGACAACGGCACAGGCATGGTTGTTACCGTCAAGTCCAACTCCTACGGCGGCCTTCTGACTGCTATGGTAGGCATCGACAAAGACGGAGCGGTCACAGGTGTCAAGGTCACTGAGCACGCGGATACTCCGGGCGTAGGAACCAAGGCACAGGATGCCGGACACCTCGCTCAGTACGCCGGACATACAGAACTCGGAAGCGACACCATCAAAGCACATGCCGACGATATCGTTGAGGTAACGGGCGCGTCCGTATCCTCCGGCGCTATCCACAAAGCTGTATACTGCGCGCTTGAGCAGTACAAAGCGATGGGAGGTGTAAAGTAATGGAAAAGAAAAGCAAACTCTCGATACTGACCAACGGTATCATCAGGGAGAACCCGGTACTGGTACTTCTCCTCGGAACATGCCCGTTCCTTGCTACATCTTCATCACTGATCAATGCGCTCGGAATGGGACTTTCAGCTACAGCAGTACTGATCTGTTCCAACATCGTAATTTCGATGCTGCGTAAGGTCATTCCTGATAAAGTCAGGATCCCTTGCTACATCGTAGTAATCGCCGGATTCGTATCACTGGTACAGTTCGTGCTCCAGGCTTACGCGCCGGACATCAATAAGGCTCTGGGAGTATTCATCCCGCTGATCGTAGTAAACTGCATCATCCTCGGCCGTGCTGAGGCATTTGCGAACAAGAACACTGTGATCGACTCACTGTTCGACGGAATCGGCATGGGACTCGGATTCACTCTTGCGCTTGCATGCATGGGAGCGATCAGAGAATTTTTCGGAACCGGCTGCCTGCTCGGCTTTACCATCATCCCGAATTTCTCGATCGGTTTCTTCAACCTGCCTCCTGGCGGATTCTTCGTATTCGGAGTACTGATCGCCATCATTCAGGCAGCAACCAAGGGCAAGGCTCTCAAGGCAAAAGGTTTCAGCTGCGGACTGTGCCCGATGTACAATTCGTGCAACACAGCTGAGGCCAACGAGGAAGCTGAAGCTAAGAAAGCAGCCGGAACTGCTGCAGCAGTATAGGAAGGAGGACGTACATAATGGTAAACCTTATAGTAATCTTTATGGCGATAGTCCTCGTTAACAACTTCGTACTGTCGCAGTTCCTGGGAATATGCTCATTCCTCGGAGTATCCAACAAGATGAGCTCATCAATAGGTATGGGCGGCGCGGTAGTCTTCGTAATGGTTATCGCCGAGCTCGTAACATGGCCTGTCATGCAGCTCCTCAATAATTTCGAGATCGGATATCTGCAGACTGTAGTATTCATTCTCGTAATCGCGGCACTCGTACAGTTCGTAGAGATGTTCATGAAGAAGTACCTGCCTGCTCTCCAGAAGGCTCTCGGCATCTTCCTCCCTCTGATCACAACCAACTGCGCTATCCTGGGTGCTACGATCAACGCAATCAGTTATGGCTATACATACATCCAGTCCATAGTGTATGCATTCGGAGCAGGCGTCGGCTACATGGTAGCTATGGTCCTCTTCGCAGGCATCCGTGAGGAGAAACTGAACAACATGGATGGGATCCCTACACCGTTCAAGGGCGTAGGCATCATCCTCGTAGCAGCTTCCATCATGGCTCTTTCATTCATGGGCTTCACCGGTATGTTCCAGTAAGGAGGTGGAGAGATGAGTAATGTTATGACACCTGTACTGTTAGTAGCAGTAATCGGATTTGTCTGTTCAGGACTCCTGGTCTTCGCTTCCAAGGTATTCCACGTAGCAGTCGATGAGAGAGTCACTCAGGTCAGAGAGGTTCTCCCGGGCGCAAACTGCGGCGGATGCGGATTTGCCGGATGCGATGACTATGCAGCCAACCTGGTAGCAGATGAAGGACTTCCATGCACGAAGTGCTCCCCTGGCGGCGCGGCAGTTGCAGCGCAGATCGCCGACATCCTCGGCAGAGCGGCAGGAGCAGCTGAGCCTCAGGTAGCTCAGGTCATGTGCAACGGCACATGCGGCGCAAGACGTACTCTGCTCGAGTGGCAGGGACTCCAGTCCTGCAAGGGTGCAAAGGGATGGTTCTCATCACCTAACGCATGTATGTACGGATGCATCGGTCTTGGGGACTGTGTCAAAGCCTGCCAGTTCAATGCTATCGGCATCGTGGACGGCATTGCCAAGGTCAACAGGGAAAACTGCGTAGCATGCGGCGCCTGCGCAAGCGCCTGCCCGCAGAAGATCATCGATCTCGTTCCTGAGAAAAACATGGTACACGTTCTGTGCTCATCCACAGACAAGGGCGGTGTTGCCCGCAAGAACTGCGACAACGCCTGCATCGGCTGCATGAAGTGCACAACAGTCTGCAACTTCGACGCCATCCATGTTGAGAACAACCTTGCCAGGATCGACACAGCAAAGTGCAAGTCCTGCGGACTCTGCGCTGCGATCTGCCCGGTCGGAGCAATCAACAGCTTCAAGAAGCTGCCTAAGAAGGAAGCAGCTGAGAAGGCTGCAGCAGCAAAGAAAGCAGCCGCTGCCAAGAAGGCAGAAGCCGCAAAGGCAGCCGCTCAGGCATAAGACATCCTGTACGGAATACCGGAACGATCATGCCGTTCCGACCAACGCAATCAAGAGAGCCGTCGCAAGCGGCTCTCTTTCATTTTGCCCGGAAGGAAAATGGGAAATGTTCATATTTCGGTCATAGACACTGCGGGAGTTATGAATATAATATATGGGATGAACAAAATACTTAACCTGAAAGAGAGAACTATATAGTGGTTGAAGAATATCTGAAAGCCCGTAAGGCGGGTGAAAAAGAATATAAAGCAAAGCTGGCAAAAGGCGAGTATCCTTTTGTGCCGGCTCTTGATGATATACTGCCGAACTCCGAAGCGATGCCCCGGCAGGCACTTGGACTGATGGAAATACCGGTTGAACTCATCAAAGGCACCAAGACACAGGCCAGGCAGAATTCTTTTACGCCGGGATTTATGCCGCTTCTTGAGGGAGATACAGAGTTCGCCGACAAGTGGAGTTCTCTGTACATGGCGCAGATAGATGAGGGATTCAACAGTCCTATCAAGGTATATGAGTATCTGCACAGGTTCTATGTGCAGGAAGGCAACAAGAGGGTATCTGTCAGCAGGTTCCTTGGTATGCCTACGATCATGGCGGATGTGACCAGGATCGTGCCAGACAGGAAAGTAATGGATGAGAACCCTGCCTATGCGGAATTCCTCGAATTCTTCAGAGTCGCGCCGATCTATGATATCGTATGCACTCAGAGAGGATCCTATAATGAGATCGCCGAGCTGCTCGGAAGACCGCTGAAAAGCAGTATTGCTGCAGGGGAGGACGACAGCAGGCCGGAGGCGGATGCCACGGACGAGCGGTGGCCGGAGGATATGGTCAAATCTCTGAGATCTGCTTACTGGAGATTCTCTGAGACTGTCCATGCTCTTCAGGACAAGATCCCTGAAATGCCGCTTGGCGATGCTTTTGTCATATATCTCAGGATCTATTTCCGGGACGCGCTGAGCGTCCAGTCCGGCGGAGAGCTCGACAAGAGGCTCCTCAGGATCAGGAAGGAATTAATGACGGAATATAACAGGGACAGGATCTCTCTGGTCGAGTCATCCGATGAAGCTCTGAACGCCGGTGGAGTACTTGCGAAGACCGGTGGCCTCATTACCAGAAAGAGCGGAAAAGCAGTCCAGGATTCGATTCTGGGCAAGGTGATTCCTGTGCACAGTTATTCTGCAAAGCATCCTCTCAAGGCTGCTTTCATATTTGACAGGGATCCGAAGGATTCGGACTGGCTGTACAATCACGAGTCGGGCAGGCTGCGCATGGAAAAAGCCTACGGAGGTATTGTAGAGACTGCGAAGTTCGTGACGGAAGGGGATTCCGGTTTTGTCTCATTCGAAGAGGCTGCTGAAGCTGCTGCCAAGTGGGGCGCGGATGCTGTGTTCACTCCGTCAGTGCGTCAGATGAACGATGCCCTCAGAGCAGCGATCAGATACGAAGACATCAAGTTCCTCAACTGTTCGATCAATCTGGCACATCAGGCTGTGAGGACTTATTACGCCAAGCTCTATGAGGCAAAATTCCTTGCAGGCGTGATCGCGGGAACTTACTCTTCAGCCGACGGCAGCCACATGATAGGATACCTCTCGGATTATCCGATCTACGGCACAATAGCAGCAATCAATGCTTTTGCCATAGGCGCGGCAATGACTGATCCGCAGGTGAAGATCTATCTCGACTGGCAGGCGCGGGAGGATGAGCACTGGTGGTCTTCTATGATCAACAGAGGCATCCACGTGATCTCCGCGATCGACTCGGCACATAACAAGGACGGCACCAATGCTTACGGACTGTGTTATGTCGAGAAAGTGGCGAAGGGCGAGGGGACCGATCTGGAGGGAACCTCCCGCATCACCAATCTTGCGGTTCCGATCCTCAAATGGGGCAAGCTGTATGAGATCATCATCCGGACGATTCTTGAAGGAACCTATCACGCGAAACAAGTGGACCGCAAGGACAAGGCCACGAACTACTGGTGGGGAATGACATCAGGAGTGGTGGATATAGAGATTTCCGGAGAAGTGCCTGCGCAGACCAGACGTCTGGCCGAGGTGCTGAGAGCGGATATCATAGATGGCAGATTCAATCCTTTTGACGGAGAACTCACCAGCCAGAACGGCATCGTCAGGAGCAACGGCGATCCTGTGCTGAACAGTATGGATGTGATCACCATGGACTGGCTGAATGAAAACATCATAGGATCGATCCCGGGCCCGAAAGAACTGAAGGACGGTCCTCGTCAGACAGTCAGCATGAGCGGTGTAAAGAAGGCATAGTGAAAAATGATTGGTGGAAAAAGGAGTCCTGAAAAAGGAATCCTGAAGGAAACGGTCACGGATGCAGAAATGAGCTTGAGATGAAGATCCTGTGTATAGCTGATACGGAAACAAGAGAATTATGGGACTTCTGGGATACGGCCGGGCGCAGACGTACAGAGGGCGTGCAGCTTATCCTGTCCGCGGGGGATCTCAGGGCTGAGTATCTGGAGTTCCTTGTGACTATGCTGGGTGTTCCCTGTCTCTATGTAAGGGGTAACCACGACACCCGGTATCACAAGAGACCTCCCGAAGGCTGTGTATGCGTAGAGGGCAAGGTTGCCTGCATATATGAGGACCCTGAGTCGGGCCGGGCCATGGTCATGGAGGAGAGTGTAACTGACGAAGTGCGTGCCCGTACGAGAGCCAGACTGGCGGCCAGAGTCAGGGGCATGAGAGACGGAGACGGCGGCAGGATCATAAGGATCGCGGGACTTGGGGGCTCGAGGCGCTATCACGATGGCCCGGATATGTATACCGAGCGGGAGATGGCGAGGCGCGTGCGCAGACTTGAGCGCAGGTTTGATTCAAGTCTGCCGGCCGCAGGCGATGTCAGCATTCTGCTGACACACGCGCCGTGTTTCGGACACGGTGACATGGAAGACCTGCCGCACACAGGTTTTGACTGCTTTAACAGTCTGCTCGAGCGAAAAGAATTTGACTATCAGATATACGGGCATGTCCATATGGAATACGGAATGTTCAAGCGTGAGCTGCAGCACCCTGCGGGCACAGGTCTCATCAACGTCAGCGGGATGTACATTCTGGAAATATAAGTTCTGGAAATACGACAAAGGAGATTATTTACGAATGAAGGTTTTTCTGATCCTGATGATCACAGCTATGATCGTCAGTTCGATGGGATTCAAAAAATACGTATGGTTCATTTCTATCGGTTACGGATTCGCGATATGCGCGATAGGTCTTGTGCTGATCGCGATGTTCCACGGCAGCATGGATACAGGCCTGCTGATCCAGTGTCTGCTTTTCTTCGTTTACGGACTGAGGCTCGGCGGATATCTGACTTACAGAGAGGTCAAAAGCGGATCCTATAACAGGAAGATGAAGACCGAGATCAAGGACGGCAAAGGAATGTCTCTGATCGCAAAATGCGGGATATGGATCTCGGCGGCTCTGCTGTACGTTTGCCAGACTTCCCCGGTCACGTTCAGGCTGATCAACGGCAACATGACTACAGGCTGGGTCATTGCGGGCATTGTCGTGATGGCCCTCGGTCTTATACTCGAAACTTCAGCAGATGTGCAGAAAAGTCTTGCCAAGAAGGTCAACCCGGGCAGATTCGTGGATACAGGACTGTACAGGATCGTCAGATGCCCTAATTATTTTGGCGAGATGACTTTCTGGACAGGTGTTATGATCAGCGGTATTGCCAGCAACAGCGGATTCTGGCAGTCACTGGCGGCTTTCATCGGATACGCCGGCATCATTTATGTCATGTTCGGAGGAGCAAGGCGCCTCGAGATCCGCCAGAACAGGACATACGGAGAAGATCCTGAATATCAGGCATATGCGAAGAAAACTCCGATAATGATCCCGTTCGTGCCTCTGTACAGCGTGGAAAAGTATAAATGGCTCGTAGCATAACAACAGACACCGACGGTCCCGATTCAGCAATTGAACCAGGGCCTTTTTTATTTGGCAAAATGGTATTGCTGTTAGGAGGGAGACAAGGGAGCTGATTTCCGCCCCTGTTTTTCAGTTGATTCAAAGCTGCTTTAGAAGCTGCTTTAGAGCGGATAAGTCACCAACTATGCCGGGAAGAGATAGGAAAGATCATAAGACAGCTATGTAACCATAAGGGTATTGTAATAATTGAGTAGGCGGTTGCACTTCAGAGGGCAGGAAAGGTATCCGTACGCAATAATTGAGTAGGCAGTTACGCTTCAGAGGGCAGAAAAGGTATCTGTACGCAATAATTGAGTAGGCAGTTACGCTTCAGAGGGCAGGAAAGGTATCTGTACACAATAATTGAGTAAGCAGTTACGCTTCAGAGGGCAGAAAAGGTATCCGTACGCAATAATTGAGTAGGCGGTTGTGCTTCAGAAGGCAGAAAAGGTATCTGTACACAATAATTGAGTAGGCGGTTACGCTTCAAAGGTCAGAAAAGGTATCTGTACACAATAATTGAGTAGGCGGTTACGCTTCAGAGGGCAGAAAAGGTATCTGTACATAATTAGGCAGAGCTCTTTGAAAGAGTATAAGATACATTCGCTGGCAGCAAGAGTAAGTAGGCAAAGGATATGCAATATGCCGTTTTTTTCAGTTAAAGAATAACGGATGGCATATTCGCTATACTTTTATAGATAATTTCCGGGAAAAGCATAGCGGGTGTCATAACTATTATACTTTTCCACCAATTTTCCGGGAAAAGCACAACACAGGGAATAACTGTTATACTTCCGGGGAAAAATCCCGGGAAAAGTATAACCATGGTGATAATAGCTATACTTTTGCCGCTATTTTCCGAGAAAAGAATATTACACTGCATAACAGTTATACTTTTGTACCTGTTTTCCGGAAAAAGAATAGCGTAGGGAACAACTGTTATACTTCTGCGGAGTTATTCCGGGCAAAGAATATCGTAAGAGGAATAACTAAGATGAAAGGCAGAGTCTTTTAAACTGTATTTTAGGATGAGTGTGGTATATTATAGGTGATAAATCAGTAATTGCCTGACCAATGCAATCAGATTAAGGGCGGCCGGGCAATATGAACTGGATATACAATGGAAATACTAAGAAAAAACTGGGGAAACACTGAGGAGATACACGAATGAGGATCCTTCTTGCAGAGGATGAAAAGGCTCTCTCAAGGGCCATTGTTAAAATATTTGAGAGAAACAACTATTCAATAGATGCGGTATATGACGGTGAGGAAGCACTGGATTATCTGGAGGCCGGCAATTATGACTGTGTGGTTCTGGATATTATGATGCCTAAGATGGACGGGATCACGGTACTGAGGAAGCTTCGCGCGGGCGGGAGCAGTCTGCCTGTGCTGATGCTCACCGCCAAGGCCGAGATTGACGACAAGGTGCTCGGTCTTGACAGCGGCGCGAACTATTATCTTACCAAGCCGTTTGATGCCAAGGAGCTGCTCGCCGCTGTCCGCGCGATCACCCGCAAATCCACCGAAGTCGACACCAAGCTGTCGTTCGGCAATATTACACTGGACAGGTCTTCCTTTGAGCTTGCATCCCCTTCAGGCAGCATGAAGCTTGCCAACAAGGAATTCCAGATGCTCGAGATGATGATGTCATCACCTAAGAGCATTATTTCAGTCGATTCTTTCATGGACCACATATGGGGCTATGACACAGACACAGAGAGCAATGTAGTCTGGGTATACATCTCATACCTGCGCAAGAAACTCACGGCACTGGGTGCCAATGTGAGAATCAAAGCTTCCCGCAACGCAGGTTATTCACTCGAGATCATAGAGGAGTAACACCTGATCATGATCAAAAAACTCAAGCGCAGATTCATAATGCTTGCGATGGCTTCACTGATCGTGATGCTTTCGGTGATCGTCGCCGGCATGAATATTCTCAACTATAATTCTGTCGTCAGCAGTGCGGACGACACGCTTGAGATGCTTTCGAACAACAGAGGCAGGCTGCCTCTGCTCTTTGATGATGATTACGATGATTATTATGACGGCTATTATGAGGATATGGGCGACATTTTCGAAAGCATGATGCCGCGCTATGATACCGATGATGATACCGATGATAATACCGATTCCGATTCAGATACCGGTGACGGACCGAAAGCTCCATATTACAAGGAAGATAGGGGAGGCCGTGCGCCAAGCTGGATGTCCCGTGATGAAGCGGAAGAAACGAGATATTTTACCGTGCTCGAAGACAGCAGCGGTAATGCTGTTGTGATAAACACTGACAGGATCTATGCAGTGGACGGACAGGAAGCTGTCAGATATGCGGATAAAGCAATAGCCTCAGGCCATGAGAAGGGTTTCATGGGCGATTACCGATATGCTGTAAGCGATGAAGGGAGTTACACCAGAGTCACTTTCCTCGACTGTGGCCGGTCTCTGGACGCGTTCAGAGAATTTCTCAGAGCCAGTATCCTGATGTCGATCGTAGGACTGTTGCTGCTCTTTGCGGTTATATGCTATTTTGCGGGCCGCATCGTGAGGCCGGTAGCTGAGAGTTATGAGAAACAGAAGCGGTTCATCACTGACGCCGGGCATGAGATCAAGACACCGCTTGCGATCATCAAAGCCAACATAGATATCATGCGGATGGATATCGAGGATCTGGAGGAAGCTGCCGGAGTGGAGTCGGAACTGGATCCGGAGCAAACCTGCAGGGACATTGAAGAAGCCGGAACAGAGGCATCATCCGGTCAGGATGATACTGACGCGTCTTCACTCATCAAGGCCGCCGGAAGCCTCAATGAAAGTCTGTCAGATATTGATGGACAGGTCGACAGGCTCACCACACTTACCAACGATCTGGTATATCTGTCAAGAATGGAAGAGGACGGCAATACTCTGACCATGACAGAGATACCGGTCTCGGATATCGTATCTGAAACAGTGGATTCGTTCGACGCTCTTGCACAGGAAAAGAAAAAGACCATCGCAGCAGACATCACACCGATGCTCTCAATGAACGGCAGCAGCAAGGAGATCGAAAAGCTGGTATCGATCCTTACGGAAAATGCTCTCAAGTATTCGCCGGAAGGAGATACGATAGGAGTGAGCCTCACAAGAGAAGGCAAGAATATCGTTCTGGAAGTCAGGAACAGGACTCACAATCCTGTGAAAGATGAAGACCTTGCGCATGTATTCGAGAGATTCTACAGGACTGACAAGTCAAGGAACTCGGCAGAGGGCGGGCATGGCATCGGCCTGTCGGTCGCGAGCGCGATCGTTACCGCCCACAACGGAAAGATACGCGCCCGCAGCGGTGACGGAAATGAGTTCATAGTCACCGCCGCCATGCCCGCAAAATAAAACACATCCCGTAATTACACAACCACCAATTATTTATCAACAATTCACAATGGACATTATATAATCAACAATTATCTGATTAACGATTTGATCTGCAAATACACAGTCATCAAAGCCGGCTCCACGCAGGAGCGGTTTTTTTTCTTGCTTTATTTTCATTTAAGTTTTCACAGATACAATCCTGTCAGTAAATAAAAACATCTGAAAGCAGGGAGGTATGAGATGGCATACCAGAAAGTATTCAAGAGATACGAACTGAAATTCATACTCACTAAAAGCCAGCAGGCTAAGATCCTGAAAGCAATGGAACCCTATATGGAGCCGGATCATTTCGGCAGAGCGACCGTCAGGAACATCTACTTTGACACGGATGACTTCATCCTCGCGCGGCACTCGATCGCCCGTCCGGACTTCAAGGAGAAACTCCGCATCAGGAGCTACAGCCGGGCAACTGCGGAGAGTACGGTCTTTGTTGAGCTCAAGCGCAAATATGATCATGTAGTTTACAAGCGCCGTGTACCGATGGCAGAGACAGATGCCATGAACTGGACCCGCGGAATGACCAGAGCTGAAACCAGCTGCAATGACAGCGGATCGCAGATGCACAACGAGATCGACTATTTCCTCTCATACTATAAAAATCTTCAGCCTGCAGTTTTCCTTACCTATGACAGGCAGGCATACAGAATGAAAGACGCGGTTTGCGATAATCATTCCGGCGCTGCTCTGGCAGGAAAGGATTTCCGTGTGACCTTTGACGAGAACATCCTGTGCCGCGACTACGATATCTCGCTTACTTCAGATGTGTACGGCACACCGGTGCTGGAAGAAGGCAAAGTCCTCATGGAACTCAAGTGTCAGGGAGGCATCCCGCTCTGGATGACACAAGTGCTCTCGGAGGAAAAAATATACAAGACATCATTCTCGAAATACGGCACCGCCTATACCCGGTACATCCAGCCGGAGATCGCGGCAGAAAGACGGAAACTGGAAGCCGCGCTCCAGCGGCATGAGCGCCGGAGCACAGCCGGGCAGCGAACATATAACAGAATACCCGCAAATTTTGCATATACATCTTAGAAAACGGAGGACAGAACAATGGACACTTTACTTACAGATATACTCAGCACACAGACAACAGGAACTATCAGTATGGCACAGTTCTGCCTGGCAACAGGCGCGGCGCTTCTGCTCGGGCTGGTCATAGCTTTTACATATATGTATAACACGAGATATACTAAGAGCTTCGTAGTCACACTGGCGCTTCTTCCCGCGATCATATGCGTGATCATCATGATGGTCAACGGCAGCATAGGCACAGGAATCGCGGTCGCAGGCGCGTTCAGCCTGGTGAGATTCCGCTCGGTACCCGGTACGGCCAAAGAGATCTGCACACTTTTTCTGGCGATGGCAGCGGGTCTCATAGCAGGCACAGGATACCTCGGGATCGCGGCAGTTTTCACAGCAGTGATGTGTCTGGCGTTTCTCATCCTCAGCAAGCTGGATCTGGGAACAAGGAAGAATTCGGACAGGTATAAGACTTTCAGAGTAATGGTTCCGGAAGACCTCGATTATACCGGAGTCTTCGAGGATGTTTTCAGCGAATACACCAGCTCCTGCGAGCTCGTGCAGGTCAAAACCACGAACATGGGCAGCATGTTCCGGCTCACATACGATATCGTAATGAAAGACCCGGCCAGAGAGAAAGAACTCATCGACAGGATACGCTGCCGTAACGGCAATCTGGAGATCAATGTATCCAGGCAGGAGACCGTGGCCGCGGAGTTATAGGACAGTAAACACGACAAGAGGATCACCCTTCGCCAAACAGGTGATCTCCTTCACCATACAGAGGAGAAACCATGAAAGATACAGAGAAGAAATACAACCATAAAACATTAAAAAAACTGGCCGCGCTGGCAGCGGCAATGATGCTGACCTTCACGGCATGTGCCGCCACCGGAAATGCGGCAACTTCAGGCACTGCAGAGACTCAGACAGCAACAGCACAGGTCTACGATGCAGCTTCCAAGTCGGAACAGTTTACGGAAAGAGATCTCGCAGGGGATTACGATGAATCATCTGCCATTGCGATCTCCCTTGACGGCACTTCAGCGGCTGTCACTTCGGAAAGCAGCGCATCATCCGGAGTCACCATAGACGGAAGCACGATCACCATCACCGCTGAAGGTACGTATATTTTCAGCGGTACACTGACAGACGGTATGATCATCGTCAATGCAGATGAGAATGCTAAAGTCCAGATCGTTCTGAACGGAGCGGATATCACGAGCAAAACATCCGCTGCTCTGTACGTCATTTCAGCAGATAAAGTATTCGTTACGACTGCAGAGGGAACGGAGAATAGCCTCGCTAATGGCGGTACCTTCACCGCGATCGACGACAGTAACATAGACGGAGCGGTTTTCGCCAAAGACGATATCACTTTCAATGGCGGCGGCACGCTGACAGTTACTTCACCTGCCGGCCATGGTATCGTCGGCAAGGACGATGTCAAGATCGCAGGCGGAACTATCACGGTCACAGCTGCGAAACATGGCATCCAGACCAATGACAGCGCCAGGTTCGCGGAAGCGGATGTGACCATAAACGCGGGGACAGACGGTGTACATGTTTCAGATAGTACAGATGAAGAGGAAGGAACTGAATCCGACAGCTACTTCTATATAGCTGATGCGGCACTTACGATCGAGGCCGGTGATGACGGCATTCATGCCGATGCTCAGGCAATGATTGAGGGCGGCAGCATTACAGTCGATGGGTCCTATGAAGGTATCGAAGCTCTGACGATCGATATCAGCGGCGGAGACATTGATGTCAAGGCTACTGATGATGGCCTGAATGCTGCGGGAGGCAATTCGTCCGGCACTGCTTCGGGCGGCACCTTCGGAGAGGATGACTGGGCCGGCGGACAAGGTGGATTCCCGGGAGGCGGAGGCTTCAGTGATGGAGGGACCGACGGATCCATTGAGATCAGCGGCGGAAACATCAAAATCCAGGCCGGCGGTGATGGCGTCGACTCCAACGGGTCAGTAGAGATCAGCGGCGGCACCACAGTAGTCGAAGGACCTTCGCAGGGTGATACTTCGGTATTGGATTTCAATTCAACGGGAACCATCACCGGAGGCACCTTCATCGGGACAGGCGGAGCAGGCATGTCCTCGAATTTCAGCAATACAGAGAACCAGGGACTCATCACAGTCAGCACGGGCAATCAGTCAGCAGGGACAACAGTTACACTGACAGACGCTGATGGTAATACTTTAGCGGAAGTGACACCGGAGCTCGACTATGCAGTAGTATATATCAGCACCCCGGATATTGATCAGAACGGTACTTACACTCTCACAGCCGGCAGTTTCAGTGAGACCTTTGAGCTGACAGAGGGGATGTACAGCACTTTGTCCGGCGGCATGCAAAACGGCGGCCGGGGCGGCATGATGCACCCTGATATGGGAGACAATGCCGGCGGAACAGACAGTATGACAGGCGCTACAGAAAATCCGCATCAGATGGAGCGGGAGCAGACTGAAAATCCGCAGCAGGGACAAAGTATATAGAAAAAACTGACAACGGCATCTCTGAAATGCAATCAATGCACAGGCAATCGCTTGTGCATTTAATTTTGTTAAATATTGTTCTCCCCGGGTGTTTCTATAGATACAATGTATTCGTACAAGTATATAGAAGAGCAGCAACCGGAGGGCGGGACTCAGTACGTAATGTCCCGGGTCGTGCAGGGAGCAGGAAATCTGCAGACAGGACGGCGGTGAGCAGGTATGACGGGAACGGATTTCAGAAAAAGCATATTAAAGGCAGCACTGATCACATCAGCATTCATTATCATGGCAACACTTATAATTGTGCTGGGTCTGGCTTGCAGTGATACCTATGCGGCTTCCGGCGGAAAAAGCATCCGGAGTGCCAGGCCTGCTGCGGCTGCCCGCAGATATAAGGACGCCAACCGTGTCACATGGAGAGAAGTAAGCGGCGCAAAGTACTACCGGGTATACCGCGCAGCATCCAAATACGGCAGATACAAGAAAATCCGAAAGATCAGCCAGGCAACCGCGAAGGATGGCAAGCTTACATATGATGACCGCAGCGCGGAATCCGGAAAAGTGTATTACTACAAAGTCCGTGCTTACAAGTCCGGCAGCCAATATTCGAAGTATTCTGCCGCGGTGCGGATCAGGACGGTTTACAGGATATATGTCGCCTGCGGACACGGGACCAACAATGCCGGCAAATGGGATCCGGGATGCAAGTGGAACGGGATGCAGGAGGCAAAACTCATGCTTCCTATCACGCAGGATCTGGTCAGATATCTCAGACGGTCAGGCGTATACGTATACACGGATGCGGATGATGGCAACAAGATGAATATAATCCAGAACATCAAGTTTGCGAACAGCAAGAAACTCAGCCTGTACATGAGCGTTCACTGCGATTATCAGAACGCCAAACCCGGAACCATGCCGCTTTACTATGGACGCAAGAGCAAGATCCTGGCAAAGACCCTTAACAAGAGTGTCCACAGCATGATCAATATAGCGGACAGAGGGATCGTCAAGAGGACAGATCTGAGGGAACTGAGCAAAACAAATGTGCCTGCATGTATATTCGAGACAGGCACGATCAGCAAGGACTATAAGATATTCACAGACCAGCATGATCTGTACGGAAAAGCTCTTGCGATGGGCGTATGCAGATACCTCGGAGTGGCGTTTAAACCATAGACCTCATAAGCAGAACCAGTCAGCTTTTGAGCACACGGAGGATCATCTGTGACGCGATTCCAACAAGGATGCCGGCGGCTATTCCGCTGAAAAGCAGGACAGGAAAATAGAAGAATATGCGAAGATCTTCAATAAGGGCAGCTGCGATGAGCAGCTGCCCTGAGTTGTGAAGGACACCTGCAGCCATGCTGACCCCGGTAACGGAGAACAGTCCGGTCTTCTTAAGCAGGATCATACCTGTGAGACTCAGCACTGCGCCTGCAAGTGAATAGAGCATACCGAAAACTCCATTGAAGAGAAGACCGGCGATCACGATCCTGATGACGCTGACACAGGCTGCTTCTTTCCAGCTGAATCTGTACAAAGCGATGACTGTTACAATATTGGCTATGCCAAGTTTGATCCCCGGTATACCAGGGTTATATGGTATAATAGCCTCAATATAGGAGAATATAAGCGCAAGAGAAGCCATCAGAGCTACCCGTGCAACAAACTGCGCGGAAGAATTGCGGCGGGCCGGGCTGCCGGCGCTGCTTTGAGCCGGATCATGAGGTGACTGAGTCATAGCCTCCTCCTTCCTCTGAACCCTGCGCGTCTATGCGGACTACCATGCGGTTGGGCAGACACACGATACTCTCGCCTGCCATCGATATCTCGCCGTGATGCACGCAGACCTGATTTTTGCACGTAGCCTCTGTGACAGAGACCTTACCATCCGCAATAGTTACTATATTATAAGCATCATAAGCATCCGCAGTCTGACGCGCGCCCGGTGCAGGCACGACAACAGTGCGGTCTTCGAAGAGCGGATAAGCTGCATACGGCTCTCCTCCGGACTCAATGATGACTCTGGCGTCAGTTCCTGCCGCGTTGTGTGACATAGTCAAGGCAGCTGATGCCGCGAGACCGGTGATCACCAGAGCGATCAGCAATATGATGTCTGCTTTGCGGATGTATTGCTTCATGATTAATACGGATATAAAACGGAGTCAGAATACAGCTATGCATACAGGAACCGGCACAGTGCCTAATACCAGAAACCTGATCAGAGTATCAGCTGTATTCGCAATTCTGATTTTGCTAATTATAACACAGACCGGCTGCAGCAGCGACAGCACGGAGCCTGTCACGGGTGAAAACTATCTGCTCGATACGGTCTGTACAATAAGTATTTATGAGATGAAATCCGACGGTTCTTCGGAACCTGCCGCAGCCGCGGATAATGAAAAAGCGGCGCAGAGTGCTATAGACGGAGCTTTTAGCTTGTGCGCGGCTTTGGACAAAACCCTGAGCAGGACGCAGGAAGCTTCGGATATAAGCCGGATCAACCGTGCTGCCGGCGAGTGGACGGAAGTCTCGGATGACACCGTCAGGCTGATCAGTGAAGGCGTAAGGTATTCGGAACTGTCCGGAGGGGACTTTGACATCACCATCGGCGGCGTCACATCATTGTGGGACTTTCATGCAGAGGGTGATGACGCAAAGCTCCCGGATGCAGACGAACTGGCTGAGGCGGTCACACATGTGGGATACGATAAAATCGAGATCGACGGCAACAGGATCCGGCTCACTGATCCACAGACCCGCATAGATCTCGGCGGCATCGCCAAGGGTTACATCGGCGACAGGATGTCAGAATATCTTGAAGGAGAGGGCGTCACCTCAGGCATTATCAACCTCGGCGGCAATGTCATCTGCATAGGCGGCAAAACGGAAGAAGAAGATTTTACGATAGGTGTCGAGGCGCCTTACTCAGACCGCACTGAGATCGTCGGAAAGATAGGCGCGCGCGATATGACGCTGGTCACATCCGGCGTCTATGAAAGGAAGATCGAGGTGGACGGCAAACTGTACCACCACATCCTCGATACGAAGACAGGATGGTCGGCTGAGACAGACCTCAACGCGGTGACACTGACCGCGGACAAAGGTCACTCGATGGATATCGATGCTCTGAGCACCATATGTCTCATCAAGGGACATGAGGCGGCCAGAGAACTCATCGAACAGACAGACGGTGTCGAAGCTGTATTCATACTCAAAGACGGCAGCATAGACCAGACCTCAGGAATGGAATTCGAAGCAGCAGAGTAAAAAACACTTCACAGATAGGGTGCAGACATGAAGAGAGTACTTGTTACAAATGATGACGGGATAGATGTACGCGGACTGACGAGTCTGGTCGATGCCCTGGGAAAGAATTATGAGGTGTACGCCATTGCGCCTATGGAGCAGCAGAGTGCCCGCGCTATGGCGATCACTTTCATGCGTGAAGTCAGAGTGGAGCCGAGAGAAGTTGCCGGCGCGGTCGAAGCTTTTGCTATAGACGGCACCCCGGTCGACTGTGTGCGCTGGGCCACAGACTGGTTCAGAGAGAGAGGGATCGCTTTCGACTATCTGCTGAGCGGGATAAATCTCGGAGTCAATGTCGGCATTGCCGCGTATTATTCCGGGACGATAGGAGCAGCGATCGAAGGAGCTCTCGCAGGTATCCGTTCGATAGCTCTGTCTGTAGGAACACATGAGTCTACACATTTTGAATACATTCTGAATCTGATTCCGCGCCTTCTGGAGATGGCAGACAGTCTGAGCCCTCAGACGGTGCTCAGTGTCAACGCGCCGGATCTGCCTCCATGGGAGGTCAGAGGATTGCGTATAGCAGAAGCCGCTCCGCCGGGATATGCGGAAAAGTTCGTTTTCCACGAGGTAGCTTCAGAGGAGGCGCCGGCCTGGCCGGAGGAGAATGACAGCGGAGTTCTGACAGGACCGGCGATGTTCCAGCTGGAGCATGTCATATTTGATGACAAAGGTGCCCCGGGCAAGTCACCATTGATCGGTCCTGGCAAGAACAGTTTAAAAGGAGGGTTCCTCACCGATCAGGAACTGAAATACGACCTCGATTGTCTGAGATATGGATTCGCAGCCATCACTCCACTGTCGACAGGTGTGAGAGATGATGTGGCTCTCAGAAAACTTCAGGGCAGATATTCTGCCGATGATGTGATAGCGGTATTCATTGATCCGCAGGAACAGATCGCTTCAGGACTTGAGATGCGCAACCGGTATACAGGAAGTCTTTCGAGATTTGCCGCCTGCATCAGGCGGCTCGACATGCCGGCAGCCGTGACAGAACTGGCCGGATACGGCGCTGTGATGCGGGAAGTGACCGACGTCCTGGGAGCAAGAACCGAGAGGGTCCTCAGGAGAGAGATCTCGGCATGGGGCAATCCGGATTTTGCCCGCATCATAAATGCATCTTCTGCGCGCAAAGTTCTGATCGCCGGACTCGAGACTCACGCAGCGGTGCTGCAGACAGCTCTCGACTTCAGACGCAAAGGTTATGAAGTCGCCATTATCGAGGACTGCTGTGCTTCACGGGAAGGGCACGATCACAAAATAGCGATCCAGCGGCTGAGAGATGAAGGATGCACGGTGACCACCAGCAGGGCGGCAGTGATGGAACTCATCAGCACGGTCAGCCATCCGGCTGCGGAGTCGGTCCTCAGAATACTCAAATAAGACAGCAAAAGGACGGTTTACCTGACACATTCAGACTAAGAATGTGCTACGGAAGAACCGTCCTTTTTATTGCGGGAGAAAAAACCGCTTCCGGCGCAATTATGTATTATTTTGTACAAAAAAGTACATGTAAACGAAACTTTACGAAACACAGCGAAAGACACAACATATAGATGAAAAATGCTAAATAGATACGATATATAGTAAATGGTTCTTCTTTTTTATCATCAGGAGGTGACTGGATTTCGGTTCACCGGTCATTTTTTTATGTGAAAAAGTACGGGAAAAGATGGGAAAACTTACCATTCGGTTATGTTTTTTGACCATGTATTGTTGCACATTTGTTTAACCCTAAAACCCTGTTAATTTTCATTGAAATTTGGCGGATTTCAGCTATAATATAAAGGCTATAAACATATAATATAATGACGATAATTATAATTAAGGGCGTACTGCGCCCCTGTTACAGTTAAAAAATTTCAGACGAAATATAAGATAGATAGGAGTACAGCTATGAAGGACAACAAGTATCTGAAGCGATTCCTTGCATTCGTCCTCTCCGCTGCAATGGTACTAACTTATATGCCGACATCAATGCTGGCTTATGCAGAAGCACCAGAGACAGACGGACAGACTGTGGAGGCAGAGGTTCCTGAAGAAACACCTGCAGCTCCGGAAGTTCAGCCGGAGCCGGAGCCGGAACAGCCTGCTGCTGAGGAAGTCAAGGAGACCCCTGCAGAAGAGCAGGTGCAGGCGCAGCCTGAAGAGACTGAGCCTGCAGAAGAGCAGGTACAGGCGCAGCCTGAAGAGACTGAGCCTGCAGATGAACAGGTCAAGGAAGAGACCAAGCCTGCAGAAGAAGAGGATACCCCGGAATACCCGGCTGTAAAGCTGGAGGGTAAAGCCGGTGATGTTGACGTAGAAGTTGAGGCACCTGAAGGAGCTCTTCCTGAAGGAGTCAAGCTTGTCGTTGACAAAGTATCTGAAGATGAAGCGAAGGAAGTCGTAAAGGATGAACTTCCTGAGGACAAAGACATTGATGAGATCATGTCTGTCGATCTTTCTTTTAGTCTGGACGGCAGGACAATCATGCCTGAAAAAGCTGTCAAGGTAAAAATCAGCAGCGAAAAGATCCAGGGTAAGGACCTGACTGTTTATAGCAGAGACAGCAGGAAGGAAGTTAAGAAGCTTAACGGCGACATGACAGAGAACAGCGGTAAATTTGAGACCCGCGACTTCTCAAGACTTGTTATGGTCACAATGAAGGATAGGGAGGATGGCGACACTGAAGACAGCAGTGATGATTCAGATGCTGACGCAGAAGAGCCTGACCCTGACGTGGAACAGCCTGAAGAACAGCCTGCTGAGCCGGTTGTAGAAGAAGTGAATGAGACCTTCCCTGCAGCAGATTTCACAGGATCAGCATCAGGTGTAGACGTATCAGTTCACGCACCGGAAGGTTCACTGCCAGAAGGCACAACTATGACCGTCAAGGGAGTATGGAACTGGACAGTCAGCAGCGCCGTTAAGGAAGAACTTGGTAAGGAAGCCAAGGTCATCAAAGCCGTCGACATCACATTCAAATACGAGGGCGAAGAAATCCAGCCGGCAGTTCCTGTTTCGGTTAGTTTATCTTCGGCAAAATTCGCCGACCTTAATGAGCCTGCAGTAGTGCATATCGATGGCAGTAAGAATGCCGAGAAGATATCTGACCAAGCAGTTTCAAACGAAGGCAATGAATTCGCATTCAATGCAGATGCGTTCTCGATATATGCGATCGTTGAGACGGGGACAGACGCCCGTCTGCTCGTACATTTCGTTCAACCGGATGGAACAGAAATTGAATCCATGTATGTAAAAGAAAGTGACGACATGGAACAGGTCCTGTATGATCCAGGTGCTGGTGAGCTGACAGATGGTGCATACTTCCGCGGTTGGACGACTGACCAAAACTACGATAAAGACACCACTCCTTTCAGCATTACCGAAGTACGTACAGCAGTCACAAACATGCTGCCGCCGGCGCATGATGGTGATGAAGTGACTTATTATGCGATGCTCTTCAAAGACTATCACATCACTTATTTTGATGAAAAGAACATCTCTCTCGGTCAGGAAGAGGTCACATTCCGTGTGGATGCAGACCCGGAACAAAGTTACACGGTAAACATGGGATACACCGTTCAAGATGACACACATCACTTTGAGGGGTGGAACGTTCTCAATGGCGGTAGCAACATCGACGGGTATACCGAAGGAAAGAAATACGAGAATCTAGATGAAATTACCATTACCGGTGATATTGATTTCGGTGTCAACGCACCGGCAGGCCATTGGTTTATTTTTGATGAGAATGGTGGCGGTACTTACAATGCACCACAGTTTATTTATTCAAGTGACAAACCGACCAGACCGGAAGATTCTACCATGATTCGGAACGGTTATACTTTCGGAGGCTGGTTTGCGACAAAAACTGAAGCTGACGGAACGGGTGGTACGCAGTACAATTTCGATCAGACGCTAACAGATAAAACCACGGTTTATGCACGTTGGACACCGAAATCGAGGGCTGATTATACTATAATCATCTGGAAACAGAATCTTGCAGGGGATGGTTATGACTTTGAGGAGTCTATCACTGTCCGAGACGCTATAGTCGGCTCCACGATTAATGCGGTAAACGGTACAAGTGGCAACCAGAACGCAAGGGTCAATGGTACAAACTACGGTTGGACCGGATTCCACTATCAGTCCAACGATCAGGCGGGAAAAACCGTTACTACAGAAGGCAACACGGTTGTCAATGTCTACTTTGATCGGAATGAGTATACACTTACGTTCCAAGATCAGGGTTACACTTATACCCCAACAAATAACAATAGAAATACATATGGTCTGGTTGGTGGTGAATATGTTCCACTAGATTATCATTGGGTTATGTTCGGAGATGACTATTGGACCGATCCTAATGGTAATCGCTATACAGGTCAGCGATACACACGTTCGAGTGGATGGACAACTGTAAAAGAAATTACCGCTCTTTATGAGCAGCCTATTGGCGATCAGTTCCCAATCGTTGGCAATAACGGCAAGACATACAACAGTGGTGAACGTTGGAGACCGCAAAATTCCAGTCTATTCAACGATGTTATCGTATTCTTGGATGTCATGCCTGCCGAGAGCACCACATTCCGCGTTGATACATATGATCAGGCGACCACAAGAACGATGCATTACTATGTTGAAGCGCTTCCTGGAGAAACACCGGATATTTCGTTTGGTGGGAAAAACTTCATACTATACAACACTATTTATGCAAATCTGGGTTACATAGACAGAAACCTTGACTGGCTTGAGTTGAACGGCTACGTAAAATTCGGCAGCGATCCTTCCAACTGGAACAATCAGGGGCGTCTTAATGTCAATGAAATCAGTTTCTTCTATACCCGCAAAGCATATGATATCCATTTCAGAGATGGTCGATACTTTGATGGTGACAATAATAAAATGGATATCGCAAGTTCAGCCTGGACAAGTACGGTTGAGGATATTGCTTACCAGGCAGATGTTTCTTCCTATAACAATTACAAACCGGAGACAGCGCCTACTGGGTTCGTATTTGAAGGTTGGTATATTGATGATGAATGTACTCAGCCTTACACCTTTACGACCATGAGAGATGGCGGTATCACTGTTTATGCAAAATGGCGCCAGAAAGAGTATCGTGTATTCCTTCATCCGAACTATCCGGAAGGCGCGACCGGAAATATCGACTGGGGAACAAATGCAGTCATGTCATTCCGTGCCAGTGAGGGTGAGACGATCAGTGAACCTTATGGAAGGCTCCCGGGATATGAATTTGTTGGTTGGTATATGGATGAGGGCCTGTCGCAAGTGTTCAACGGTGAGGCTTATCCGATGAACGAAACTAATGTTACAGGCGAGTACGACAAGACGACCGTGATGACAGATACCTATGACCAAAATGGTAATCTGATTGATCCTGTAAGCAATAAGGACCTCGATCGTTTCTGGATAAATAACAAGTTCGATATTTATGCGAAGTGGCGCTCTACGCTAGATGGCGCTTCAGGTATTGTAGTTGAATATGATCCGAACGAAGGAACCAATGCTCCGAGTGATCCTCACACATACGTTGATGGAGCGATGGCGCCGGCTGGTGCAGCTTCAAAACCACCGGCAAACAGCCAACAAGTATTTGGTTATTGGGAAGTCATGAAATGGGAAAACGGTGCATGGGTTGGTACAGGCACATATGTATTCCCAGGCAAATCCTTCGAAGTCAAAGCGGCAAATGCCAAAGTAGAGGAGCGAACTCCAACTGAGCAAAATCCTGATACGAAGACATACACCGTACAGCTCAAGGCGGTATATATAGATTCCGAGGAGCCAACGCCGACACATATAAGCTGGTTCAAGAATGATGAAAACGGGGCTTTCCATACTGATAACGACGCTGTAATCAATGTCGGTGTCGATATCCCTGTCGCGCCTGAACTCGAGGGATATGATTTCCTTGGATGGGCAAGAGTCAATACAGGAACCACTAAAGAAGCTGCAACTGCATGGGAAGGGAACAGCGCAAACTGGACACAGGATCTTGATGAGGGAGATCTTTATCTCACCTATGCGGATGGTTCATACACTATAGCTGGTGGAACTACAGTAACTCAGGTAGCACCGGATGAGAATACACCATACCACGCTATGTTTGCGGTATGGAAAGAAAAAGTAGTTACTATCAATTATGCAGTAGCGAGCGATAGTACGGGCATGGGAACTGTTTCGCCTGTAAGCGAGACTGTTAAAGCAAAAACCGGTACAGCTACAGGGTCAACTGCAACTCCTTCTGAGAGTAAATACGCGTTTGATTACTGGACTGTCGATAACGGCACAGATCCTATAAGCACTAATGCTCACTTTACTCCAGCAAAGGAGCCGAAAATTTATAAAGCACATACTTACTATGCCCACTTCAAGCTGAACAAGGCAACAGTAACGGTGCATCACTATCTGAAGGGTACGACCACGAAGGTAGCTGAAGATGTAACATCTGAGGAGACAATTGGCACTGAGTACACAGCACAGCCTGTTACTACATATCAGGAAAAGGATCTGACGGTAGACAGCTACAACCCAAGCCAGACGGTTACAGTATCGGCAGATGGTAATGAAATTACTATTTACTACACATTGCCACTGACTATTACTGCAAAGACTGACAGCAAGACATATGATGGAACACCGCTGGATGGCGAGTTCACTATTGAGGGTCAGTTAGACAGTGACACTGAAACTATTGAGGCAGCTCTTGGCACTGCACCTTCGATTACCGAGGTGTCAGAGAGTCCGAAGAACTATCAGGCTGGAACTACCGGAATACCTGGATACTACGCAATAACGAATACCCCGGGCACACTGACGATCAACCCTAAGGCAGTGACGATCACAGCAGAGGATGCGAGCAAGACCTATGACGGCAGCCCGCTGACGGAAAGCGGCTTCACAGCAGAAGGACAGGCAGCGACAGATACCCATACGTTCACAGTCGTGATGACAACAGACAGCACGATCACGAACGTAGGCACACAGACTAACGCGATCGCTACAGTTGACGGTGTGGAAGTGACGGCCGATGAAGCGACAGCAGTCGGCAACTACCTCGTTACGATAGTCGATGGCACGCTGACCATTAACCCTAAAAAGGTAACAATCACCGCAAAGGATGCGAGCAAGGATTATGACGGCAGCCCTCTGACAGAAAGCGGCTTCACAGCAGAAGGACAGGCGGCGACAGATACCCATACCTTCACGGTAGCAATGACAGCAGACAGCACGATCACGAATGTCGGTACCAAGGCGAACGTGATCGCTACAGTAGACGGCGTGGCAGTGACGACAGGCGAAGCGACAGCAGTCGGCAACTACCTTGTGACGACAGCTGACGG
>JBGUJM010000111.1:0-6789 GCA_045113935.1 Anaerovoracaceae bacterium
TATACAACTCCGCCTCTTCATTTATACACTTTTGGAGCCTTTTTTTCAAGTGCTTAAGAGGTAGGCAATGTGTTTTTATTGTGAAATCGTCATAACTCTTATCAAACAACTCATATAACCAAATCGTTATGAACATATTAAGCATCACAGCACAGAAACCTCATTCCACAGGCAGCGGAACATACCTTACCGAACTCGTCCGCTCATGGGACCGCGCAGGTCACAGGCAGGCGGTCGTCTGCGGGATCTATCCTATGGATACGGTGGATTTCCCGGATGGTGTCAGCTGCTATCCTGTATTCTTTACGGATACCTCTTCTGTTCCGTCAGAAGCATCGGCAGATACCATGTTCTGCAGCTGCAAGGTCAGAAGCACCGGCATCAATGCCCTGCCTTTTCCTATCACCGGAATGTCTGATATTATGCCGTACACATCGACAAGATACCGTGATCTCACTCCGTCTATGACAGAGAAGTTTGAATCCGCTTTCATAGATGCAGTCAGCAGGGCGGTTGCGGATCTCGATCCGGACCTCATCGTATGCCACCATCTGTTTCTGCTCACTGCTCTTGTGAGAAAACACTTCCCTGACAGGAAGATATACGGCATCTCCCACGGAACTGATCTCAGACAAATGGTGAACTGCGACAATCTCAGAGACTTTGTCCGCCCTCTGATCGCCGGGCTCGATCAGGCACTGGCGCTTCATTCCGATCAGCAGCAGCGTATACTGGATATCTTCGGAATGGATGCCGGCCATGTCAGAGTCATCGGGAGCGGATATAACGCGGGTCTGTTCAACACCCGGGGAAGGCTGCCGCGAAACGATCGATCCGGGTCAGCAGAGGTCCTTCCGGTCAGGATCTGCTACGCGGGTAAGATCAGCCGGCCAAAAGGTGTCCCGGAGTTTCTCCGCGTGATCTCTATGCTGAACGAAGATCCGGAAGTCGCTCCGTTTGAGCTAACTCTTGCCGGCGGATGCCAGGATGAAGAAGTCAGAGGAAGTCTTGAACATCTCCCTTCCAATGTAAAATGGCTTGGGCAGATACCTCAGATCATCCTTGCGGATGTTTTCAAAGCTAATGACGTATTTGTTCTGCCTTCCTATTTCGAAGGATTGCCGCTCGTTCTGATCGAAGCAATGGCCTCCGGCATGATACCTGTGAGCACAGATCTGCCGGGGATCAGAGACTGGATCTCTGCCAATGTGCCGGATCACAATATACGTTTTGTTCCTGTGCCTGAGATGGAGTCCATAGACCGGCCAACTGAATCAGGCCGCGAGTCTTTTGTATCAGATCTCTACACTGTCATGAAAGATGTGATCAAAGGTATCAGCACCGGAAAACTCCCCGCTCATCAGCCCGATACAGGCAGCATCACATGGGATGCCGTTGCCGCAAGGATCCTGAAATAATATAAACGAGGCACCTCAGCAGAAGTGCCTCGTTTGTTTTTGCAGCAATGTTCACTATTCTGCTATTTCTTCAGGATCTGAGTCAAACTCGAGGATATTCCGCGCGCGTATCTCCACAGCTTCCGCAATATTGAATGCCATCTCTATGTCCGGCCCTGTGAACACTGCCCCGTGATGAGGTATTACTGCAGCATGAGTTTTCTTCATTGTCTCCGCCACAGCCGCCGCCAGTTCAGGTGTTCCCGGCCTGACTCTAGGTGTAATCAGGACATCTCCTATCAACTGCTTCACTTCAGGATTGCCTGAAGCGAAGCCGGCCTCACATGCCGCGAATACTGATATACCGTTGGAATGCGTGTGGATAACGGCTCCGCACTCCGGAATCTGTCTGTATATGGCCGCGTGCATAAGTGACTCGCTGCTCGGAACTCTCTGATCACCATATATCAGTGTGTGAATATTCATTCTTACGATATCTTCCGGTCTGATCTCAAAATAATCCATCGAAGACGGAGTTATCAGCATCTCATCTTCTCCGTATCTGACTGACAGATTGCCCCACGAACCATAAGAGAGATCCTGTTTTACAAGACTTTTCCCTGCCTCTATGATGCGCACTCTCAGATCAAACTCTTTCTCATCGAATCCCACGAATGGTATCTTCTCTTCTTCATTTCTGTGAACGTAATCTGATCTGAACTCCTGTCTGTAGCTCTCAGCATCCTCCGCGTCTATCGGAATCGTACCTCCCAGCAGGCTGCCGTGGATCTCCGCCTCACATGCTTTTTCAATGATCTGTATGCCGGCCACGGTCTTTTTAAGATTGGATCCGGTCGCCAGTCCTCCAATTCCCTTGATCAGACATACTGTCGTACCTTCAAGAGTTTCAAGAATATGCGCTGGATCTGCATCCGGGCTGATCCTCAGTTCCGCACCGGTAAGATGGGCAAGGTCTTCGAGTGTGACCTTAAGAGGCTCGTCTCTGTCGGACACAACCACCAGATCCTTAGTCACTCCGAAAAGTACCGCGTTGATATCCGGTCTGCTTGTGAATATTTCGCCGAGTCCCCCTGCATGGATATCGCACACCGCAAAATCCTCATCCCCCGCGCCAGCAAGCATCTTATTGCCGCCGGACAGAAGATAGGTATCATCATCGAGACGCAGCGCCATCTGGCCGTATAATCTTTTGAACCTTCCGTGAAACCCCCGCAGGGCATTCAGCATCAGTTCCGCACCCTGTTCGTATCTCATATCGTCTCCTTAATAATATAAGCGAAGCTTATTCTACAAGCCTCGCTTATTGCAGTTGAACTCTGTATTTATTATATAGTGAGACGGCTCTTAAGACACCTTAATATTTATAAATAAACCGCATTTTTCCGGTAAAACGGCACTGTCCCTTTCTGCTATTCCGTCTCTGAATCGACAGGCAGCATTTCATTGCGGGTACGTATGTACATGATCCCTATTGCAAGTGCAGCTATGCCCCAGCTCACAGGAAATACCATCATAAGCGAGAAAAATGTGTGATATACCTTGAATCCCGTAAACACCCATATGATACGTGTCACACATACGCCGACCAGAGTAATAAGAGCCGGTATCAGCGACTTGCCCAGTCCTCTCATCGCGCCGGACAGATTGTCCATAAACACGTTGAGAGTCTCCGCGTACATCAGGATCCTGATCCTCAGAGCGCCGAACGCCACAATGCCCGGGTCATCTGTGAACAGCCCCATCAGTTTTTCGGCTGCCAGAGCCATTGCAAAGCTGGCGACCATTGTGATACACCAGTCTACTGCCAGAGTTTTTCTTACCACTTCCCTGCACCGCCTGTATTCGCCTGCGCCATGATTCTGCCCGACAAACGTTACCAGGGTCTGGCCGAATGCGTTGATTATAAAGAAAATGAAAATCTCTATGTTGAAAGCGGCTGATGATGCCGCCATCACATCCGCTCCCAGGCTGTTAATAGCTGACTGGATACATATATTGGATATAGAGAACACCATGCTCTGCAAGGCTGCCGGAAGCCCGATTCTGAAGATCAGTCCTGCAGACTCTCTGTCGGCACCAAGCTGCCTGAGATCGACATGTATGAGGCTGTCCTCTCTCGTGAGCTGCCTGAGCATCAGCATAGAGCTGACTGCATTGGAAAGAACGGTTGCAATAGCTACTCCGTCGACATCCATATGCAGCACAAGAACAAATACGAGATTGGCCGCTACATTGAGAAGACCGCCTATAAAGAGACAAATAAGAGGTGTCCTCGTGTTCCCATTGCTCCTGAATATCGCAGCCTCGAAATTGTAGAGCAGGATGAACGGCGCACCGCCGAAATAGATCCGCAGATACAGAACCGAATACGGCGCGACTTCCTCAGGCACTCCGAGCAGATCCACTACGGGAACCGCGATGATATTCCCCAGAACAGCAACGAAAATACCGCACAGCACGGATAAGACCATGGCTGTATTCACTGCTTTATGTGCTTTGTCCGGCTTTTTGGCACCAATATATCTCGCGATGATCACATTAGCGCCTATGGACACGCCTGTGAAAAAATTGACCAGCAAAGATATTACGGATGCATTGCCGCCAACAGCCGCCATCGCCTCTTTGCTTGCAAACTTTCCTACTACGGCCACATCTGTAGCATTGAAAAGCTGCTGCAGCATTGTGGTAAGCGCCAGAGGTATGGCAAACAAAAGGACCTTATCAAGGATCGATCCCCGGGTCAGGTCCTTAGGTGCTGTTTTTTTACTGTCAGTATTAACTTGCCTTTTGTTCTCTTGCATTGACTATCTCTCCGTAGGAGAAGAAACATAATCCTGTCCAGATGATCACGAACGCGATGATCTGAGCCATGTCTATAGGTTCCTTAAACAGGAATATCCCGAGAAGGAGCGATATCGACGGGCTTATATACTGGAAGAGCCCGATGGCGAACAGTGGCACTCTGGTAGCTGCCACTCCGAACAGAGCCACAGGGATCAGCGTCACCAGTCCGCTCAGGAACATCATTGCGTATTTGCCCGGAACACCCATACTGACCGCTCCGATACCATGTGTCTCAATATAGATAATAGCGAAGAAAGCTATGACCGCATACACCATGGTCTCGTACACCAGCGAAATGATAACAGGAAGATCTGATGTCTTCTTGATAGCAGAATAGCAAGCCCAGGTGCCCGACAGTCCGAGCGCGACTCCCGGGAGCTGCCGGTAATGAACCAGAATTACGGTTATCGCTACCAGTGCCAATCCCATTGCCGTGGCATTATATTTCGTCAGTTTCTCTCCGAACACCAGAATACCCACCGCACAGATGACAATAGGTTCAATGTAATATCCGATCGATGCCTGTATGACACGCTCTGATGTCATTGCCCAGATATATATGCTCCAGTTCACTGTCAGGATAAGCCCGGCACTGAAATACTTGCGCCTGACCGCCTTGTCTTTCAGAGGTCCCCAGATCTCTTCCCTGCTGTGCCTGATCCTGGCTCCGATATAGGAATATATGAACATCGTGACGATCCTGTACAGAATGATGATCCATGAAGGGATCGGCACGAGAGCTTCCCAGTATATCGGACAGAATCCCCATATCAGCATAGCGGCCAGCATACAGGTCATTCCTTTCCTGTATTCACTTGCTGATGTTATTTCTCCGGTCCTCGTTTCACCCATTAACCGTTCTCCGAATGATTATAGTCCAAGTTCTTCCTCTGTGAGGCGGACTGCGATCCTTATGCAGTCATCACAGGATGTGAACATCTGCCCGTTGTTTCCGGTCTTGATATCGAGGCAGTACAGCCTTTTAGCCTGCTCGGTGAACTTTCTCTGGATGTTTCCGGCTGCTCTGGTCGAGAACTTCTTAGTATTTCCCGGATCACTGATATTTCCGTCACTGTGTACCAGTCCCGCGATCATCGCCGCGCCGGACACAGCGCCGCATACACCTTTTCCGGTTCCCATGCCGCCGCCGAAGCCTTCGCCGATCTTATACAGAAGGGCTTCATCTGTTCCGGTTGCGTCAGCAAACACACAGGCTACAGCCTGGCAGCAGTTATATCCTTCCCGGTGGAGCATTGCAGCTCTCTCAGCTCTGTCCATAGTTTTTTCTCCTTTTTTATTTATCAGATAATAAGTATTACACTTATCTTCCTGCTTACTTATATTCAAGGCACAGCATCGTCAGATCGTCAAACTGCTGTGCGGCATCCGCAAATTCTGTTACAGCCTTACGTACCACCCTGAGCTGATACAGCGGACTTTTATCCGTGTTCTCATTCAGCACTTCAAGGACCCTGTCTATGCCGAAGAAGTTATGGCCTTCGTCCTGAGCCTCAGTCAATCCGTCAGTATACAGGAAGATTCTGGAATCATGATCCATCATGATCTCATATTCGCTGTATTTCATGCCCGGTATTCCTCCGATAACGAACCCATGTGGGTCTTTCAGCAATTCAAACTGTCCGCCTGCAGACTGCACGATCGGATACTCGTGTCCCGCATTGGCCGCTGTGATCCTTCCTGTACTGATCTCAAGGATACCCAGCCATACCGTGACAAACATCTCCTCCTCGTTATGCTCGGAGAACTGGTCGTTGATTTTTTCCAGTACCTCAGCCGGACTGTCACCTGTCATTGTCTGATTTCTGATGCTGATCATGGACCGCATCATGAACAGCGCGGCCGGAATCCCCTTGCCGGAAACATCAGCCATTACTACAGCAAGATGATCATCGTCTACCAGGAAGAAATCATAGAAGTCTCCCCCGACCTCTTTGGCAGGTGTCATAGATGCGTAGACATCGAACTCGCTTCTGTCTGGAAATGCCGGGAACTTATTCGGCAGCATGCTCTCCTGAATACGGCTCGCCAGAGACAGTTCTGTCTTGATGCGCTCTCGGTCTGCAGTAATATGTGTGAGATTGTCAACATATTCTTCCACCTGCTCCTCCATCTGATCAATGGAAGCCGCAAGCAGGCCGATCTCATCCTTGTTATGGATCGTATCCGTCAGCTTCTTTGACGATCTTGAATTCTCTCCGGCGAATCTCAGTGACTCGTTAGTGATCTTCAGAAGAGGATCCAGAAGAGTCTTGTTTATAAACAGACTCTGAATCGCCATGACTGTTATGCCCAGCAGGATGAGAACGATAAGGATCTTGCTGAGATAATTCTGCCTGACTGCATTGAGTGTATCCATCTGTCTCTGCACACAGAGGATAGCCTTAGTCTGACCATCGGACCCCTTCAGCGGGATCATAGCAGTAATATGAGGGTCGGTCTCTATATAACCCTTATTCCGGATCAGCAATTCCCGACTCGTCACACCGCGATACAGATTGCTGTATTT
>JBGUJM010000112.1:0-7824 GCA_045113935.1 Anaerovoracaceae bacterium
TTCCAACATACGTGAGAAGACTCTTCTTGAAGCTCTGCAGTCGCCGATGTTCATGCAGTACCACGACAATATGCCGTTCAATGACAATATGCTGATGCCATGCCCGATGCTTGAGAATTCGGGAAAACTGACAGAAATGGTCAATGCGGCAGGAGCTCATTCAACTGACCTGCAGTCGCCGGAAAGTGCTGAGCATCTCTGCGGCAAAACGAAAACATATGCAGATACCTGGGCTCCTGTAGCCGACAGGCTGTGGCAGGAAAGCCAGGGAAGGAAGGCGGAATAATATGAAGCTTAAATGGGGTGAACGCAGAGACGGAAAGCTTCTGAGAGACATAGACTCGATGCATTTTATAATGCCTCTTATGTATCCGAACAGATGTGATAACGAGGCATTCATATCTGAACGTATCGATCTGACCAATGTGATGAAGTATCTCGAGAAGAAGAATGCTGATGGTCCTGCATACAAATACAACTTCTTCCAGGTCATGGTCACGGCAGTCCTGAAAACGATTATGCTGAGACCCCAGCTCAACCGGTTTATAGCTAATGGGAACCTGTATGAAAGATATGCTGTAACTGCTGCTTTCACTGTCAAAAAAATATTCTCGGATGAAGGCGAGGAGGCACTGGCGGTGATACACGCCTGTGAAACAGATAATATCGACAGCATCCATGATGAAATATACAGGCAGGTTTCGTATGTCAGAAACGAGGGCAAGGACAAGTCTACAGAGAGTATGGACATACTGCAGAGGACACCGCTTCCTCTCAAGAAGGTCCTTGGGGCCGGAGCGAGATTCCTTGATAGAAGAGGCTGGATGCCGCAGGCGGTTATTGAGACAGATCCGTTCCAATCTTCGGTGGTGCTTGCTAATCTGGGATCGATCAAACTTAAATCCGGATATCATCATCTGACCAACTGGGGGACTACATCGCTTTTCATAGTCATTGGTGAAATCAAAGAGCGCCCGTTTACAGATGCTGATGGAAATACAGAGATGAGGATAAGTGTGGATATAGGGCTCACTGTAGATGAAAGAATATCTGACGGGTATTACTGCTCTAAATCGGTTCAGCTCCTGAAAAAATTTCTTGAAGAGCCTGAACTTCTGGAACTTCCTCTGGAAGAACAGGCTAAAGACCATTAGTATCATAAAAACAATTCCATGTGACGGCAGACAGACTTCCCCTCTCCAGGTCTGCTACTAATATAGAATCAGGCATAGTATCCGGGATGGTACTATGCCTGATTAGTTGTCTGGACTATATATCCCGTGATGTGCCAGCCTGGTGCCGAATTCTGCCATTTCCTCCGCAGACATCTTCATTCCTGACTCATACCATATGCAGAATATGTTACGTATAGCCCCCATGCTTTTAACGCCGCATGCACCGGCAGATACTTCATTCACAACCTTAAATACACAGCGCCGCAGCTTTTACGGCGTGCAGAGGAACTGTCTCTTGATATTGAGAAGGTCGACGAGAACATAATAAACGACAGTAGCTCTGCCGAGAACTAGTCTCTGACAGAGCTGCTGTTGTCTTTGGTATTTAAGGTATCTATATGGAAGGTTTTTATGAAGAAGTTTGTCGTATTTCGTTTGACAAGTATAGAGTAACTCTTCTGCCTTAAACGAAACTAAAGTCAGATTAATTATTCAGAAAACTATTATACATGCGGCTTGATCGTAATGATCGAGTCGTTTTTTCTTTATAACCAATCGAAGAAAGGAGATGAGAGATCAATATGGTGAGAGTAATTGTTTGCAGACCGGGGGAGACGGCAGCTATCGAAGAGATCGATGACAGTCTCGAATCAATGCAGCGGCTTGTCGGAGGCATGATCGAAGAATATCAGCCATTCTATGATGCGCATGATCCAAGAGTAGAAGAGGTCACAATCTACTGCAATGAGGAAGGAAAACTGAACAGGCTGCCACCGAGCAGAGCGATAGAAGATGAGGACGGGTACTTGCTGGATGTTATAGCAGGCCCGTTTTTTATTTGCTACGCACCTATTGCAAGTGAGACTATTCAGTCACTTCCTGAAGATCTTGAGCACCGATTCAAAGAGAAGTTTGAACTTCCGGAACAATTCTTCAGAACTAAAGATGGGATAGAAACAGTCAGGTATGATCCTGGAATCCAGAAGAAGGAGCATGATATGGCGAGGTAGATCCTGCGCCGACAGAAGCAGCAAGCACTGCCAAACTCCTCCTCCGAGGACTATGGCGATACCTGGTGGCAAGCCCCCAGACCCCTGAAAATACAGTCCTAGGAAGAGGAGTATGCGAGGAAGAGAGACAAGGAGTAATGCAGGAGGAGGCTGGAGGAGTAGCTAAGGAGGAGGCGGATACAGTGGCGGAGATGCCGGGAAAGGAGGAGCACAGGAGTAATGAAGAGAATATACAAGAAGAACATCTGGATGAACCAGCGCGAGTCAGATGAGCTGAAACGCAAGTCACAGGCAGCATGTCTGTCAGAAGCTGAGTTCATAAGGCAACTGGTGATGGGTTACACGCCGGTGACGATGCCGGATGAGAAGTTCTTCAGGACCATGGACATAGTACGGGAACTCGCAGACAAGATCGATGCAGTCGCGATGAAGGCCGACAACTCAGTCGACATGATTGCTGTCATGACTGAAGCAAAGAAGTGGCGTATGCTGCAGAATGCTATAGAGATGGAATTTCTGCGGCCGAAGCGAGGTGATGGATAGTGGCTGTGACTAAGATATGGAACATCAGAGGCAAAGCCGACAGCCCACTAGAGTATATCGCCAATCCGGAGAAGACTCAGAGAGAGTTCACTGAGTCGGAGCGGCAGGCACTTGCTGACGTTATTGCCTACGCGGCCAACGAGGACAAGACGGAGAAACTGTTCTATACGACTGGCATCAACTGCAGCGTGGAGTTCGCGCGTGACCAGTTCGATACTATCAAGCTTCGCTTTGGCAAGACCAGAGGCAATGTAGCATACCATGCTTACCAGAGCTTTGCTCCGGGAGAGGTAACACCTGATGAAGCACATGCCATAGGAGTACAGCTCGCCAGGGAACTGTGGGGTGACAGGTTCCAGATGGTAGTCGCGACACATGTAAACAGCCACTGTGTCCACTCACACATTGTGATCAACAGCGTGTCGTTCCGGGATGGCAAGAAGTTCCACGACTGCCGGGACACATACAGGCAATTGAGGGAAACCTCGGACAGAATCTGCCTGGAGCATGGTCTGTCCATAGTAGATAACCCGAGAGGCAGAGGCGTTGATCAATATTTGTACAAAATGGAGAAAGCCGGCATGCCAACCAGGTATAACGTTGCACGTCAGGCAATCGATGAAGCCGTGGCACTCAGTCTAAACATAGATGAGTTTAAGTCAGAACTCAGGCGCCGCGGATACAATTACAGATTTGACCCGCAACGGAAGTACTGGACAGTCACTCCGCCGGGATGGAAGAAGTCGATACGAATCCACCAGCTCGGCCCGGATTATACGCGTGAGAGCATCGAGCGGAGAATATATGAGAATGATCCGGCAATGCGAACAGAGCGACTGAGACAGTCCTATCGAATGCCCAATCACTACAACCTCAGGCGCCGCATCGACCGCATCATGGGACGGACAGGACTGGAGAAGCTTTACCTGAGGTATTGCTACGAGCTCGGTTATCTGCCTAAGTACAGACAGAACCCGACAAGGCTCCATATAGTCCTGAAGGAAGATCTTCTGAAGTGTGATCAGTACTCCGAACAGGCAAAGCTCCTGTCGAAGTACCACGTGAACACTGACGAAGATCTTTCGCTTCTTATGGAGAGGATAGATATGAAGATGCAGGAGCTGTCATCACAGCGAGATGAACGGAGACTCATTGCGAAGAGAGTGCTCCCAGCAGCTGAAACGGACAAGGCAAGAGAGGAAGCCAAGGAACTGACTAGGGAGATAAGGGAACTGAGACACGAAGCAAAGGTCTGCCGAGAAGTGCAAGATAGATCCGGTCATGTCAGGGAGAACCTGGAGATCGTTGACAGGGACCGGCAGAAAGAAAAGGAAAGGTAAGGTGATGTAATGAATCCGGGAGGAGATGCAGCAGAACAAGTCGTAAGACTATCGCTTGAAGGAGTGGAAGTTGCGGCAAAGATAACCGGCAACGGAGCAAAGAACATAGCGCTCCTATTGTATGCGACTCTCAAACAGGAACAGAAGACTAAGGGCAAAGCGAGACTGACCAGTATGCTGAAGTCAGGCAAGGAACTCAAGGTTTATACGATCACGCAGAAGGATCTCGCGAAGTTCTCACAGGAGGCGAAGAGATACGGAGTCCTGTACTGTGTGCTCAAGGACAAGAGCAACAAAGATCCGAATGCAGCTGTCGATGTGATCGCCAGAGCGGAGGATGCGAGCAAGATTCAGAGGATTACTGAGAGGTTCAGGCTTGCGACCGTGAACAGAGCAGATGTCTCACTGGACATACAGAGAGACAGGGACAAGATGTTCCCGAAAGATGAGTCAGTGAAAGAGGCACTCCGTGGAGGCAAGGCCGCTGATGAACGCATGCCTGACGCCAGTGAGCGCAATGCGGCCGCTGATGGGCGCACAGAATCCGGACAGCCTGATCCTGAGAGAGGTCTTCCACCAATGTACGACGAGGAGCCGAGAGAAGGCCGGCGCATCATGGGTGGACCGAAGAAGGAAGAACCGCAGATAAACCCCACTTTGGCAAAGACAGGCCGAGACCCTCTGTCCGAGCCAAGCTCAACGCAAGCAAGCCGCTCAAATATCTTCCCTGGCAGAACTGAAAGGCCATCAGTCAGGGAGAAGCTTAACGAGTACAAGTCAGAGATAGCGATGGCCAAAGCAGAGAAGGCTAAGGAGCTTGCAAAGGATGTGGTCTCAAAAGGTGTGGATGCAGCACTTGGTGCTGTGAAGGCGGCAGCTGAACTGCCGGGGAAGGAGAGATAATATATGGCAGACAACAATATGACCAGCAAGGAATATGCAGATCTCAAGAGACAGGAAAAGGCAGAAGTGTTTGAGACGCTTTCTGCAGCAACGCAGAAGCTGCTCTCAGGAAGCAAGCTGAAAGAGTATGCTGACAAACAGGCGCAGCTCTTCAAGCATTCGGTATCAAATGTGTTGCTTATCATGGAGCAAATGCCGGAAGCAAGCTGGGTGAGAAGCTATGATGACTGGCAGAAGGATGGCGTGCAGGTGCTGAAAGGCGAGACCGGTATCAGGACACTTGGCTCGTACAGATATCAGAAGGAAGACGGCAGCATGGGCATGGGTTCCAAGGTAGTGAAGATGTTCGATGTGTCACAGACTGCCATCAAGGATTTTGATATAGAAGGGCCAAGCTACAGAAAGATGCCAGAGGCTTTCATGCTTGCATTCCCTGCGGCGGTCGAAGTACCTGAACTTCCGAATGAGGAATATGCATTCTATGATCCGGAATCAAAGCTGATCAGAGTCAGGGAGGGTCTTGACCCGGCAACAAAGGTATTTGCTGTGGCAAGAGAGCATGCAGTTGAGATAATGATGGGCAATAACTATAACACCAGAGAAGATGTGATCCATCAGGCGGAGCTTTCAGCGTATATCCTGACAAAGCACTACGGATATGATGCTCCTGACATTAATTTCGGTGAGATGTCTGAGAAATATCCGGGAAAGGAAGAGTCAGAGGTGCGCGGCCAGCTCGGAATAATAAAGCATACTGCAGAGACTATTGACAACAGAGTGCAGGAAGCTCTCGAACTGAACCGTGCGGACAAGTACAGAGAGGAGCGATGATGCCATGAAAAAGCATTGCCGGATAGAACTTGATGAGTATGAGCAGGGCATTCTTCTGAATGCTCTGACTCTTCTCAGGAACCAGCAGATCAGGGATGGCCGCCCCACAGACCCAGTCAACGATCTGATAGAGAAGATCCTGTATTCAGGACCAAGGCAGGTCATGGTGGCTGAGAAAGGAGCTGCCTACGAATACTCAAGATAGTAAAAAAGATGATCTCCTCGTTGCAGCAGCTGGTTGCATACCGGTAGTGTGGGCAGCACTCAAGATAGCGCCATACTGGCATCGAAGTGTCTTTGTCATGATTACACATTTCGATGAGATATTTGCTGAGCCGTTTCATATACAATGGACAGAGAACAGCTTTGCAGCAATCCTGATGTGTCTGCTCGTATATGCGATGGCCATCAGCATCTGGCTGTCCACGCGCAAGAACTACAGAAGAGGAGAGGAACACGGCTCGGCTAAATGGGGCGATGCTTCAGCCGTGAACAGGAAGTACAAACAGCATCCCGATAACATGAATAAGATCCTCACCCAACATGTAAAGATAGGCTTTGACGCACACAAGCACAGGCGTAATCTGAATGTGCTGGTCATCGGAGGCTCCGGTGCAGGCAAGACCCGGTTTTTCGTAAAACCTAATGTTATGCAGGCAAATTCAAGTTTTGTAATTTTGGATCCGAAAGGAGAGATCTTAAGAGACACCGGCTATCTGCTGATGAAGAAAGGCTACAAGGTCAAAGTACTCGACCTGATAGATATGCCGCGCAGTCATTGCTATAATCCATTCGTCTATCTCAGAGACGATAATGATGTGCAGAGACTTGTGACCAATCTGTTCAAATCAACAACACCTAAAGGTGCACAGAGTCAGGATCCATTCTGGGACACAGCTGCCCAGATGCTGCTTCTGGCTCTTATTTTCTATCTGAAGTATGAGGCACCGGAGGAAGAACAGAACTTTGCGATGGTCATGGAAATGCTCCGTGCCGGAGATGTTGATGAGGATGACAGCAATGCGATGAGTGCACTGGACACACTCTTTTCAGACCTCAGAAGAACAGAGCCGGATCACATAGCGCTCAAGTACTATGACGCATATCACTCTGGTTCCGCCAAGACGCTTAAGTCAATCCAGATCACACTTGCTGCAAGACTTGAGAAATTCAACCTTGAAAGTGTTGCAGGGCTCACGATAACGGATGAGCTTGATCTGTGGAAGCTTGGCGAGGAGAAGACAGCACTCTTTGCCATCATCCCTGACAATGACACATCCTTTAACTTCCTTGTGTCGCTCTTGTACACGCAGCTGTTCCAGCAGCTCTTTGAAGTAGCTGACAAGAAGTACGGAGGATCACTTCCGGTGCATGTGCAGTTCCTCATGGATGAGTTCGCCAATGTCTCATTGCCGGATGACTTTGACAAGATCCTTTCAGTAATGAGATCAAGAGGCGTATCAGTCAGTATCATCCTGCAGAATCTGGCACAGCTCAAGGCTCTGTTTGAGAAACAGTGGGAGTCAATTGTTGGTAACTGTGTGCGCCCAGAAGTCGCCAGCGCACAATAAATAAAGGCGACGCGGTTAATGAAGAATACCGCCTTTAGCAAGCGGTAGGCAAAAGTATCAAGTGAATAACACAGCCTATGTTTCTGCGCCTTATCCGAGATACGAAAGTTGAAGGGGAGTGTAGCATGGTGCGTGCAAATGCACAGCGGGGAAGAATCGATAATTCCATGAGAAAGAACCGCGAGGAACAGAATCTATGCATGAGGAGTAAAGCTAAACTGCTTGAACGATAGTCAGAGCAGGTGGATCCGCACTCCGTGCGCGAAAGGAATTGAAACGCGCAGTTCCAGTTGTTGGCGACATTTCGCAGTTATGTCGGCAAGCGATACTCACTGGAAGGCAACCGCAGGACAGCGGTAAATGGCGAAAGTCGGCTCCGACAGCATAGAAAGCTAATTCTTCACTAACTAACTGGGGATACCCTAAACCCGGTGACGGGCATGGGTACACA
>JBGUJM010000113.1:0-1697 GCA_045113935.1 Anaerovoracaceae bacterium
ACGCATTCGCCGACTGGATGAACAGAAGCCGTATTCCTGTTGAAACCGTATGGCCGAGCATGGAAGGCTGCGAGGTCCATTCGATGAGCATGGAGTTCTTCGCATGGAAGGCAGCAGAAGATTTTTTCGGAGCTGACACCAGAAAGTTCCTTTACAGCCACCTTGCCGAATCATTCATGTTCATTCCATACGGAACCATGGTGGACCACTTCCAGCACAGCGTTTTTGAGCACCCTGAAATGACTCCGGCTGAGCGTCATGCTGAATGGAAGAGGCTCCTGGGTGTTTACATGCCTTGGCTGAGGCTCGACGGAGAGATACCGTTCTATTCAGACGGTGAGGGATGGCAGAGACAGCATCACATATATGTCATGCCGTTCTACTATATCGATTACTGCCTCGCACAGACCGTGGCGCTCTGCTTCTGGGCAATGATACAGAGCGACTATGATGATGCCTGGAAGCATTACATGGCGTACACAAAAATGGGAGGCTCGGAGGTATTCACAAAACTGATCGAGGACGCCGGACTGCCGAGTCCGTTCGATGAAGAAACCATCAAAGAAGTATGTAAAAAGGCCGATGAATATCTCACGGCGTATGACCTTACGGGTATAGAATAACGGCAGATAAATGCAATAAAAAGCGCAGAGATTATCTTCTCTGCGCTTTTGTGATGTATCGTCCGGGGACTGAATCAGTTAATGCTGCACATTGTACAGAATATCCATGTCGACATCTCCGCTGATGCCGGCGATCCGTCCCGTGCAGCTTGCCTGCCAGAGCATATACGGACCTTCGTAGTCCGTTTTTTCTGTGTAATGGGCAAGCCATACAGGCCTCGAGTCCGTGTTGCTCCAGACATTTTCAAGGTAGTTTTTGCTGCTGTAAAGCATGCATCCGTACCCGTCATGAGCCAGCTGATCGGCAAATGAGTCATAGAGCTTGTTGAGCTCATAAAAACTTATGCCGTAGTCCTGGAAATTACCGAAATCCTCCCAGTCAAATGCTACAGGCAGGTCCAGATTCTCTCTCCCGAGGGTATTGATCACCCAGTCTGCATCGTAGCGGATCCGCTCATCCGTCGTATCGGTGCAGTACAGATAGACACCGGTCTTCAGACCTGCAGCTCTCGCGCTCTGGATGTTATGATAGAAGTTCTTGTCAATATTGAGCTCTCCGTCGTAAGTGTATCCGATCCTTATAATGACAAACTCACAGCCGGCTTTCTTGACCGCCTTGAAGTCTATGTCATCCTGCCATGCCGAAACGTCTATGCCGAAAGATCTTCCCTTGCCTTTGTTTGCTGAGACAAAATCGGCGAAGTCCGTGTGCTCCGATGTATCCTCGTATCGCGGCATCTCATCGGCAACAGTTACTTTAAGATCCCATTCAGTCGAATTGCCCGATGAGTCGGTGACTTTTACATGGAGAGGGTATTTGCCGCTCTTTGTCATATCGACCTCGCCGTCAACGGAGACCAGCGGTGTAGGATCGGCATTGTCACCGTAAGCTATCACGTCATCGATATTGAATTCCGTACCGCTCTGAAGGACCGTGCCGTCCCCGCTCCAGATCTTGAGAGGAGGGACGCTGTCGACCACCGCATAGCTGAGCGTGAATTCCTTTGATGGAGTCAGCAAGCCTCCGAACAGGGGCTTTTCAGCAGTGAATTTCATCTCTGCCTTACCGGTGAC
>JBGUJM010000114.1:0-9359 GCA_045113935.1 Anaerovoracaceae bacterium
TTCTGTATGACTCGGTGCGTCTGAATGCGATCATAGCGCCGGAACATCCGCTCGCTTCCAGACAATCAGTCACCATGTCCGAAATGAGATCTTATCCCTACGTAGCATACAGTGACGAGAGTTCCCAGAGTTTTCTTGCCACCCATATCGGTCTGAATGAGAGAAGCCATGTGCTCAGAGTCTCAGATCGCGCAGGTTTCAATGACGCGCTGAGGAGCGGAAGCTACTTATCGGTCATGTCTAACCCTTACCTGGAAGGCAGAACAGGGCGCCCGGTATGCGCAGGCATAAACGCGGTAAAAGACGACGGTTTTCTCATCCTGCCGATCAGCGATGCGGACCTTTACCTCGAAGCATACTACATAACATCCCGCGGCTACAGACTCACCGACCGCGAACAGGCCTTCATTAATTATCTTATGTAGTACCTGAGCCTGCGTCACAAGGAGGATATATGAAACTGCTGTTCATACGACACGGAGATCCGGATTATACGATCGATTCGCTTACAGAGAAAGGCTGGCGCGAGGCTGAGTGCCTTGCAGAGATGCTGAGTCAGAAGAACATCGATTATTTCTACATGTCTCCCTATGGCAGAGCAAGAGACACTGCTTCCCTGACGCTGAAGAAGATGGGGCGTACGGCTGAAGTTCTTCCGTGGCTGAGGGAATTTGACATCTGTATCCGGCGGCCGGATCACCCGTCCGGAATGCGTATCCCATGGGACTGGCTGCCTCAGGACTGGACGCAGGATCCTCTTCTGTTCGATAGTGATCACTGGCATGAGAATCAATATATGGCGCCTTATCCTGTCGGGGAGGAGTACCGGGCTGTCACGGAGGCATTTGACGGATTGATTGCCCGGCACGGATATGTGCATGAAGGAGGTTATTACCGCGCAGAGCGACCGAACCATGATACGATCGCCTTTTTCTGCCATTTTGGACTCAGTTCAGTACTCCTGAGCCATATATGGCGGGTGTCTCCTATGATCGTATGGCATTATTTTTGCGCCGCGCCATCATCGGTCACCACTCTTGTAACCGAAGAACGCAGAAAAGGCATCGCCACCTTCAGGATGCTTGCATATGGCGAAACATCACATCTGTACATCAAAGATGAGCCTCCGGCGTTCGCCGCGAGATTCTGCGAATGCTACGAGGACGATACAAGACACGACTGATTATCTGCAGACCCGGGGACAGGGGGGAATGATCCGTGAAACTGAAAAAAACATCTTATTCAGTCAACTGTGCCGGTTCCGCTTCAGAACGGCTCGCCGGGCGGAAGATGGCTTTGCTTGCCGACTTTCACAGCGGCGATCCGGAGCCTGTGCTTGAAATGCTGTATGAGGATGTGCCGGATGCTATTCTGATCCCGGGGGATGTTATTGTCGGGTATTTCCCGGAGGGCAGCGACTTTATAATCGACAGGTGCCGGAATGTTATAAGGTTTCTCGAAGGATGCGCCGGGATCGCCCCTGCATACGTATCGGTCGGGAACCACGAATGCCTGATATGTGATGAAGAACTTGAAGCTCTGAGAGCGACCGGAATTACTTTGCTGGATAATGAGTGGTCAGAAATCAGGCTCAGGGATGAACAGAATGTCACGCACAGTGCGGCGGATCGCATACTGGCGGGCGGTCTGACTTCAGCGCATACAATGAGTTACAGGAGGTTCCGTGACCAGTATAACAGAGATCATGATGGTGGATATGTCAGATATCCATATCGCAGAAGACCTCGTAACATCGCAAAATACCCGGCAGAAAGCGCGTGGCTCGAGGAATATGAAAAGGAAGAGGGGTACAAAATACTTCTCTGCCATCATCCGGAGTACTGGAGTATCAGAGAACCTATGCTGAGAGACATGAAGTTCGACCTGGTCCTGTCAGGGCATGCGCATGGCGGACAATGGCAGATATTCGGACGAGGCATATTCGCGCCGGGACAGGGAATACTACCCCGGTACACCTGCGGCGTGCATTACGGTCCATATGGTAGAATGATAATATCCAGAGGGCTTAATAACCCTTACAGAATTGTACCGAGGTGGGGAAATCCATGCGAGGTGGTATATTGTGTTTTCGGAGAAGCGGGAGCACACAGAAATTGAATACATATCATTCAGTATTCGGAGGGAAAAACACAAATGAAAGAAGAAATAATGAAGGTAGCTGTTCTTATAGATGCAGAGAACATCTCGTTTAAATACGCAAAGCTGATTCTGGATGAGGCCAGCAGACTGGGGACAGTCGTATGCCGCAGGATATATGGCGACTGGTCGGAGCAGTCGCTTTCATCATGGAAAAACGCGATAATGGAATATTCATTCAACGCAATACAGCAGTTCCACAATACCAAAGGGAAGAACGCATCAGACTCGGCGCTAATCATTGACGCAATGGATCTGATGCACGAGTCTAATTATCACTGCATGTGCATCGTGTCATCTGACAGCGATTTTTCCAAGCTCGCATCGAGACTCAGGGAGTCCGAGATCTATGTTGTCGGAATGGGAGAGACGAAGACTCCGGTTTCTTTCCGCAGCTCATGTGATAAGTTCCTGTACCTGGATGTCCTGCTGAACAAATATAAGGAAGCAGAAATAAGGATCAAGGAGCAGGCGGAAGCAAAATCGCCGGGTCAGGCCAAGACAGAAGAAAAGAGCGGTCTTAATAAGAGTGCCATCATTGAGGAAATCGATACAATTATTTCTGATGAGTCTGCTGAAGACGGGTGGATCATGCTCTCTGATCTCGGAAGCAAACTCAGCCAGAAATTCCCGGACTTCGATGTCAGAAATTTCGGTTTTTCCAAATTATCCGGACTTATCAAAAGCTTGAAGAGATATGAACTCAGAGGCGAGACAACAACCTCATCAAATCCGACTGCCAAGGTCTTTTATGTCAGAAGAAAAGACTGACAGGTTTAAATTCATTTATGTTTGTTGACAATAATCTTTAAATGGTGCATTTTGTATTCATTATTATCAGCAGATATCACTGCAGTTAACGCGGCGATATTCAGTGTTCATGCAGCCTGATATTTCAGAAGGTTTCTGGAGCGGGTCAATAATTGAAGAACGCATGAAAGAAGAATACAGAGAAAAGCACCTTAAGAGACCGGAAAAACATCTCAAGGCCCCGGAGAAGAAGAAAATCAACAAGAAACTGCTCCTGAAGAGGATCATCAGTACAGAACTGGTCCTTACAGCTGCAGCTTCTTGTACTGTTTATACTATGTCGATGGAACGTATAACGGACAGACGCACCGAGGCTATGACAGCCAGTATTTCCGGACTGAACGTGCGTACCGTGGCTGCCTCGGCCGGCCGTTCCTATGAGAAAGCGACTGAGCAGGTCCGTGAGGAACGTGATGAGACTGTATGGACAACAGAAGAAGTCAACTACAGGACAGGCGCGGATGAATCATATGACAGCCCGGGCAGTCTCGGCAAATATTCCGGGCTGACCAGAACAGGAGTGACATATAACGACTGGAGCAGAGTAACGATCGGCGAAGATGATTATTACATCCTCAGCGAGTATCTGACTACGGAAGAACCTCTCGTGACTGAGGGCGGTCAGAAGGGAGAGTACCAGAGATACGCGCTGTCGCTCATGTCCAGTTACGGATGGGAGGACAGAGAAATCCTGCCGCTGATCAAACTCTGGAACAGAGAATCCGGATGGAATCCGAACTCACATAACGGAAGTTCCGGAGCCCACGGCATACCGCAGGCACTGCCGGCAAGCAAAATGGCTTCTGAAGGAAGCGATTACTACACTAACGGAAATACTCAGATCAGATGGGGGCTGAATTATATCAAAAACCGATACGGATCGCCGTCCAACGCGTGGGCTCATTTCTGCTCGCACAACTGGTATTGACACCTATAATTGTTACAGGAACTCAGGAGGGTAAATATGGATAGATCAGCTATTATCTATATGGCAGACGGAATGGAGATGTGTGAATGTCTTCTTACCGTCGATATTCTCAGAAGAGCCGGGGTCAACGTGATCACAGCTTCGGTGATGGGAAGGAAGGAAGTATTATCTTCCCATCAGGTTCTGATCACTGCGGATGCTCTTGCAGAGGATGTGGATTACGATATGGCAGATATGATAATACTTCCGGGAGGCAGGGTCGGTACTGAGAACCTTGCCGCCAGCAGTACAGTGGCAGACCAATGCCGTCGTTTTGCAGAGGAAAAACAGGTTGCCGCTATATGCGCGGCTCCGAGCATTCTGGCGGGACTGGGACTTCTTGAAGGCAGGAAGGCTACATGTCATCCGGATTTTGCGGAGAAGATGCATGGAGCGATCCTGACCGGAGCTCCTGTGACCGTGGATGGAAGGATCATAACAGGACGCGGACTGGGAGCAACGATAGACTTTGCCCTGTGTATCGCAGAAATGTTTACAGATAAAGCCACTGCAGACAGAATAGCCGCAGCTATCTGTTACTTAAGTTAAACGCTCCATCAGATCTGCCGGCTCACAGTGTAAAGCTTCACTGAGAGCCATAATGGATTCGAATCCGGCTTTGCGGATGTCTTTGCGGCGCTGCTCATATTGCTGGATCGTCCGGAGGGGCACACCGCTGGCCGCTGCCAGCCGGCTCTGGCTCAGACCATTTCTGAGACGTATCTCCTTGAGGTGCGTCTCTTTTTTTGCAGTGTCAGCAGTAACGGATCTCTCAACAGCTTTTCTCAGCTCATAGGGGAATCCCGCTTTGATTTTCTCTACGGCAGCCTGCCGTTCTTCTCCGGCCATCTGCCATGGCAGACCGCTCACCGCGCGGCTGTGATAGTCTTCATATATGCTGATCATACGGGAGAGCGGGATGATGGATACAAGCTCCTCATATGTAAAACCGGTCTCTGACTGGATCGCGGCCAGAGCATATCCGGCATAGTATTCTCTGCTCAGACCGGCCGTGTGGCGCGGTGTTACCCTGGTGTAAGCCATACCGCAGCGTTCGAGTACTATGTATGACAGTTCTATACCCGACATCCCGGTAATACAGATGATGTCTTTCTTCTCGAACTGCCGGGCAAGACCGGATGTAATGAAAAGCTCAAAAAAAGCATCTGCATTAAGATGCAGGCTGTGCACAGCATGATCGATCATTTTTCCGATCGATACGCACATTTTATTCATGATGATATCAGCGGCGGTATATTTTTGGTTCATGATGTATATCCGGCTATTTCAGCCGCGGATCATATTCGTGGATTCTTTCATCGATGATCTGTGATATATACAGACTCTTGCCGGGTTTTGTCATGCCGGACGCGAACAATGACAGAGATTTTATCTCACGGGCTGTCCCGGAAGGGGATATCTCTGCGCTTTTTACTGTCTCGTAGCCATTGAAAAGCACACGGTCAAAGGCTCTGTTGCTTCTGAGAACAAACTGCCTGCCGGACTCGCTGCTCTGAACAGCATCTTCGAACTGCCGGTATGATATCTCTCCGTTGATGAAGGCCTGAGCGAAAGTGAAATTCACGTTGTCAGCGCGAGGACCGATGATGCAGTCATAACTCTGATGATCTGAGGAAAATGCCGTGCGTATGTAGTCGCGTGCCTGATAAGCACGGGAATTGAGGGTGTCGAATTCCCGGTAACCCAGAAGAATGCTGAGCCAGTGCAGCAGACAATAACGGTGGCTGCCCAGATCCAGAATGCGAAGACCCTTATCATCTATCCGGTATGTATTCACGAAGCCGTCACGGCCTGAAGAAACAGCCCACTGGGAAGCCAGGTCATGACTGTCAGTGCAGTAAAAACCTATGCCGAAATCATTCCATGCGCTGCCGGCTCCGAATTTCGGTGTGCGTACGATTTTTGATGATCCGTGGTAAATTGTTCTGATCATATGCGTAAAAAGTGTTCGCTGAATGTAAAGTCAACTTTACTATACTCCTGTGGGAGTATAATTTCAAGTTAAATAGTCTTCTGCTATTTACCCGGGCCGGGCATAATGGTATATTTTGTGACGGTACAGCGTGCCGCGGGCACCGGACGATCTGAAAAGAGTATGGTTCCCGCCGGACACATTTCTCAGGAAAAAATGGGATATAAGGAGAATAATAATGAGAGTAGTAATTCAGGATGACTATAACAAGATGTGCAAATGGGCAGCAGACTATATCGCTGACAAGATCAAGGCTCATCAGGCAGGACCTGAGGCGGACAGACCTTTTGTCCTCGGACTTCCTACAGGAAGCTCCCCGATCGGAGTCTACAAAGAACTGATCGCAAAAAACAAGGCAGGAGAGCTGTCGTTCAGCAATGTTGTAACATTCAACATGGACGAATATCTCGGACTTCCTCATGAGCATGATCAGAGCTACTGGTATTTCATGCATGACAATTTCTTCGATCATCTTGTCGACATGAAGCCTGAAAACATCAACATTCTGAACGGAATGACAGACGATCCTGAAGGCGAATGCGCACGCTACGAAGAGAAGATCGCAAGCTACGGCGGTATCGACCTCTTCATGGGCGGTATAGGAGTTGACGGACACCTGGCATTCAATGAGCCTTTCACATCGCTGACATCACGTACAGGTCTCCGCGATCTGACAACAGATACAAGGATCGTTAACTCCAGATTCTTCGGAAATGATCCGGAAGCAGTTCCTGCACAGGCACTGTCAGTCGGTATCGGAACCGTTACAGATTCCAAAGAAGTTCTCGTGCTGATCAGCGGCCATAACAAAGCAAGAGCTATGGCAGCTGTCGTTGAAGGCGGAGTCAGCCAGAAGTGGACATGTTCAGCGCTTCAGATGCACAACGGAGCTATCATCGCATGCGATGAGGAAGCCTGCGGAGAACTGACAGTTGACACATACAAGTACTTCCTCGACATCGAGAGAGATCAGAGACTGTAAGGAAGTCATAAGGAGAGGATCGTCTGTGCGCCGGCACTGGTGAGAAGATGCCTTGTGACCATGTAATATGAAGGAGAGGATCAATGGGTAAGTATTTTGGTACTGACGGCTTCAGAGGCGAAGCCAACAAGAATCTGACTTTTGAGCATGCCATCAAGATCGGCCGTTTCCTCGGCTGGTACTACGGCAAGAGACTGGATAAAAAAGCAAAAGTTGTCATAGGCAAGGACACCAGACGCTCGAGCTACATGTTCGAGTATGCTCTGTGTACCGGTCTCATGGCCAGCGGCGCTGACGCATATATCATGCATGTAACGACGACACCTTCTGTCTCATACATTGCCAGAGTCGATGATTTTGACTGCGGCATCATGATCAGCGCTTCCCACAACCCGTTCTATGACAACGGCATCAAGATCGTCAACAATAATGGCGAGAAGATGGATGAGGAGACACTGCTCCGCATAGAAGCTTTCATTGACGGCGAGATGGAACTCCCTATGGCAGAGAGAGATGAGATCGGACGCACGGTTGACTATGTCAGCGGACGTAACCGTTATATCGGATACCTGATCTCGATGTCCAAGTACAGCTTCAAGGATGTCAAGGTCGGACTCGATGTTGCCAACGGTGCTGCATGGCAGATCGCAAAGGGTGTCTTTGATGCACTCGGAGCAAAAGTATACGTCATGAATGACGAGCCGGATGGATTCAATATCAATACCAACTGCGGTTCGACTCACATCGAGCATCTGCAGAAATTCGTAGTTGATAACGGACTGGATGTAGGTTTTGCATATGATGGAGACGCTGACAGATGTCTCTGCGTTGACGAGAAGGGCAATGTCGTCACAGGCGACCACATCCTCTACATCTACGGACTCTATATGAAGGAAAGAGGCAAGCTCCTCAACAACAAAGTTGTTACCACAGTTATGTCCAACTTCGGTCTGTACAAGGCGCTTGATCAGGTCGGAATCGATTATGATCAGACAAAAGTCGGCGACAAATATGTCTATGAGAATATGGTCCAGACCGGCAACCGTATCGGCGGTGAGCAGAGCGGACATATCATCTTTACCAAGTACGCGACAACCGGCGACGGCATCCTGACATCACTGAAAATGATGGAAGTTATGCTGGCCAAGAAGAAACCTATGAGCGAGCTCGCTGCTCCGGTAGTATTCTATCCGCAGGTACTCAAGAACATCAGAGTCAAGAGCAAAGAAGCATGCATGAACGATCCGGATGTTCTTGCTGAAGATAAGAAGGTAAAAGATCTCCTCGGCGACACCGGCCGCACACTTCTGCGCGAGTCCGGCACAGAACCTGTGATCCGTGTAATGGTTGAGGCAGACAGTGAAGAGACCTGCGAGAAGTACGTAGATCAGATCATAGCCAAAATCAAGGAAAAAGGCCACGTTGTGGAATAGAAAGGACGCAGTATGTATACTATCAAAGATTTATACGACCTTGATCACACTCTTGCCAAGGAATATCTTGAGCAGTTCACCTATCCCTGGGAGGCACTGAAAGGGATCAAAGATTTTATCCTTCAGCTCGGTCCTACGCTGGATCCTGAGGAATATGAGGAAGTAAGCGAGAATGTGTGGGTGCATAAAACAGCCAAGGTCTTCCCGACAGCATATCTCGGCGCACCTTGTATCATCGGACCTGACACTGAGGTCAGACACTGCGCTTTTATCAGAAGTTCTGCTCTGGTAGGAGCTGACTGTGTAGTGGGTAATTCAGTCGAGCTCAAGAACGTAATTCTCTTCGATCATGTCCAGACACCTCACTATAACTATGTCGGAGATTCGATTCTGGGATATTACAGCCATATGGGCGCCGGTTCGATTACATCCAATGTAAAGTCAGACAAGCACCTCGTTGTAGTGCATAACGGTGAAGAAGACATCGAGACCGGAATCAAGAAGTTCGGCGCTATGCTGGGAGATCATGTCGAAGTAGGATGTAACTCGGTCTGCAATCCGGGCACTGTCATAGGAAGAAACAGCAATATCTATCCGACTTCCTGTGTCCGCGGTGTCGTTCCTGAGAACAGCATTTACAAGAACAACGGAGAGATCGTAGAAAAAAAGTAGCGGCACAGTCTGCCGTATTCCCGCAGGATCGTGTATGACGGTCCTGCGGATTTTTCTCGGTCCGGCGGGAGAGGCGCTATATCAGATGCAGTATAACCATACGGAATCTGTATGGTACGCCCTATAATATACCTATAGTATGCGCCTTCGATAATTATTGAAGAAATATGGTATTAAATGATACAATAGTTTGTCAGTTGACATTCATATCCTAAGCATTCATTTCAGTTATACATACACATTGGGAGGTTCAAGATGAGCACAGAGAGAAGAGTAGGAACAGTATCACGTGGTATCAGATGCCCGATCTTCCGTGAGGGGGATGACCTTGGCAGCCAGGTCGTA
>JBGUJM010000115.1:0-55482 GCA_045113935.1 Anaerovoracaceae bacterium
ATTAATACTATAATTTATATATAAATATCAGCGGTGTGAGGTATCATATGAAAATTTACTGCAGCAGATCTGAACTGAACAAAGCTCTTGCAAATGTTTCTCATTCTGTTCCTGCAAGGTCTACTTCAAGCATTCTTGAAGGTATCCTTGTTGAGGTATCGAACGGATTCATGAAACTAACTGCAACTGATACCAATATTACGATTGAATCCATAATCAATGTACAGGGAAATGATGAATTTTCATTTGTAGTACCGGCTAAATTATTCACTGCTATCGTTAATAAGCTTCCTGAAGAAGATATGATGATAGATTTTGATCCTTCCTCAGTCAAAATAATGATAAAGTGCGGAGGTTCCAATTCAGAACTTATTTGCTTCAGGTCTGATGAATTTCCTAAGTTATATATTGATGATGATATCAATCCTATCTATCTCAGCAAGGAAGATGTAAAAAAGCTGATAAGAAAAACTGCTTTCAGTGCTTCCACTGATGATTTTAATGGAATACTTACAGGAGTTCTTCTTGAAATAAAAGATGGAAAGATGAAGATGGTAGGTGTTGATCCTTACAGAATCGCTACCTATAACATAGATGTTGATAATGATATCAATATAAGTGCTGTTATTCCTGCCAGACTTATTAATGAAACCGCAAAAATCATCAGTGATGAAGGTGAAGACAGAATGAGTTTTGAGATAGCTGAAGGTAAGGCTGTCATGAAATTCGATAATAATAAGGTAATAATAAATACTTTCTCCGGAAAATTCATTGATTATAACAGGATCCTTAACAAACAGGGAGACATAAATGTAAGAGTCAAGAGAAATGATATTCTCAGGAGCACAGAGAGAGCTTCCCTTCTCGCGTCAGTTCAGAATAACAATCTTATAAGATTTGATATTCAGAAAGATTTAATAACTATCAAATCTCTCAATGAAGAAGGAAATATAGAAGAAAAAGTTGAGATAATCAACGATGGAGAGAGTCTCACCATTGGTCTTAATTCGAAGTATTTAAAAGATGCACTCAGTGTTATTGAAGATGAGGAAATCATGATCAACTTCAGAGACAGCATCAGCCCTTGTGTGATAAAACCTCTCAAGGGAGAAAAGTATTCGTATCTCATTCTTCCTATCAGAATGAATTAATATAATTACTTGTAAAGTGAAAGGATGATTTAATAGTCATTCATTCGAGTCCTCGAAATTGCATCATTATAAAGAGGCAATTTCTGCGGGATTCTCATTCCTGACTATTAAATCATCCTTTTTATTTTTAATTAATCAAATGATGTCGATTGATAAATAAATTTATATTGATTAAAAGAAATAATATATTACGAAGAAATTTACAGAAAAAAAGGAATGTATAGATTTTAAATACATCCCCTTTAAAATAAAAAAATAATAATTATTTGCAGAGTTCGACTGCGGTGAGTGCCGCTACTTTTGCATTATTGAATACCAGCCTTATATTTGAATCCAGGCTGTCTCCTCCTGTTATATCTTTTACCTTGGCCAGGAGGAATGGTGTTGTGGCCTTTCCTTTGATTCCGAGTCTATTGCATTCTTCGATAGCTGCATCGATTGCCGGATTGATCACATCCGGATCCATCGCGTATTCATCAGGAATAGGATTTCCTACAAGAATGCCGCCTTTCATTCCGAGTTCCATATGAGTTCTGAATAATTTTGCCAGATCTTCAGGAGTATCTACTTTGTAGTCTGCTTTGAATCCGCTCTTCTGTGTATAGAATGCAGGCATATCTTCTGTTCCGAATCCTATTACAGGAACACCTTTTGTTTCGAGATATTCGAGTGTGAGTCCTATATCAAGGATAGATTTGCAGCCGGCGCATACTACCATGACAGGTGTCTGTGCCAGTTCTTCAAGGTCTGCGCTTATATCCATTGTTGTTTCAGCGCCTCTGTGAACTCCGCCTATTCCGCCTGTAGCAAAAATTTTAATACCTGCCATGTGAGCTATTATCATTGTGGTAGTTACTGTGCAGGCTCCGTCCTCACCTCTTGCGCACAGCATGGCAAGATCTCTTCTGGAAGCTTTTGCTATTTCAGGTCCTTTCTTTCCGAAGTATTCTATTTCTTCCGGTGTAAGACCTGCTTTGAGTCTGCCTCCAATGATTGCTATCGTAGCAGGAACTGCTCCGTTTTCTCTGATGATCTGCTCTACTTTAAGTGCAGTTTCCACGTTCTGAGGATAAGGCATACCATGAGAAATTATTGTAGATTCGAGGGCAACAACAGGTTTTCCTGATTCAATTGCTTCCTTAACTTCCTGTTTTACATCAAGATATTTATTCATTTATTATAATCTCCTTATGAAAAATATAAATATATTATAATAATCAGAGTTTTTTGACTTTATTTTTAAATTCTGAAAGTCTTTCTTTTATGACAGATGCTGATAATTCCGGATGTGTGGTCTGGCTTGATTCTATTGTAAGCGAAGCAGTTGCATTAGCGGCTCTTGCTTCATTGATGATATCTGTTTCACCAAGTGAGATATATGACCACAGAATAGCGGCAGTTGCAGCGTCACCTGCGCCGGTAGTGCTGACTACATCGGCTGGATATCTTTCAACTATGTATACATCATCTCCTTTGGCAGCCAGCATTCCCCTGTCTCCCATGGATATGAATACTTTGTTTACACCCTGGGAGATTATGTCAAGAGCTGCCATTTTATAATCTTCATCATTTTCAATTTTTATATCCGTAAGATATTCAGCCTCGAGCATATTAGGCTTGATGGTATCAATGCCATCAAGATGGTTTTTGATCTTGTCCGCGTGTGTGACTGATACAGGATCTACATAGAGAGGAACTTTGCATATGGATTTAAGGTGAAAAAATGTTTCCTGTGATATATTGCAGTCAGCCATTACTGCCTGAGCATTGTTGATAACATCAGAAAGAGAATCAATATAATCAGGGGTTATGCTCCTTACGATGTCAACATGTGATAATGCCAGCTCCATGTCACCGTTACAGTTATTGATGTAAATGTACATTGAGGAATGGCATTCAGGTATTACTCTCACATGATCTGTATTGATTCCGGCTTCCCTGCAGTGATCGATGAGATCCTTTCCCAGAGTGTCATCTCCTACGGCAGTTATGAGTACTGTGTTTATTCCGAGCATTGCAAGATTATATGCAATATTACGCCCTACCCCGCCAAAACCAATGGTAATTTTTCCCTGATTGGAGTCGGCCGGAATCAGTTCGTTATAAGCAGTGCCACCTATATCTATATTGGCTGCTCCTATTACTGCTACATATTTATCTGTTTTCATTCTGTTCTTTTATCCTGTTTTTCCAGCATCTGTGGCACATAGCAATATATCTGTCATTTCCTCCGAGAACTACCTGATCTCCTTCGGTTATTATCTTTCCCTCGTCATCAAATCTCGCGTTGACTGTTGCCTTGCTTCCGCATTCACATATAGTCTTGATCTCTGTTATAGAATCCGCGAGTTCCATCAGACGTTTTGCGCCCGGGAAGAAATGAGTAAGAAAGTCTGTCCTCAGACCAAAACAAAGTACAGGAAGGTCCTCATCATCTACAAGATCGCGGAGTCCGTCTATCTGTTCAGGTGTAAGAAACTGCGCTTCATCAGCGATGATGACGTCATAGCTTCCGGCTTTGTGATATTCTTCAATGATATCGTCTTCAGGATATATGATCTGCGCGCTTTTTTTCAGACCGATACGGCTCTGGATAATATCCGCGCCGTCTCTTGTATCCGTACCGGGCTTGATAAGCCAGACAGTCATGCCCTTCTCTTCGTAATTGAATTTTGTTATAAGAGCCTGGGCAGATTTTGATGATCCCATTGCTCCGTATTTGAAATATAATTTGGCCATAGCTGCCTCCATTTCTGACAGAAAAAACGGTCATTATGACACATCTCAATGATACAACATTTTTGAAAAAATTGGACATATCTGTATTCTATTTTTGATATTGTTGGATTATAATTTATACGTGCGGAGGAAATGGGTCTCCGGATTTATTTGTTCTCAGAATCTTGAGGAGGGTAATATGAAGAAGAAAATACTTGTTTTACTCCTCGCTGTTGTAATGGTATTTGCATTCGCAGCATGCGGGGGCGGATCATCAGATGGAGGATCTGCTGATGATTCTATGAAGGTAGCAATGGTTACTGACTATGGTGACATCACAGACCAGTCCTTCAACCAGACAACATACGAAGCGTGCAAGGCTTACTGTGAAGCTAATGATATAGAATTCACATATAAGAAGCCTGCTTCCGATGCTGATGCTGACCGTGAGTCTTCGATCGAAGAAGCAATTGAGGAAGGTTACAACGTAATCGTAATGCCTGGATACGCGTTTGCTACAGCTATTTATGACGTAGCTCCTACTTATCCGGATATCAAGTTCGTAGCTCTTGACGTAAGTGAATACGATCTTACTCATGAGTCATCCGGAGAAGAGAGAGATCCTGCTTATGAGGGACCTAACGTATACAGCGCTGTATATCAGGAAGAGATCGCAGGATACATGGCTGGATATGCCGCTGTTAAACTCGGCTATACCAAGCTCGGATTCCTCGGCGGAATGGCAGTTCCTGCTGTACAGAGATATGGTCACGGATTCGTTCAGGGTGCTGACGCAGCTGCAGAAGAACTCGGTAACAGCGATATAGAACTCAAGTATGTATATGGCGGACAGTTCAATGGTGATGCTGATATCACAGCTGCTATGGATACCTGGTATGGCGCAGGCACAGAAGTCGTATTCGCGTGCGGCGGCGGAATCTACTCATCTGCTGCTGAGGCTGCTGCTAAGACAGGCGGCAAAGTAATCGGTGTAGACGTTGACCAGAAGGGAATCATTGACGGAGCTTATGGCGACGGAATGACAGTTACTTCTGCTATGAAGGGTCTCGGCGCTACAGTCAATACTCTTCTCAGCGCTATCAACGAAGGAAAATGGGATGACTATGCAGGTCAGATCCAGACACTCGGTCTTGTATCCGAGACACCTGCTGACAACTACGTACAGCTTCCTGATTCAACACAGTGGGCTGACGGATTCCAGCAGGGTGACTATGAGGCTCTTGTAAAGGAACTCTTCGACGGAACAAGAACAGTTTCCGCAGACATCGATAAGATTCCTGCAACTACAACTATAAAGGTTGAGGATCAGGGTAATATTAAATAAGATGTTTTAAAAAGGCGGTTCAGAAAGGAATCGCCTTTTTTATTGTACTGTTTTTTGGTAATATAAATGTATGTACGTTAACTATTTTGAAAGGACGGAGGAATAGGAATATATGGATGCACCTTATGCCATAGAAATGGTAAATATTACCAAAAGATTCCCCGGCATTATAGCGAATGATAATATTACGCTGCAGCTTCGCAAGGGAGAGATCCATGCCCTGCTGGGAGAAAACGGTGCCGGAAAATCCACCCTCATGTCTGTCCTGTTTGGTCTGTACCAGGCTGAAGAGGGAGTGATCAAAAAGGACGGTAAAGAGGTAAAAATCAATAATCCTAACGATGCCAATGATCTTGGGATAGGAATGGTACACCAGCATTTTAAACTGGTCCAGTGTTTCACAGTACTGGAGAATATCATCCTCGGAGTTGAGTCCACAAAAGGCGGAGTTCTTCAGATGGATGAAGCCAGAGCCAAGGTCAAGGCGCTTTCTGAAAAGTATGGTCTGCATGTAGATCCTGATGCCAAGATCGAGGACATCACCGTCGGAATGCAGCAGAGAACAGAGATCCTCAAAATGCTCTTCAGAGACAATGAGATCCTCATTTTCGACGAGCCTACTGCTGTACTTACACCGCAGGAAATCGACGAACTGATGGATATCATGAGAAACCTCAGAGCTGAGGGTAAATCAATTCTTTTCATCACTCACAAGTTAAACGAGATCAAGGCAGTAGCTGACAGAGTATCAGTACTCCGCCGGGGCAAGTATATCGGAACTGTTGATGTCGCAACTACTTCGAAAGAAGAGATGAGCCGTATGATGGTCGGCAGAGACGTCAACATGGTCGTTGATAAGGAACCGGCAAAACCTGGAGATGTAATACTCAAGATCGAGAATATGACCGTCGCTTCCAAAATGCATTCCAATAATGCTGTCAAGAATGTAAGTCTTGAGGTACATGAAGGCGAGATCGTATGTATCGCGGGTATCGACGGAAACGGTCAGACTGAGTTCGTATACGGACTTACCGGAATGGAACCTCTGGTAGACGGAAAGATAACCCTCTGCGGAGAGGATATAACCAAAGACTCGATCCGCCAGAGAAGCAAGCTGCTCAGTCATATTCCTGAGGACAGACACAAACACGGACTTGTTCTCGACTACCCTCTTGAATACAACATGGTTCTCCAGAGGTATTATCAGCCGGAGTTCACCTCCGGCGCGGGATTCCTTAAGAGAAAGGAGATCCGTGAGTATTCTGAGAAGCTGGAAGCCGCGTATGATGTCAGATCCGGACAGGGTCCGATCACCATCGCAAGAGCGATGTCCGGAGGTAACCAGCAGAAGGCTATCATTGCAAGAGAGATCGACAAGGATCATAAACTGCTTGTGGCAGTACAGCCTACAAGAGGTCTGGATGTCGGAGCTATCGAAGGAGTACACAGAAACCTTATTAATGAGAGAGATAACGGAAGAGCGGTTCTTCTGATATCACTCGAACTTGAAGAGGTTATGAACGTACCTGACAGGATCCTCGTAATGTACGAAGGTGAATTGGTCGGAGAACTTGATCCTAAGAAGACCACGGTAGAAGAACTCGGTCTGTATATGGCCGGAGCCAAGAGAAACATCAATGTCAATGCTGATACCAGTGAGATCGAGGAGTCTGAATCAATAGATACTCAGGCGGCAGGAAAGGAGGAAGCATAATGAAAGATAAGAAATTTTCATTAAAAAATCCGTCCATGCAGTCGATACTGACATCTCTGCTCTGTATCGTTCTTGGCCTGCTGATCGGATATATCGTGCTTCTCATGATCAATCCGGCAGGTGCCGGCGAAGCAATCAAGACTATTTTCCTCAACTTCCTGACACGTTCCAGTTCAGCTGCCCGCGCAAAAGCTCTCGGTAATACCCTTGCCAAGACAGCACCGCTGCTGATGTGCGCACTGTCAATATGCTTCTGCTACAAGGTCGGTCTCTTCAATATCGGAGCACCGGGACAGTACGAAGCCGGAGCCTGTATAGGACTTTACGCAGCCCTCGCTTGGCATATGCCTTGGTTTATCTGTCTTATCTTTGCAGGTCTTGCAGGAGGTGTAGTCGGAGCTATTTCCGGAGCACTCAAGGCATACAGAAATGTAAACGAAGTAATTTCAGGAATCATGCTCAACTGGATCATGCTGTATCTGACTAATATGATACTGTCGAGCAAATCAGTGAAAGACCCGACAAGTCCATACACAATCAAACTTTCATCCGGAAATAAGGGAGCTCTGATTCCATCCGCCGGACTCAACGCACTCTTTGCGAACAACAAAACAGTAACACTTGCTATTCCTTTGGCTATACTGTTTGCTGTTCTGATCTGGATGATCCTTGCCAAAACAAAATTCGGCTATGAACTGAAAGCTACCGGTTATAACAAGGAAGCTGCCAGATATGCCGGAATGAAAGAAAAACAGAATATCATCATCACACTGGCGATCGGCGGAGCTCTTGCAGGTATAGGAGCAGCATTCCTCTTCCTGACAGGATATCAGGAGTGGTCAACTACACAGACATCCGTACCTGTTATGGGATTCAACGGCATCGCCGCGACATTCCTAGGAGGACTGCATCCGATCGGAACGATCTTTGCTTCCTTCTTCATCCAGTCCATTACAGACGGAGGCGCGCTTATCAACAAGTCAGTATATCCTTCGCAGATATCAGACCTGATCTCTTCGATCATCATTTACCTCTGCGGATTCGTACTGTTCTTCAAGTTCGCTCTCAATAACTGGATAAGAAAGAAAGAAAAGGGAGGCCCTAATGTAAATGACGTTCCTGTAACAGACACTGATGCCAAAAAAGAAGGAGGTGATAAGTAATGTTACTGCTTGTACAATACACTATCATATTCGCCTCTGTACTTTGCCTCGTGGCTCTCGGAGGATGTTTCTCGGAACACTCAGGTGTAATCAACCTGGGACTTGAAGGTATCATGGTAATGGGAGCGCTCGGCGGAGCGGTAACAATGTTCCTCCTCCCTGCCGGTACATCCAAATTTGTAATCGTAATAGCGACCACACTCTTTGCGATACTCGTAGGAATGCTCTATTCCTGCCTTCTGGCAGTTGCGTGCATCAACTTCAAAGCTGACCAGACACTTATCGGTACAGCTATGAATCTGCTTGCAACAGCTGTTGCTACAGTATATGTAAGAGCTATGAACTCATCCATCAATCCTGACAATGTATCGTCAACGATCCAGTATATTCAGGAGAAGAAAGCTTTCCTCAAGTATTTCGGAAAATTTGAGTTCAACTGGTTCATGGTCATGGCGGTAGTACTGCTTGTTGCGTCATGGTTCCTGCTCTACAAGACTAAGTTCGGTCTCAGACTTATGGCTTGCGGTGAAAATCCTCAGGCAGCTGACTCGGTAGGTATCAATGTATACAAGATGCGCTGGGCCGGAGTCCTTATTTCCGGATTCCTCGGCGGCCTCGGAGGCATTGTATATATCACTGCCGGTGTATCCGAGTGGAAATTCGAAATGGGTGTTGCAGGCTTCGGCTTCCTTGCTCTGGCTGTAATGATTTTCGGTCAGTGGAAACCGACAAATATCGCACTTGCAGCATTGCTCTTCGGAATGTTCCGTGCTCTCTCGAATGTGTACACAGGAATTCCTTTCCTTGCTGCACTTAAGATGCCGAGTACGATCTATAACATGCTGCCTTATATCATCTCACTCATAGTTCTTGCGTTCACATCCAAGAATTCGAGGGCACCTAAGGCTGAAGGTATTCCTTACGATAAGGGAATGCGTTAAACCGTGTTATATTATTGCGAATTATGTAAATATATTGTGAAAGCCCGGAATTCCGGGCTTTCGCTCAAGGAGGACTAATGGACATCAAAAAAATACTGAATCACTGCGATCATACCCTTCTCAAACAGACCGCGACATGGGATGATATCAGGCAGATCATCGATGACGGCATTAAATATCAGACAGCTTCGGTCTGCATCCCTCCTGCATATGTAAGGCAGGCAGCTGAGTATGCTAAGGGCGGAGTAAAGATCTGCACTGTCATCGGATTTCCTAATGGCTACAACACGACTGCTGTCAAAGCATTCGAGACCGGTGACGCAATAGATAACGGTGCCGATGAGATCGATATGGTGATCAACCTCGGCTGGGTCAAGGATAAGAAATGGGACGAGATAGAGCACGAGATCAGCACTCTCAAGGAGATCTGCGGGGATCACATCCTGAAAGTTATCGTTGAGACATGCATGCTGACGGATGAAGAAAAGGTCAAAATGTGCGAACTCGTCACCTATGCAGGCGCAGACTTCATCAAGACATCAACAGGTTTCGGAGGAGGCGGAGCTACTTTCGACGACATTAAGCTCTTCTCTGAAAATATCGGCGAGGGTGTCATGATGAAAGCTTCCGGCGGGATCGCCAGTCTCGAAGATGCGGAGAAGTTTATGGAACTCGGAGCAGAGAGACTCGGGACAAGCCGTATCGTGAAGATCGTCAAGGAGCAGTAAAGCCGAATGTAAAAACAACTTTACGCAGACGGATAATGTTTATCGTAAATGATGTAAATTGTGCTTTACATACAAAAATAATGAATATTCATTGTGCTATTAAACAATGAATAATGGCGGTTTCATAACATATTAATAGTATTCATAATATTGTTACAGAAAGGAAGCGCAAAATGGTTGATTATACAGAGGGAAAAGGCTATCAGTACCATGTAGGTCTGAGGCCGGGAGACGTCGGAGAGTACGTCATCCTTCCTGGTGACCCGCACAGGGTCCCTAAGATCGCGGCATATTTTGACAATCCTGTAAAGGTTGCTGACAGCCGTGAGTATGTCACATATACAGGTACGCTGGACGGGGTCAAGGTCAGCTGCACCAGTACAGGTGTAGGCGGACCATCCGCATCAATTGCCCTCGAAGAAGTTGCCAATGTCGGCGGCAAGGTCTTCATCAGAGTCGGAACCTGCGGCGGTATGGATATCGATGTCAAAGGAGGAGATATAGTAGTAGCGACCGGCGCGGTACGCATGGAAGGAACATCAAAAGAGTACTGCCCGATAGAGTATCCGGCGGTATCCGATGTAACAGTTTCTGCGGCGCTGGTGGAAGCAGCGAAAAAACTCGGCGCTACATATCATGCGGGAGTCGTACAGTGCAAGGACGCTTTCTACGGACAGCACATGCCGGAGGCACTTCCTAACAGCTATGACCTTCTCAACAAATGGGAAGCATGGCTGCGTATGGGATGCAAAGCATCCGAGATGGAATCAGCTGCCCTCTTCATCGTAGGAGCATACCGCAGAGTCAAAGTCGGTTCCTGCTTCCTCGTAGTAGCGAATCAGGAGAGAGAAAAAGCCGGACTGCCTAATCCGCAGGAACACGATACAGATCTTGCGATCCGCGTCGCTATTGAAGCGATCCGCATGATGATTGCGCAGAACAAATAGGAGACAGGGGACGGTTCTCTGTCTCCTTTTCAGAAAGGTGAATGAATTATGAGTAAAAGAGTATTCTGGATAGTTCTGGACAGTGTAGGATGCGGCGAGGCACCGGATGCGGAAGCTTTTGGCGATAAAGGCAGCGATACACTTGGTTCATGCGTACGCAGCGGACTGCTTGACGCGCCTAATCTGACACGTCTCGGACTTTACAATATTGACGGAACCAGCTTCAGAGATCCAAAGGAAGATGTTATCGGATGCTACTGCCGCATGCAGGAGCAGTCTGACGGCAAGGATACGACAGTCGGACACTGGGAGATGGCAGGAATGACATCCCGCACTCCCCTTCCTACCTATCCTAACGGTTTTCCGCAGGAGATCCTCGACAAGCTGAAAGAAGCGACCGGAAGAGATATCCTTTGCAACAAGACATATTCCGGTACTGATGTCATCAGGGATTACGGCAGAGAGCATGTCGAGACCGGTGCGCTGATCGTATATACCAGCGCTGACTCTGTTATGCAGATCGCAGCGCATGAAGATATCGTTCCTGTTGCGGAACTCTACGACATTTGTCACAAAGCCAGAGAGATCATGCAGGGAGAGCACGGAGTCGGCCGCATCATCGCCCGTCCTTTCGAGGGTGAATGGCCGTTCCAGAGAACAGTAAGACGTCATGATTACAGCTTGCAGCCTGCAAAAGAGACGGTTCTGGACGCGCTGAAAGCCGCAGGATATGTCAACATCGGAGTCGGTAAGATATATGACATTTTTGCAGGCAAAAGTGTGATGGTCAGCTATTCCAACAAGGGCAACGATGCCAACATGGAGAGAACCATCGACATCGCGGACAGCGACTTCGAAGGTATCTGTTATGTCAATCTGGTAGATACGGACATGATCTACGGGCACAGGAGAGACATACCTGCGTATACCAGGGCTATCAATGTATTCGATGTACAGCTCGGACAGCTCATGGAGAAACTCAGACCTGAAGATATGCTGGTTATCACAGCAGATCACGGCTGCGATCCGGGATTCAAAGGAACTGACCATACGAGAGAATATGTACCTTGCCTCATTTACGGCGAGACTCTGCGCAAAGGAGTCAACCTCGGTACACGCAGCACATTCGCCGATCAGGCGGCAACGATCAGCGAGTATTTCGGACTGGAATACCGCGGCGACGGTGAGTCATTCCTCAGTGAGATCACACAGTAGCGGTATATTCGGACAAAAGCAGTAAAAACGGCCATCTGCGGCCAAGTCGCGCAGATGGCTGTCTTTTTATTTATCGCGCTGTGTGATAGAATGCCAATAGTATTCAGTTGCATTTACGTAAAAGGAGACGTCAGATGGCAGAAACAATAGCTGCGATATCTACTGCACCGGGTGAAGGCGGCATAGGGATCGTAAGGGTCAGCGGACCTGCGAGCCTTGATATCATGCGCAGAATGATGCCGGGCTGTCCTGAAGAGGTAGAGCCGAGACACGCTTATTATGGAAAAGTTGTGGCAGACAGTGCGGATGAGAACGCAGAGGTTCTGGATGAAGCTGTATTCCTGTTCATGCAGTCCCCAGCTTCCTATACCGGCGAGGATATGCTTGAGATACAGGGGCACGGCAGCAATGCTTCGATGAAAGCGATCCTGAGAGCTGTTCTCGGAGACGGTTCCGGTGGCGTACGTATGGCGGAACCGGGCGAGTTTACCAGACTGGCATTTCTCAACGGCAAGATGGACCTCGCGCAGGCTGAAGCTGTGATAGATATCATCAAGGCGAAGACCGATCTGTCGCTAGGCATAGCAGAAAGTCAGATCGAAGGCAGGCTCAGCGACAAGATCCGGGAAATAAGAGAGTCCCTTCTCGATATACTCGCGGAAATGGCTGTGGATATAGACTATCCGGAGGCTGAGGTATATGACGCATATGATGATTATGAGGAAACTGAAGAAAAAGCCGGATCAGAACTGATCGGCAGGCTGCGCTGGGTCCTTTCGGATATCGAGGAACTCCTTGATACTGCCGCGATCGGACGAATTGCAAGAGACGGCATCAGAGCTGTCATTGTCGGCAAGCCTAACGCGGGCAAAAGTTCTCTCATGAATGCGATTCTCGGCGAAGGCCGTGTAATAGTCACTGATGTTCCCGGCACTACAAGAGATACCGTTGAGGAGACAGCTTCTATGGCCGGCATCCCTATCGTGCTTGTTGATACAGCAGGACTCAGGGATACCGATGATAAAGTCGAGAAAATAGGCATCGAGCGGACCACTCAGGCTATCGCCGGAGCGGATATCGTTATTCTGGTGCTGGACGGAAGCCAGAAACTCGATCAGGAGGATGATAAGATCCTGCAGTTTATTGAAAAAATGAACACTGAGCATTTTATCGTCATCATTAACAAGGAAGACCTCGGAACTACAGTATCCGTGGATGAAGTGCTTGAAAAAATGCCCGGAGCCACTGTGATCACTGCTTCTCTGATAGGACCTGCGGCAAATGATGCGGCGCGCAGAATATCCGAAAAGATCGGTGAACTGCTGGATCTCGGCAGTATCAATACCAGAGAGACCAGTATTATCACAAATGAGAGGCATCTTCATATGCTGAGGAATGCTGAAATGAACCTCAGTGAGGCCATATCCATGATCCAGAACGGTGAGCCTATGGAGGTAATCGAGCTTTCAGCCCACTACGCATATGACTCATTAGGCAAGATCATAGGAGAAGAAGTCGGTGAAGAGGTTCTTGACAGAGTATTCAGTAAGTTCTGTCTTGGAAAATAACGGATTCGGGCAGTAATAACCTGTAAGATGAATAAAGACAATCGTTATAACATAATAGTGATAGGCGCCGGCCACGCTGGATGCGAGGCCGGTCTTATTGCGGCCAGAATGGGCATGCGGACCGTTATGTTCTGCACGGATATTGAGTCAGTCGCCATGATGCCATGCAATCCATCCATAGGAGGGACCGGCAAGGGACACCTTGTCCGCGAGGTCGATGCATTGGGAGGCGAGATGGGTCTTAATATAGATAAGACTTTTATACAGTCCAAAATGCTCAATACATCCAAAGGTCCTGCCGTACATTCTCTCAGAGCCCAGGCTGACAAACACCGCTATCATGAGGAGATGCTGAAGACCATAAGAAAGCAGGAACGCCTTGAAATCATTGAGGCTGAGGTCACTGAGCTGCTGACTGATGATGGAAGAACCGCCGGTGTCAGAACAGCAGGCGGCGGGGAATACAGAGCGGACGCGGTAATAGTCTGCACAGGGACATTCCTCGGCGGCAAGATTTTCATTGGTGATGATGTTACGGTATCCGGTCCGGCAGGCATGCCTCCGGCATGCGCTCTCGGAGAGAATCTCCGTGAGCTCGGGTTCCCGGTCCGCAGGTTCAAGACGGGAACCCCTGCCCGTATGCTTCGTGACACTCTCGACTATTCTAAGATGAAAGAGCAGAAAGGCGATGAAAAAATAGTTCCTTTCAGCTTCCTTAATGAGGAAGAAGAGTACGATATTGATCAGATCTCTTGCTGGCTGTCATATACCAATGAGAAAACCCATGAAATAATCCTTGAAAACATTGAAAAATCAGCGATGTATTCAGGTAATATAGTCGGTGTCGGCCCTCGCTACTGTCCGTCAATCGAGGACAAAGTATCGAGATTCACGGACAGAAAGCGTCATCAGCTCTTCGTAGAGCCGGAGGGGCTGGATACAGACTGGATGTATATACAGGGAATGAGCTCCAGTCTTCCTGAAGATGTGCAGCATGCGTTTTATGCGACGATCCCTGGGCTGGAGCATGCAGAGATCGTAAGACCTGCATATGCCATTGAATATGACTGCATCGATCCGCTTTCGGTCAGGCCGAGCCTTGAAAGTAAAATTCTTGAAGGGCTCTTCTGCGCGGGCCAGTTCAACGGAAGTTCGGGATATGAAGAAGCCGCGGCACAGGGGCTCATTGCCGGAATCAACGCGGTCCGCAAGCTGAAAGGTCTCTCTCCTCTTGTACTGAGACGGGATCAGGCCTATATCGGTGTTCTTATAGATGATCTGGTCACAAAGGGAACAAATGAGCCTTACAGGATCATGACTTCAAGAGCGGAATACAGGCTGCTCCTCAGACAGGATAATGCTGACAGGAGACTGACACCTGTCGGCTATGAGTATGGATCCGTTAATGAAGAGAGATACCGCAGATACCTCGCCAAGAGTGCCAGAGTAGATGCGGAAATTGAGAGACTTCGCAGTAAAAAGACTGAAATATCAGTCTTCAGAGCTTTTCTGATGAGACATGAGTGTGGTGAAGGATGCGGATTGTCTCCGGAAATAACAGAAAGAAAGCGTAAAGATATTTCAGAGACCGGAAATCAGTGCTTTGCTGATATTCTCCGCCGCCCTGCGATATCATACGATGATCTCGCAGAGATAGATGATGAGACAAGACCGCGCCTCAGCAGCAATGAGAAGACTGAGGTCGAGGTCATGCTGAAATATGATGGATACATCCGCAAGCAGATCAATGAGGTAGAGAAACTTCGTAATCTTGAGAACAAGAAGCTCAGCGATACCCTGGATTATCATTCCATACGCGGACTCAGGCTGGAAGCAAGGCAGAAACTGTCGGAAATCAGACCGCTTACCGTTGGGCAGGCAAGCAGGATCTCCGGTGTTTCTCCTGCTGATATCAACGTTCTGCTGATCTATCTTGAGAAAGAAATGCGGTCCGCAAACAGAAAGTAATCAATAATCAGAATACAAAGGATTAATTATAAAACTATGGCAACGGCAGCAGATACAGAAAGATTGACAGAGGAGCTGATTCGTAAATACGGAAAAGAGACAGCTGATAAGCTGATCTCATATGTTGATATGGTTCTGAAACGTAATGAATATATCAATCTGACTGCTGTCCGCGACCGTGATGAAGCTATGCAGAAGCACCTTGCGGATTCCCTTTCTGTTACGGATATTCCGGAATATAATGAAGCCCATACTGTGATAGATATCGGCACCGGCGCCGGATTCCCGGGAGCACTCCTTGCAATTGCCTGTCCGGATAAGGAATTCAATCTTCTTGATTCAACGCTTAAGAGACTTAGAGTCATTGATGAATTCGCTGACAGTCTTGGGGTTTCCAATATTACTACTGTTCATGCAAGAGCAGAAGAGATCTCAAGGAAAGCGGAATTTGGTGGTCAGTTTGATCTGTGTGTATCCAGAGCTGTCGCGAGTCTTGATAAACTTGCGGGCTGGTGTCTTCCGTTCGTCAGACAGGGCGGTTTCTTCATCGCATATAAAGGGGAGAATTACAAAGAAGAACTGAAAGCGTCAGAGAAAAGTCTGAAGAAATATAAAGGGCGGTTTGAAAGAGCGGTTCATTTCGTAAACACTTCGGAAGATATATCAGGGCACGTACTGATAGTCATCCGCAAACTGTAGCCCTGCTAAATATGATAAATTGTTTCACGTGAAACAATAAGGAGAGGACGGATGCCGGCAATGGCATCCGTTTATATTGTTTCACGTGAAACATTTTCAATATGCCGCTGCAGTTAAGATCATTCCGTGGATAAACTGTAAAAAACAGGTATAAACAGGCAATTCAGTCAATTACATATCTAAAAAACAATACCGGAGCGATTCTTTTGAGAGTAAGGAAGATGCGGTAATCCACAACATATAGTAGACTGAATGGATAACTGCCACAATCTGTGATATGCACGATTTTTAGACCAGTAATATCACGGAATCTACACATACAGACGTTAAGAAATGTGGAAATTCCAAATCAAAAAGAAGTATAATACATAAAAGTATTTAATCGGGTATTATGCGGTTTTGGAAGAGATCCCGGGAGGGAGTCTTCCTTAAGTGCGTCCTAAATACACCGGGAGGTTATGCATGGGCAAAGCAATTGCTATTTTTAATCAGAAGGGCGGTGTTGGGAAAACTACGACCAACATCAATCTGGCGGCTTGTCTTGCCAACAGGGGCAAGAAGGTCCTTATGGTGGATATTGATCCGCAGGGCAATACGACCAGCGGTATCGGCATCAGAAAGAGAACGCTTAAAACAACGCTTTATGACTGTCTGATAGACAAGGATTTTGACGTTAAGAAAGCAGTTCTGCCTACCAATACAGATAATCTGTTCATCATCCCCGCAAGTGTGGATCTTGCCGGTGCTGAGGTAGAATTAGCCCAGATGGAAGCAAGAGAAGGCCGGCTCAGAAGAGTCATAGACGCGGTCAGGAAGGACTATGATTTCATCCTGGTCGACTGCCCTCCTTCGCTCGGCATACTTACCATCAACTCGCTCACAGCTGTGGACAGCGTTCTTATCCCTATCCAGTGCGAGTTCTATGCCCTGGAGGGTGTCAGCCAGCTGATCAACACCATAGAGATGGTCAGAAAGAGACTCAATCCGTCGCTTTACATAGACGGAGTCATCCTGAGCATGTTCGACGGCAGGACCAATCTGTCGCAGGCCGTAGTGCAGGATGTCAGAAGTTTCTTCGGCAGCGCGATGTACGAGACCATCATTCCGCGCAATGTCAGGCTGGCAGAGGCTCCGAGTTATGGAGTCCCTATCATCAAGTACGATCCGTCAGCAGCCGGAGCCAAGGCATATCAGGCGTTTACCAAGGAATTTCTCGCAAGGGAGAGAGCAAGAAAGAAAGCGAAATAGACATGGCCAGAAAAGCAGGACTTGGAAGGGGCCTGGATGCACTATTCGCTGACGCAGCCCCTATCAACGAAGAAGAGTACAGAGCCGATTCGCTGAGAGAACTCAGCGCCGGAACAGAGGATAAGAAGGAAGCCGCGCAAACATCCTCCTCACGGAAGAAGCCGGCGGCAGAAAAGCCGCGCGCAAAGAAGTCCGCGGCACCCGACAGAGACCGCATTCTCTACATAGATATCAATGATATCAAGCCTAACAGCGCTCAGCCGAGAACGGTATTTGATGAAGAGAAACTGAAAGAACTTGCAGAGTCTATCAGAACAAACGGCGTCATTCAGCCGCTGATCGTACGCGAGGCGGCATCAGGATATGAACTGGTCGCGGGTGAACGGCGCTGGAGAGCATCTCGTATAGCAGGTCTCCGGACAATACCGTGTATCGTAAGAGATTTTGATGACAGGCAGAATGCTATCGTTGCAATCATCGAAAACATGCAGAGAGAGGACCTGAATCCTATTGAGGAAGCTCAGGGACTCAAATCAATGACAGAAAAGTACGGTTTCACGCAGGAACAGGTTTCAGCATCCCTCGGACGCAGCCGTACATATATAGCCAACAGCATCAGGCTGCTGAAATTACCTCCTGAAATACAGGAGTATGTGTCGAACGGACAAATGTCCGCTGCGCACGGAAGAACAATCATAAATATTCCGGACGCGAAGAAACAGAAGGAAATAGCCGACAAAATCATCCGCAATGATCTGTCAGTCAGAGCCACGGAAAAGCTCGCTGAGAGAGTCAAGGATGAACTGAGACCGGAGAGAAAACGCCGGAAAAAGCCTTCTGCAGAGACGGAGAACGGCAAGTCTCCGGATGTGATCGCGGCCGAAAATGAACTCATGACACTTACAGGAACCAAAGTCAACATCTCAGGCGACAGCAAAGGCAAGCTGGAGTTTGAGTTCTACAGCATAGAAGAACTGAACAGACTCATAGATATCATCCGAGAGGCATTCAGATAGAAGGTGCAGTATGAAAAAGAACTATATCAAGCAGATGCCGATACCTGCCTGTGTCGTGGGAAATGACGGTAACGTCATCAAGGCGAATCCGCTTATGAAAAATGTCTTCCTGTATGAAGATATCGAGGGCATGAACTTCTTCGCTCTGACCGGTATCAGGAGAGAAAAGCTCCTGACTGCGAATCAGGAAGAAATCATCATCGAGAGAAACAAGAGGATCTTCAAGATCTGGACCAACGAGGATCCTAAGGAGACAGAAGACATTGCGGTTTTCTTCGATGAAGCGACAGCAAGAGAGTCTTTCCGCAGCAAACTTGAGAATGACCGTGCGGTGATCATTTATATCAATATTGATAATTATGATGATCTCATCGCAAGTTCCGGCGATGACAGCAAAAAAGCGATCCCTTCACAGATAGACAGTATCGTCAGAAAATGGGGCGCGGCGTATGATTCGCCGATCATGAGCACAGATGATGACAAATACGTCATGTATTCAAGCTTCGGCAGGCTGGAGAATATGGTCGCGGATAATTTCAGCGTGCTTGATGAGGTAAGGAAGATCGAAACACAGATCGACTTTCCTGTATCCATCAGTATCGGAGCCGGAACCTCCAACATCTCGCTGAGTGAGGCTACGCAGCTTGCGGAAGCGGCGCTGGAGCTGGCTCTCGGACGTGGAGGCGATCAGGCCGTGATCAAAAATGACGAGGGTACTAAGTACTACGGCGGCACTCTCCAGTCAATTGAGAAGAGCAACAGAGGCAAGGCGCGTGTCATAGCCCACGCTATGAAAGCCATGATCAAGGATGCGGATAAAGTCCTTATCATGGGTCACAAATGGCCGGATATGGATGCATTCGGCGCAGCTATCGCTGCAGCCGCTATATGCAAATACCTCGGCAAGGATGCATATATAGTGGTCGAAAAGCACAACGACGCGCTGGATACCATTTATCAGCAGGCCGAAGACACCGATGACTACAACATCATCAAGCAGGAACGGGCAATCAAAATGGTTACACCTGACACGCTGCTGATTATCGTGGATACCAACAGGCCGATGCTGGTAGAGTGTCTTGAACTGGTGACCTCATGCAATACGAGGATCATCATCGATCACCACAGAATGACCGAAGATTCGTTCAAAAACGCGTCAATCGCGTATATAGAGTCTTATGCATCGTCTGCAAGTGAGCTGATGGCCGAACTGTTGCAGAATATCGCACAGAAAAGGTTCATCAACAAGTTCGAAGCTGAGGCGATGCTGGCGGGAATCATGGTGGATTCCAACAATTTCTCAGGAAGGACAGGCGTGCGTACGTTCGAAGCAGCATCGTGGCTCAAGAGAGCCGGTGCTGACGCGACAGAGGTCAAGAGGTTTTTCCAGATGGACAAAACCGATTTCAAATCCAAAGCGAGCGCTATCGCGAGAGCGGAGTATACCGATTACGGCGTAGCTTTCGCTGCGACACACGGACATACAGGCAACACCCAGATCATCAATGCTCAGGTAGCGGATGAACTGCTCATGGTCAAAGGAGTCAAAGCTTCGTTCGTCATAGGAACCAACGAGAGAGGACAGACCATAATCAGCGCCAGATCGCTCGGAGAAGTAAATGTACAGCAGATCATGGAAAAATTCGGCGGCGGCGGGCACTTCACATCAGCCGCGGCACAGGTGGAAAGTCCGCTGGAGATCGTCGAAGAGCAGCTGCGCAAAGTAATCAGAGCAAGTATTGTTAAAGAAAAAGAGGAATAGAGAAAATGGAAGTAATTCTGAAGAAAGACGTCAAGGGAACAGGCAAAGAAGGACAGATCGTCAAGGTAAGCGATGGTTTTGCGCGCAACAAGCTGATTCCCGGCGGTTTTGCGGTGGAGGCAACCGAAGCAAACAAGAGAGCTATAGCACGGGAGAAAGCCAGAGCGGCAGAGAAATTCGCAGCTGACAAAGCCGCTGCGGAAGAACTCGCGCGCAGACTCACAGCGGCGCCGGTAGTTGTTAAGACCAAGGTCGGTGACAACGGTAAACTCTTCGGATCCATCACATCAATGGATATCGCGCAGGCTGTAAGTGAGCAGCTCGATACCGAGATCGACAAAAAGAAGATCGTTCTCGACAAGCCGATCAAGGAAACGGGCCTCTTCGACGTGGAAGTCAAGCTCTTCACAGATGTAACCGCCAAGGTCAAAGTCAGAATTGAAGGATAATCCGGCATCGTAACATGGACGAAGACAGAAATAACAACGTACTTGTTCCTCCGCAGGATATAGAAGCAGAGAAAGCTGTTCTCGGAGCCATGCTCAAGAGCCAGGATGCCAGAGCAGACGTGAGCGGCATCCTCAGACCTGAAGATTTTTACCTGAATGAACATCAGGAGATCTACAGGACCATGCTTGATATGGAGCAGAGAGGCACAGGCATAGACATCACCACGGTCTATTCCGCGCTCCGTCAGAGGAAGACAGCAGAGATGGTCGGCGGTATCACATACCTGAGCAAACTGATGGACGAGACCATCGTCGTTTCGAATGCGAAATATTATGCCGAAACCGTATCTGACAAGTCCAAGATGAGGCAGCTCATCGCTGAGGCAGAGAAGATCAGGGAGTCGGCGTATTCAAGCGAGCTGCCGCCTTCAGATATACTTGACAGCGCAGAACAGCGGATCCTCGAGATCGCGCAGAAGACGCAGAAAACAAGATATACAGACATCAATGACGTTATCCTTGAGAACATCAAGGAGATCCAGGAGCTCGAGAGACAGGGCGGCGAGATCAAAGGAATAGAGACGGGGTTCAGAGATGTCGACAGGATTCTGGGAGGATTCCAGAAGACTGACCTCATCATCCTTGCGGCCCGTCCGGGTGTCGGAAAGACAGCGTGGGCCCTCAATGTCGCGGAACATGCTGCGGCTGTGGGTCATAAAGTAATGGTGTTCAGCCTTGAGATGTCCAACACACAGCTCGGGCAGAGACTCCTGTCCATGACATCGAGCGTACCGCTTGAAAATATCCGCAGAGGAGAGATCGGCCCTGAAGACTGGGACAGCCTGAGCGCGGCACAGGACAGTTTTTACGGCACGGATATGGTCATAGACGAGTCTTCATCGATCACGCCGGTCGAAATGAAGAACAAATGCCGCAGATTCAAGCAGGAAAAAGGAGCGCTTGACCTTGTTATCATAGACTACCTGCAGCTGATGAGCATGGGCGGATACCGGATAGAACAGAGAGAAAAGGAGATCGGAGCGATCACCAGATCCATCAAGATCATGGCTAAGGAACTTGAGTGCGCGGTGATACTCCTGTCACAGCTCTCCAGAGGACCTGAACAGCGCGGAGGCGATCATATGCCGAAACTGTCAGACCTCAGAGATTCCGGCGCTATCGAGCAGGACGCGGACGTCGTCATTTTCCTCAAGAGAGAAGATTACTATCAGAGCGAAGATGAGCGCGCGCAGACAGATAATTCAACAGGACTGACATGCGTCGTCAACATAGCCAAGCACCGTAACGGGCCGGTCGGCTCAGCTACGCTGGCATGGGTGCCTAGATATGTCAAATTCGGCAACCTGGCACCGGAGCCGTCGGGGCAGGGACAGTTCTGATAACACATAGAGAGTAACAGCAGCAGATGGCCAGAACAAGATTCACCAGGGAGACCCGCAAGGATATCTTCCTGTACAGCACAAGAGTAGAAAATCTGTTTATCAACGAGTTTCTCCCGGACGCGCCGGGGGACTGTGTTAAGGTGTTTCTTTTCGGGCTGATGTATGCCCAGTACGATCAGGAGATCGACTCAAAAAATATGGCGCAGAATCTCGGCCTCACTGAGAAGGACGTTGATAACGCCTGGAAATACTGGGATTCAAAAGGCCTTGTGTCATACAGCAAGTCTGCTGACGGAAGTGAGAACCATATAGAATTTATCCGGCAGATAGATCTGTTCTACGGAAAAGAACCTGAGGTGATCAGCGGACAGGGGTCTGAAGAAAGCGAAGCTGAGGAGAGCGCGGAAGCTATCATAGAAAGGCTCACCAATCAGCAGCTCAGAGAGATCTTCGCCAAGTATCAGGATCTGACCGGACGCACCATATCCAGAGTTGAGGCGGGTAAGCTGACAGACGCGATCAAGCTCTACAATATTGAACCGGATGTCCTGGATTTTGCCATCGGCTATTGTGTAGGAATAGATAAATACAGTGTCGACTACATATGCAAAGTAGCGCTGCGCTGGACAGAGGAAGGCGCCAGAGATGTCGCCACGGTGAAACAGAAACTCGACCGGCGGAGCAAGCGCAATGATGCATACAGAAAGGTTTTCGCGGCGCTGGGGTTCAGCAGGCTGCCTAATCCTGCTGACAGAGAGATCATGGACAAGTGGTTCGATGATATGGGCTGCAGCCTTGAGGAAGCCCTGGACGCATGCAAAGCGGCCGGAGGAATGAGAGAGCCGCACCTGAGATATGTCAGCAAGGTCATTGAGAACAGAATGCTCGAAAAGGGCGGTGTCAACACAAGAACTGCCCAGACAAGGCAGGGAAGCAGTCCGGATGCGCCTCTGACGCAGACACCGGCACCGGAAGAAACGGCAAAAGTCAGCCGTAAAGTGCTGAGGGACTACTATGACCATATCAGAAACACAGATGAGAGCAGAAACAAAGCAAGGATCGCTGAGGTGACCGGCAAGATACCTGCTATCAGAGACATATTCTCCGAGGAGACTCAGCTCAATACCGCCGTCATTACGATGAAGCCGGGACCTGAGACCAGAGAGAAGAGACAGAAAATGCGAGACAGAAGGCAGGAGCTCGCGGACCGTAAGAGAGAGCTCCTTGCAGAGAACGGATATCCTGAGGACTACCTTGACAGGAAGTTCAGGTGCAGTACATGCAGGGATACCGGATATACAGATGAAGGAAGGGTCTGCACGTGTGCCAAAATACGTGCGGAAGAGGCTTATCAATGGATCCAGAAAAGAAACCAGTAGAGGTTTACGTCGAGAGGGGAGAGACGAAGCTGCCGGAGACTGAACCGGAAGAGCTCAAGGCTCTCGCTTTGGCGTATGCGAAATATCTGGCGGAGCACGATATCAAGCCGGGGGATCCGACATTCACAGATGAAATACCTGAGGAAGTAATCGAAGAAGCAGAGACTGCTCTGGCGAATGACTCTGCAGAGTTTATTATCGAGGATGAGGATCCGGAAACAGAGTCCGCTGCGGCTGCGGAACCGGCAGGGACTGAAGCCATGGCCGAAGCTGAGCCTGAAGCAGAATCCGGAGCCGAAGAATCCCCGGAAACAGGGAAAACAGAAGAAGCGGAAGACACCGGCAAAAAAGCAGCGAAAAAAAGCAGAAACAGCAGGAAAGCATCAAAAGCCGCGAAGATGTTTGCGGCCGCGGAACTGTCCGAGGGGCAGATCGCAAGGCTTACAGCAGAACTGAACAAAGCCGGCAGCAAGCCGGGACTGATGGCAAGAGCGGTCGATGGTCATGACAGACTGCAGACATCAGTCGACACCGCGTTCAGAGGGATCGGTGTGGATTTTGTCAAAAGCAGCCACAAGATCACGTCTACATATAGACAGTCAAGAAGAGGCATCGGGATCGCGCTGCTGCTGATCGGCATACTGGCGGCTGTCATTCTTGCTATTTTTGATAAATATACAGTCTATGAGTACGCATACAACGGCAAGACGCTGGGATATGTCAAAAATCAGGAGGATGTAACCGACGTGCTTGATATCGCCGGCAAAATGCTTTCAGAGAATTCCTCCGGCGGCTCAGAGATCAGCTTCGTTGCCAACCAGAATGTAACATTCAATCTCGTGGACGGAAGAGGCAAGAGCACTGACGATTCGGATATAGCGGTTAATAAGCTGGTCTATATGACGGACATCGAGGCGGAAGCTTACGGTATATATGACGGTGACGGACTGGCTGCAATCGTCAAGAGCAGTGAAGATGCGGAAGAACTGCTGCTTCAGACCAGGGAAGAACTCAGTATACCGGATCAGGGGATGGAACTTGTTTCAGCTGATTTTACCAATAAGCTGGATATCCGTCCTGTCAATGTACTGCTGACGAGCATTCAGAGCAATAACGAGGCTCTTGAGCAGATGACAGGCGGCGGCAGTATAGAGATATATCACATCGTTGAAGAAGGAGAGACGATCGAGACTCTGGCCGCTGAATTCGGGGTAGAGCCTGTCAGCATTTTTAACGAGGACAATACTGAAGTCGCGGAGACAGTGGAACAGGGAGACAAGGTCTGTATCCATGAAGAGGTCACGCCGGTAAGCGTCAAAATGGTCGAGACCGGAAGGATGAAGGAGACGATCGAATACGACACCATCAAGAAAGAATCAGATGACTACTACAAGGGCGACACGTATACCAAGCAGGAAGGCGTAAAAGGCATCCAGATCTTCGAGGGTACAGTGACCAAGGTCGGAGGTGAAGTCACCAAGAGAGACACTGACAATATCGAGACGATCAGAAAGAAGCAGGATAAGATCATACTCGTCGGAACAGCAGAAAGACCTAAGACCGCGCCGACCGGAACATACGCAATGCCGATACAGAACTACAGGTTCTCTTCGAACTTCGGATACAGATGGGGACGTCTGCACTCCGGAATCGACCTTGCTGCGCCGACCGGAACCCCGATCTATGCTTCAGACGGAGGAACGATACAGAGAGCCGGCTGGTATGCAGGATACGGACTTTGCGTCGAAGTCGACCACGAGAACGGCAGGATGACCAGATACGGACACTGCAGCGCGCTGCTTGTAAATGTCGGCGATAAGGTATATCAGGGGCAGAATATAGCACTTGTAGGTAATACCGGACACAGCTTCGGTTCACATCTGCATTTCGAGATCAATCTGAACGGAACGCCGGTCAATCCGAGACCGTATCTTGGTATATAGACCGGTATCAGGAGATATTTGGAAGAATTGGAAAAGGATAAAACACGTACGGTATACAAAGATATTCCGGCAGAGGAACCGGGACCGGATCAGGAACTGCAGCAGGAGCAGATGCAGGAAGAGCAGCAGTTCGAAGAGGATCCTGAATCTCCGGCTGAAGACGAAGCTCAGTCCGGACTTCAGGACGTATCAGAATCAGGGCCGGAACCGGAACCGGAAATCCATCCGGAGGTTCAGCAGTTTGCGGCACAGAGTGAAGAGAGAAGGCTCAGAATGCGCAAACGGAAAATCCGCAGGAAGAGAAGGACCATATTCATGGCGGTCCTTATCTTTGCTGTGCTTCTGACCATGTGCGGAAGGGAGATCGTCAGGCTCAAAGCCGAAAACCTTGAGCTCCAGAGACAGCATGCGCAGCTCGAAGCGGAACGCGACCGGCTGTCCAGAGAGCTTGCCAACGTGGGCAACAAGGAGTATGTCAAGGATCAGGCTCGCAAGCAGCTGAGGCTGCTCGATCCGGGAGAGATACTGTTCGTATTCGATGAAGGGCAGTCGGCTATCAGCAAGATTTCTGAACAGGCAGCTGAAACTGTCAGGGAAACCGGAGATACAGCTGCCAGAAAAGCCAAGAAGCGGGCTCAGAAAGAAGACAAACTCCATAAGGCAGTAGAAAAGCGCTACGATAAAGTAGACAAAACTCTCAGCGACGCCGCAGCTGAAGCAGCAAAGAAAACTGCGGAAGCGATGAAAGCAGCGGAGCAGGCAGAGACAGAGCAGTCCGCTCCGGAGAAAGCATCCCCAGGGAAAGCTGCTCCGGCTGAAACACCGGCGGAGACTCCGGAACAATGAGGCACGGCACCCGATGAAAGATAGTACAGGCAGCGCAAAACTTCATACCGGAATGACTGTCGTTGTAGAGGGAAGAGATGATGTCGATGCAGTATCAAGGGCATGTTCCGATCTGATAATCCCGACACATGGATTCGGGATCACAGCCGAGACATGGGGAGTGATCGCCAAGGCTTATGCTGAAACAGGGCTGATCATCATGACTGACCCCGATCACGCGGGCGAAGAGATAAGGCGCAGACTCAATGAAAGATTTCCCGGGTCCGTGCAGTGTTTTCTGGCGAGAGAAGACGCGCTTGACGGAAGCGACATCGGAATAGAAAATGCCTCACCTGAAGCGATACGTTCCGCGCTTATACGCGCGCTTGAGCTGCACGGAGCGTCTTCGGAACATGCAGAGGAGAACAGCGCTTTCCGGGAGGTCACCGCGTCAGATCTTGTGGAACTGGGTCTGTCAGGAGCGGAAGGAGCAGCTGTCAGAAGAGCAGCAGTATGCAGAACGCTCGGCATAGGATACTGCAACGGCGGAGCCATGCTGACCAGACTGAGAGGATTCCGCATTGGATATACGGAACTGAAAAAAGCAATAAATGAAGAAACACAGAACAAATAAGAAATACAGGACGAAATCACCCGCTCCGGTCGGGGTTCGCCCGGCCAAAAGTCTCGGACAGAATTTCCTCATAGATGAGGAAGTCATAGCAGCGATTGTGGACGGCAGCGGCGTGAATGACAGCACACTCGTCATTGAGATCGGACCCGGCACGGGCGCGCTGACAGTGCCTCTTGCGGAGAGGGCAGGAAGGCTTGTCGCAGTCGAACTCGACGAGAGAGTGATACCGGGACTTAGAGTCAAGACTTTCAGCCTGGGCAATGTCGAGATCATACATGACGATATCCTCAGGATCGATCTCAGGGAACTGGTGGAACACAATCTCAATGAATACGGACTCAGTGAAGTGAGGATCGTCGGCAATCTGCCGTACTACATAACGACACCGATCATAATGAAGCTGCTCGAAACAGATACCGGAGCAAAGAGCATTACTGTAATGATGCAGAAAGAAGTCGGAGACAGGATAGCGGCTGAGCCGGGAACCAAACTTGCCGGAGCCATCACTTATTCGGTGCATTATTATGCCGATGTTACTGAGATTGCAGAGGCGGGCAGAGAATGCTTTTATCCGTCGCCTAAGGTCGACTCTGTGGTGCTGAGACTGGACATCCTGGATGAATGTCCCGTAAAAGTCGCGGATGAGGATCTGTTTTTCCGCTGCATCAAAGCGGGGTTCTCACAGCGGCGCAAAACACTTCACAATTCGCTCATGACACTGGGCGGATATGATAAAGAACAGATATCAGAGGCTCTTGCCTCGGCAGGCATCGATCCCGGCCGCCGGGCAGAGAGCCTGAGCATGGAGGAGTTCGCAAGACTCTCCGGTGCTCTCAAGGAGGCGTAAATTGCAGAACAATATTGAAAAACTGAAATGGATCCTGGCGATTATCGCCTCACCGTTCAGACGGCTGGGATACCATATCGGACAGGTTTTTCTTAAGATTTTTCCGAGAAGAGCAGCGAAGTACTTCGATGCTGATCTTCATGAGGTCAAATATATATTTCTGATGGCGCTTTGCTCGCTGGCGATCGATCTGTATATCGAAAGCTTTGCAAGGCTTTCGACGGGTATATTCGAAGGATTCCGCTGGGCATTCACCCATCCTGTTATATTTCTGTATAACGTACTGATCATATTCAGCACCATGACAGTGGCTCTCCTTTTCAGGAAGAGGAGATTCGTCTGGTTTATTATTTCTCTTGTCTGGATCATCCTCGGCTCTGTCAACGGAGCCATACTTCTCTCCAGAATGACACCTTTCACGCTGTATGACCTGCAGAATTTCGCGGACGGACTCACGATCATTACTACTTATTACAGTATGCTGCAGATCGTCCTTATGGGAATAGCTGTGGTGCTTGGTACAGCCGCGATCGTTATGATATTCATCCGCAGTGAGAAGTGGAAAAACATAAGGTACAGCAAAAGCATAGCAGCCATCGTCTTAACTCTGGCGATCACCGCAGGCGCGACGGCCGGACTGCTCAGGGCAGGGAAAATCAGCACATTCTTCGGAAACCTCAACTATGCGTACAGAGACTTCGGAATGCCGTATTCGTTCATCGCGACATCGGCCAGTGCGGGAATATCCAGACCTAAGGGGTACTCTGAAGAAATGATAGCGGGAATCCTCGAAAACAAGACAGAGAAGGGTACAGACACCGCGCTTGCTGTCAAAGATGACAGCATAGAACATCCGAACATCATCGTCCTGCAGATGGAGTCTTTTACCACTGCTGAGGACTATGCCAATATTGAAGTCGACAGAGATCCGACACCGGTATTCAACAAGCTGTTCAGGGAATACTCTTCCGGCAGATTCACAGTCCCTGCATGCGGCGCGGGCACGGCCAACACTGAGTTTGAAGTGCTGACAGGAATCAGCGCTAAATTCTTCGGACCCGGTGAGTATCCGTACAAGGGCAAGCTCCGTAAAGAGACACTGGAGAACATGGCATATGTGACCAAGAGCCACGGATATACCGCGAGCGCGCTGCACGACCACCGGGCTCTCTTCTATAACCGTAACGAGGTATATGCCAACCTTGGTTTTGACAGCTTTACTTCTGTCGAGTACATGAACAACATATCGCTTACACCTACGAACTGGTGCAAGGATACCGTTCTGACAGATGAGATCATGGAGATCATGACATCTACGGAGTCGAGAGATTTCCTGCATGTTATCTCGGTCGAAGGGCACGGTGCTTATCCGACGGAACAGGTCTTCAAGAAGCCTTATACAACAGTCACATGTGATGATCAGGAGACCAGATGGAAGTACGAGTACTATCTCAACGAATGTCATGAGATGGATACCTTCATCGGAGATCTCATAGACGCGATCGAAGACGCTGACGAGCCGACTGTTATGATCATCTACGGCGATCATATACCGGCACTTGATGTCAAAGAAGAAAACTACAAGCTCGGAAGCCTGTACCAGACCAGATATGTAATATGGGATAATATAGGCCTTGAAAAGGAGGACAGAGATATCTCTTCATTCGAGAGCGGAGCGATACTGCTTGAAGACGCGGGTCTCAGCCATGAGGGGATACTGTTCGACTATCAGCAGACCACGCCGCAGGATGATCCTGCTTATATGAAAGATATGGAGGCTCTGGCCTATGACATGCTTTATGGCAGAAACTACTCATTTGGAGGCAAACCTCCTTTTGAAGCCGCGGAAATGAAGATGGGCCACAAGGATATCAGTATCGATGAAGTGAAGAAGATCGGCGACAGATACTACATCAGAGGAAACAACTTCACTGAAAGATCGATCATAAGTCTGGGCGGCAAGCAGCTTTCGACTGTATATCTCTCGCCTACACTGCTCGCTTTGACGGAAACCGTCGATCCGGAGGACATTGACAAGCTTGAAGTAAGCCAGGTCGACAAGTCCGAGGAAGAGATCCTGACGACGGTCGGCGCCAATGAAGAGCTGTAATATAAAACCTTTCTGAAAACACCATTCTAAACAAGGAGGACCGGAGAACATGTCTGAAGAAATTAAAAATGATATAGCGGAAGAAGTGGAAAGAGCATCCGTTCCGGCAACGGAGGCAGATACGGCATCAGATGCAGCAGGTGCTGAAGAGACACAGGAACCACAGGAAGAAAGGCCGGAGGTAGAGGGCATCCTCGAGATCGCCGAAGACGGATTCGGATTCCTGAGATTCGATAATTTTCTCACTTCGAACAAGGATATATACGTATCGAACAGCCAGATCAGGCGTTTTGGCCTGAGGACAGGAGACAAGATCCTAGGTATCACGAGGAAGCCGCGCGCCAACGAGAGATTCGGAGCGCTCCTGTATGTCAAGGCTGTCAACGGGATGGACCCGGGCGCATCCCGGAGGCGTCCTCACTTTGACGATCTGACGCCGGTATTCCCGGATCAGAAGATCGTACTCGAGAATTCAAGCATCGATCTCTCGACAAGAGTCATGGATCTGGTAGCGCCGATCGGCAGAGGTCAGAGAGGACTGATCGTAGCCCAGCCTAAAGCCGGCAAAACAGTCCTGCTCAAGAAGATCGCGGCTTCGATCGAGGACAAGTATCCGGACATCGAGCTGATCGTGCTGCTCGTGGACGAGAGACCGGAGGAAGTCACGGATATGAAGAGGAGCCTGCACCGGGGCGAAGTTATCTATTCGACTTTCGATGAGGAGACCAGGCATCATGTCAAAGTGGCGCAGATGGTCATCGAGCGCGCCAAGAGACTGGCGGAGTCCGGAAAGGATGTCGTCATACTGCTTGATTCGATCACAAGGCTTGCAAGAGCGTATAACATGGAAGTCCCGTCCTCCGGAAGGACGCTGTCCGGCGGACTTGACCCGGGCGCTCTGCATCCGCCTAAGAAATTCTTCGGTACCGCCCGTAATATTGAAGAGGGCGGCTCCGTTACAATACTTGCTACAGCGCTCGTAGAGACAGGCAGCCGCATGGATGATGTCATCTACGAAGAGTTCAAGGGTACCGGCAACATGGAGCTGCATCTCGACAGACAGCTCTCCGAGCGCAGGATATTCCCTGCGATCGATCTCAACAAGTCCGGCACCAGAAGGGAAGACCTCCTGCTCTCACAGGAAGAGTATCAGGTCATGTTCATGCTGAGAAGAGCCATGGCATCCGGAAATGTCATGGATGTGACGGAAGAGATCATAGACAATCTGTCCAGCACTAAGAGCAATGCTGATTTTGTCAGTTTCATGCTCAAGAAGATGCGTTAGGAAATACAATGGCAAAACTTGATTACAGCAAGATTTTTATAAAGGAAGCCTGCCCGACATCGATAGGAGGACAGGCTGTGATGGAGGGTGTCATGATGCAGGGGCCTGAACGCATAGCCCTTGCGATGAGACTGCCTTCGGGTGAACTCTATCTCAAAACCAAAATGAAACCAGCCAACCCGCCGGCAATGAAGGTGCCGGTCGTAAGAGGTGTGGTTGCTTTTGCGCGGTCTCTTGTGAGTGGTATGACTACACTTATGGAGTCGGCAGACATACTGGAGAAATACGCGCCGGAAGAATACGCCGGACAGGAAGGCAAATTCGAGAAATGGGTCAACAGCAAATTCGGCGACAAGGCGGCATGGAACATACTCATGACACTGTCACTCGTGCTGGCGGTCATCATCTCGATCGTACTGTTCGTCATCTTTCCGACCTGGGTCGTCAATTTCCTGGGAAAATGGATAACCAGCACTATCGCGCTCAATCTGATCGAGGGAATCCTCAGGATCCTGATTTTCATAGGATACATACTCCTGATACGGCGCATGGAAGAAATCAATACCCTGTTCCGTTATCACGGGGCGGAGCACAAAACGATCCACTGCTATGAAAACAATCTGGAGCTGACTCCGGAAAACGCGCAGCAGTTCCCTACGCTGCACCCGAGGTGCGGTACGAGTTTTCTGGTCTTCGTGCTGATCATCAGCCTGCTTCTGTTCAGTTTTCTCGGCTGGCCTAATCTGATTCTCAGGATAGTATCGAGAATTCTGCTGATCCCGGTCATCGCCGGTCTCAGCTATGAACTGCTCAAATGGGCGGGGCGTACGGATAATCCGGTAGTCAGGATACTCAGCTATCCGGGACTGATGCTTCAGAAACTCACGACTGCTGAGCCTACAAAAGAGCAGCTTGAAGTCGGAATACTTTCCCTCAAAGCTGTGCTTGTCGACAAGGATATGCCGGTGATAGAAGGATTTGTCGATAAGGACGGCAAGATGATCGGAGATACTTTCTGGAAGCCGGGCTCGGAAGTCATGAGCAGGAAACTTCCGGAGGAAGACATTATCGAACCCGCGGATGAGGCGCAGATCAATGAAGCGATAGAATTCCTCGATGGTCTTGATGAGAGCGGGTATACCAAAGTCACACACGATCCGGAACATACTGTCTCCATCCCGCAGGCGATCGCGGATCACTTCCAGGAGGAAGCCAAAGAATCCATTCTGGCCAGGAGATTCACCGATGATATCACGACGATCGAGAATGCTCTGAGCTGGGGACAAGCGGCCCTCAGCATGGTCGAAAACGGCAAAAATGAAGCCCGCATTATCCTGTCTTACGCCACCGGTCTGACACAGACTGAACTTATTACCAAGAGTAAGGAACTGATGAAGGCGGAGGATTTTGAGGAATATGAAAAGTGTATCCATGACCGTCTCACCGGAACGCCTCTCCAGTACATACTGGGAATGCAGGAGTTCATGGGGCTGCCGGTCAGGGTCAACCCGTCCGTTCTGATCCCGAGACTGGATACCGAAGTTGTCGTCGAGGAGGCGATCAGGATCATCAGAGAGAAAGACTGGCCTCATCCGGATGTGCTCGACATGTGTACGGGCAGCGGAGCGATAGGAATCGCAGTCGCGGCCAAAGTTCCGGAAGCGATCGTAACGATGACCGATGTTTCCGATGAGGCGCTGCGTACCGCCATAGGCAACGCCGCTCTGAACAAGGTCAACCGGCAGTGTGTATTCCTGCCGGGCGATATGTTCGAAGCGCTGCCGGCTGAGAGAGAGTACGACATGATCATAAGCAACCCGCCGTATATCAAAACCAAAGAAATAGACAAGCTCAGTATCGAGGTAAGAGAACATGAGCCGAAGTCAGCGCTCGACGGAGGCAAAGACGGACTCGATTTCTACAGGATCATAGCCAGAGACGCAAGCATGCATCTGAGATCAGGCGGCGTACTTGTTCTTGAGATCGGAGCGGATCAGGCCGGATCAGTCAAGAGACTGCTCATGAAGAACAAGGCCTGGGTCAACGTTCACAAGAAGAAAGACCTCGCCGGCCTCGACAGAGCCATCATCGCAGAACGAGTATGACAGGGGGGCAGAACCATGACTGAATATGAAAGAATGCTGGCCGGCAGGCTCTATGATCCGGGCAACGGAGAAATACTGGCAGAGCAGAGTACTTATCAGGACAAATTGCATCAGTTTAATCACCTTGCTCCATCGGATACAGCGACGCAGCAGAGGCTGATGAAAGAGATGTTTGCCGAGTGCGGTGAGGATACTTTTATCCAGAGACCTGTATATGCTAATTGGGGCGGGCGCCATGTGCATCTCGGCTCTCATATCTATATCAATTTCAACGCAACGCTGGTGGATGACGGCCATATTTATATCGGGGACTATACCCAGCTGGGACCTAATGTGACGATAGCTACAGCAGGACATCCCGTGCTGCCGGAGCTCCGCAAAGAGGTATTCCTCCAGTACAACAAAGATGTACATATAGGTAATGTCTGCTGGATCGGAGCAGGTACTATCATATGCCCGGGTGTAACGATCGGTGACGGCAGCGTAATAGGCGCAGGCAGTGTTGTCACCAGAGACATCCCTGCCAATGTAGTGGCATACGGCAATCCATGCAGAGTGGCGCGCAAGATCAGCCGGATCGACCGCGAGCATTATTTCAGAGACGAGAGGATCGACTGGAGCGAGATAGAGCGCAGATACTCTATTAAGAAATAACAGGGGAGGAAAGCGGAGATGTGTCTTTCAACTGTATATAAAAACGAAGTAAGCGATGCCAACATGCTGGCGAAGAATGTTGCTGATGTAAGGATCGAGAACGGACAGATCCTTTTCACAGATCTGATGGGGATCCGCACGGTGTTCGACGGAACACTGGAGAAAGTGGATCTGATGGATAACTATATAATCGTAAGGGACTGAAGGAGCAGAAAATGTATTACAACAAATTCAAGGACCTGGAACTTTCCGCACTCGGTATGGGATGCATGAGACTGCCATGCACAGACGGTGATGACGCGAGACCGGATGCAGCGGCCGTACAGGAGATGGTGGACTACGCGATGGCCCACGGAGTCAATTACTATGACACAGCATGGGGCTATCATGCAGGGAACAGTGAGACCGTGCTCGGAGAAGCACTTGCAAAGTACGATCACAAGGACTACTATATCGCGTCGAAATTCCCGGGCTATGACCTTGCGAATTTTGACCACATAGAAGAGATCTTCGAGAAGCAGCTCGAGAAATGCGGCGTGGACTATTTTGACTTCTATCTCTTCCATAATGTCTGCGAGATGAACATCGACAAGTATCTCGATGATGAGATCGGGCTGAGAGACTTCCTCGTCAGACAGAAGGAAGCCGGCAGGATCAGACATCTGGGATTCTCGTGCCACGGAACGCTCGAGACGATGCACCGTTTTGTCAGGAAGTACTGGAAGGATCTGGAATTCTGCCAGATCCAGCTGAATTACCTTGATTTTGAATTTCAGGATGCCAGGAGCAAAGTCGAATACCTGAACAATCTCGGCATGCCGATCTGGGTCATGGAAGGTCTCAGAGGGGGCAAACTGGCGCAGTCCTGCCTTGGCGCGGAGAAGATCCTTGCCAAGAGCAATCCGGACTGGACGCCTGCCAACTGGGCGTTTGCGTTCCTCGAGTCGGTACCGGGAGTCACAGTGATCCTCTCAGGCATGTCAAACTTCGAGCAGATGCGGCAGAATATAGAATTCTTCGATGAGAAGAAGGAGATCTCGGAGGATGATATTGCGGCTTTGCTGACTGCCGCTCACTTCGATACAAGAGGCAAGAATGCCGGCACAGTACCTTGCACAGCATGCAGATACTGTACGACCCATTGCCCGCAGGGACTCGATATCCCGAGGATCCTCGCCCTGTACAATGAGCATGCATACAGCGAGGGCGGATTCATAGCTCCAATGGCTCTTGCCGCGTTCGATCAGGACAAACTCCCTTCAGCCTGCCTGGGCTGCGGCGAATGCGCGAAGGTCTGCCCGCAGACGATCGATATCCCGGGCACAATGAAGAAATTCAGTGAGCTTCTCGGACAGTAATGAAATGATCATAAGAAAGCACAGCCTCCCCGGCTGTGCTGTTTTGTATTTGAACGGACCTGGGAAACGGGAAAAGGTGTACTGCCGTTAATTCTTGAAAATACAATATACATAGGTTACACTTTTAACAAAGCTAACGGAAACCCGGCCGGGGGGATCTTTTCCATAGATCAGATTCCGGAGGGTTTCAGGATCTGTAGAGAAAGAGGTGTTCCATGAAAGATCTCAAGCATCTTTTGTATTTTGAGGATCTCCTCCAGAATGCCAACAACGAACTGATCGAACAGGCTAAGTCCGAGGGAAAAGTGTGCGCGGCTTTCACGTGTGAAAATCTGCCGGAACCGCTGATGAACCTTGGGAATGCCTTCTCAGTTCGTCTTTTTGCGCCGAATTCCGGCTCGCTGGACATTGCGACATATTATATGACCAATCTCCTGTGCGAGACGAGCCGCGCCCTTCTGGAGAGAGCCATTGAAGGAGGGTTCAATTTTGCCGACTGTCTCATCGCTGCCGACGGATGCACGATGATGAACCGTGCGGCAGAGAATATGTACCTCCTGCATACCATGGATGAGGGAAAGAAGAAATTCTTCTACGAATTCATGGAGATCCCGCTCAAGGCGGATGAAAACGGAGTTGAATTGCTCGTGCTGCAGTGCAGGAATCATATTCTTACACCTCTGCATGAAAAATACGGTATAGATATTTCCGATGAGGCGATCCTCAAGGCGGTGGAAGAACACAACGAAGTATGCAGGCTGCTCAGAGAACTGGGTGAGTTCCGCAAGGAAGACGATCCGAGGATCACCGGCTATGAGTTCGCGGTATTCACGCTTGCGACATATGTCGCACCGAAATATCTGGTGATCGACAAGCTGAGAGAAACGCTTGAGGAAGTTAAAACGAGAGAACCTGACGGCAGGAAGTGGCGCGCGCGTGTCATGGTCGTCGGATCGGAAGTAGATGATGTGGCGTTTATCAAGCTGATCGAGGGCTGTGACACATATGTCTGTGCTGACAGATACTGCTTCGGGTCATTCCCGGGCAGAGAGCCGATCATGATCGACAAGGATTCGGATGAAGATATCCTGACACAGGTATGCCGCCACTATGTATACTGGGGACAGTGCCCTCGCATGATGAACATGGACAAGGTATACGGCCGCAAGAAATACGTCAACGATATCGCGAAGGAATACAATGCGGACGGTATCATCTATGAACAGGTAAAATTCTGCGATCCGTGGGCTTATGAGAGGATGCTCGGCTCGCACATGCTGCGCGAAGACTACGGTTTTCCGGTGCTCTCGGTCGACAGACCGTACAACATCGCGGGAGGCGCCGGACAGATGCGTACACGTATCCAGGCTTTTGTCGAGAGTATAGAGATCAAGAAACTGCAGGGAGGTGACAGATAATGGCATTCAAACAGGTTAAGAAGATCACCAACCCTAAGAGACGCAAGGGCGATCAGAATCTCGGCAAGCTCTATCCGACCAACGGCAAGAGCAAAGTCATGAGAAGACGTGAGTGGAGAGGCGTTAAGGACACTCTCTATGATTACACAAGATGGCTGTATATCATGTCGATCCTTGCAAAGTTTATTGTCAAGCCTCGCAATGTCAAGGCCATGTTCCGCTACAGATGGATGGCGAACTATCTGGCTGTCCCTCACATGATGGACAAATTCACGATGGGACTGCGCGATGAGCCGCTGCGCATCACGCACACTGCTATGAACTTTGTCATTTACGATGTTGCCAAGACGATGGACAACATTTTCAGAGGCGACCGCAGGACAGGTAACGATGAGGAGTATTCGAGCCATTGTGTACTGACTGACGAGAACGCGATGACAGCGTTCATGATGGGATTTGATGAGACCAAAGCGATCCTCAGAGAGGTCCCGACTATGTTCGTAGCGAATCTTCTGACACAGTACTCGACAACACACTATCTCGATGTTGCTCAGGAATTCGGTATCCCGGGCGATGTCTGCCCGATGCCTGAGGCTGAGGCAGGTATTTCCATCGATGATGACTTCGCGGTACTCGGATGCTGCGCTGTTCAGGTCAATACTACCTGTGACGGCTCCCTGATGGGCAATGGAGTTATCGCCAGCAGACTCGAGAGAGAATACGGGATCCCTACTTTCCAGCTGGCAGCTCCGATGCGCCACCGTGAGGATGACGTTCAGGACTACGCAGCCAATGATATCAAGGCTGCTATCAGGTTCGTCGAAGACCATGCCGGAGAAAAGTGGAACTGGAAGCGTTACTTCGAGTGTGCCGCCAGAGTCAATGACGCGACACGTCACCGTCAGGAGTGGCTGGACATCAACTGCACTGATTATCCGCAGTTTGTCGGATCGGTATTCTCGCTGTACAATGACACCAACTATATGGGTAACTGCGGCAGATCGCCGGAATTCCCGCCGATCGACAGGAAGATCACCAGACTGGTACAGCGCGGTTACAAGAGAAAGACCATGATGGCGCCTGAGTACAGGCACAGATGCATCATCTGGGGTGTACAGCCGCAGTATAACATCCACATGCTCTACTGGATGATCAACTGCTGGGGCGTACTGCCATTGACAGATATGCTGTCGATGGTCAATACCAGCATGATCGCCGAGGAAGATACTCCGGAGAACAGAGACAGAGCTTACTACGATATGGCATGGCTCAATGAGAACATGATCATGCGTAACCGTACACACGGAGGCTATAAAGTTCTTGTTGACGAACTCTGGGAGTTCTGCGAGAAGATGAACGCAGACATGGTAATGATGTGGGAGCATATGTCATGCAAAGCTCTCGACGGACTGCACGGTATGTTCGAGGAGCAGGGCAGAGAACGCGGCATCCACGTTGTATGGGTCTGCCATGACCTCTGCGATCCCCGTGTATATACACGTCAGGCGATCCGCGATGAGTTCAGCCAGTACATGCGCACGGTTCTCCGCGAAGAGCCGCTCGATCCGTCACTTGAAAACATCCCGGACGAGAATATGTGGTAATCACCAGAATCCGAGAAAGACGTAAAACCACCCCTTCACATCAGAAGGGGTGGTTTTGACTTTTGTTTCATACAGAACTATGTCGTATAATATATCTGCAAAAATAACGCAATTCATGATAAGAGGGCAATGACTATGGCACAGGCAGAAGTGTATATTCCATGGGAAGGATGGAGACTGGTGCGCCTGATAGGGCACGGCAGTTTCGGCCGGGTATATGAAATAGAAAAGCGCGACGGCAAAAATGTGCAGAAGGCTGCAATGAAGGTCATTCCGATCAGCACAGAGATGCTGGATGATGTGTACGGCTCGCAGTATGATGAAGGCACTGCGCGCAAGCTGTGTGAAAACAGTCTGAACAGCATACGCAAAGAGTATATGTTCATGCGGGAACTCAGGGGCAATCCCAATATCGTCAGATGTGATGATATGAGAGAGATCTGGCACCAGGACGGCATAGGATGTGATGTTTACATCATGATGGAGCTGCTCACACCACTTCATGTGATATGGAAATCCGAAAGCATCACAGAAGATGACGCAATAGATCTCGGCAGGGATATCTGCCGGGCGCTGACCGTATGCGAACAGCATAAGATCATACACAGGGACATCAAGCCGCAGAATATTCTCGTCAGCGGGAAAGGTGTATACAAACTCGGGGATTTCGGGACCGCGAAAACTTTTGAGCACACATCCAGCGCGACGAAAGCCGGAACAGAGACCTATATGGCACCGGAAATCATCCGTAGAGAAAAATACGGAAGGGATGTAGATACTTATTCCCTCGGGCTTGTTATGTACAGAATGCTCAACAAGGGGCAGCTTCCGTTCATCCCTGCAGGAATAATACCGACAGCGGAGCAGAGAGCTGAATCTCTTCAGCGACGGATCTCCGGAGAAACGCTCCCGTTACCGGCGGAAGGAAGTTCTGCCCTTCAGGCAATCGTGATGAAAGCATGCTCGTACAACAGGATAGACAGATACAGTTCCGCGTCTGAGATGCTCGAAGATCTGGATACGGTCTGCGAGAAAACGATGGCTATGTTCCATTCCCATGGGCCGGAAAGGAAACAGAACGGTTTTGTCAGAGAACCTGTGCAGAATAATATAACATTGACTGCAGAGGAAGCGATCAGAGGGTGTCAGAGGTCTGTCACGATAGGAAACCGGATCTATACTATCGATATACCTGCAAATACAGCAGCAGGTGACAGGTTTGAGATCCGTTCACAGACCGGCGAGCTGACCGGCATCGTCAACATTGCCGGTATCGTGCGCAGTCAGCCGGTAAAGCCCGTACAGACACCGCCTGTTCAGGTCTCTGCGAAGCATCCTGAAAAGAACCGCAAAGTGATGATAGCGGTTATTGCTGCGGCAGTCATTCTGGCAGTGGCCGGAGCCGCTGCTCTGCTGCATGACAGCAGCAAAAAACCGGAAGTAATACCGGATGAACCTGAGACAGTCACACAGGAAGCAGAACCGGAAGAAACTCCTGCAGCAGAAACCGAGCCGGAGCCTGAACAGGAAGAAGCGCCGCAAAGCACTGCGGCGCCTGTAAATATGGATCATGTCAGATATGTTTCCGCCAGTTCACAGCTTAACACGGACAAGAAAGGAAATACATATTATCCGGATAATATGGTCGACAACGATCTCAGCACCGGCTGGGTCGAAGGCGTATCAGGAAACGGAGAGGAAGAAGTAGCGCACATCGTATTTGACGGTAAATACAAGGTCTCCGGATTTATAATCTACGCAGGCTACCATAAGAGCCGGGATACATACAACGAAAACGCGAGACCTGCCTCAATAAGGCTGCAGTTCTCAGATGGCACGTCTATGGATTTCGATCTTAAGGATGAGATGAAAGGTCAGCAGTTTACTTTCCCGGGATCCGTTGATACTGACTATGTGGATATCACGATAAGATCCGTTTATAAAGGAAGCAAATGGGAAGATACCGTCATATCGGAGGTCGTCTTCTACTGATTGCGGATCAGTGAGAGAGCCTGCTCAATGAGATCATTGCTCTCTCCGAGTTTGTCTACGGCCTGATGGATCAGGTCGCCGCTGACTTCATCAAAGCAATGTGCGAGATCATGCAGCTCCTCTGCATGATGACGGTTGTGGCTCAGCATATAGGTGAGAAGAGCCAGTGCTTCTTCCGGAGAGGAAGCGGCGGCATGGCTGTGAGAATGTGTGGTGCCATCCGCATGAGTATGGACGTGAGTGTGTCCGTCGTGCTCATGAGTATGTGTTACCGGATGCTCATGAGTGTGAGTGTGGGAATCGTTATTGCTGCACATATTCTGTCCTCCGTGAGTGATTTACAGTTATTATAATATTCCGCCGGGCTGAGGTCTATACCCGCGATAATGTGACAGAGGGATGTTCTCCTCTGTCACTTTTTATGCCGGAAATATGAGAGCAGAAACCCGCGCGCAGCCGCATTATTCTATACACATGGTAACCATAAATTGTGTTCTGAGCAACCGGTCAGACACCATATGGAAGATTCTTACCATCTGGAAAATAAAGTACTAAAAAAATACAAAAATAAGCTTTAAAACCCCCTCGAGGGGATGCCGTTTCCATTGACACAAATATCACAAGAGCCTTAAAATATTACCAATAGTATATTGTAAGGGGAAGTGCGCCCTGAGGCGCTTTTGCTTGTTTTAAAAGCGGTCTCACCGCCTGCTCTCCCCTTCAGAACATCAGTAAAAAGAGGGAGGAAAGGTGACACACCATGCGTGACTTAAAGCATCTGATCTACTTCGAGGATCTGCTGCAGGAGGCCAATAATGACCTCGTGCGCAAGGGCAAGGAAGATGACAATCTGTGTCTCGGATATACATGTTTCTTCATGCCTGAGGTCCTCCTCGATCTGCCTGGCTGCTTTGCGGTAAGACTCAGAGCGCCTAAGTGCACTTCACCGGATATGGCTTCATACTATATGTCCGGCAGAACATGCCATTACGGCAGATCACTTCTGGAGAGAGCGCTGGAAGGTGGATTTAATTTTATTGACGCCCAGCTGGCAACAGAGACCTGCACGGTTACTTGCAGATTCCAGGAGCATCTCGGATACATGAAGGACGTTATCAATAACGCGACTTTCAAGACGGAATTCACAGATGTACCGTTCAAGAAGAACGAGAACAGTATCGACCACTATGAGAAGCAGCTCAAGCTCCATGTTCTCGATTTCCTCAGCAGGGAGTACGGCGTAGATACTTCTGACGAAGCGATACTCAAGGCGATCGAGATCAACAACGAAGTGAATGACATTATCACAGCGATCGGGGACTACCGCAAACTCGATAATCCGACCATCACTGGATATGAGTTCAGCGTTATCACGCTGGTATCCATGGTCTGCCCTAAGTATCTCATCGTTGACAAGCTGAGAGAGACTCTTGAGGAACTCAAGACCAGAGAGCCTGACGAAAAGCCTAACTATAAGATCAAGGTCCTGCTTGCAGGTTCCGAGAACGACGACCCTGACTTTATCAAGCTGATCGAGGGATGCGGCGCGCTCGTAGTCGCAGACAGGCATTGCTACGGTTCACTCGAGGCCAGACAGCACATCGATATCGAAGAGGGTGATACACCGCTCAGAGCCATAGCAAAGCATTATCTTCTCAAGAGCCAGTGCGCAAGATTCATGGAACAGCAGGAGATGAGACACCGCAAGAAGGTCATCGCTGATTACGCCAGGGAATACAAGGCTGACGGAATCATCGTTGAATCCAACAAGTTCTGCGAATACTGGAGCTATGAGAGAATGATCGATACGATCGTACTTCCGAGAGACTATGGATTCCCGGTATGTTCGATCGAGAAAGAATATATCAATACAGCGTCCGGACAGCTCAGAACAAGATTCCAGGCATTCGTTGAGAGTGTAGAGCTCAAGAAGATACAGGAGGTTAAGTAGACATGAAAAAACCTGATCTGAAGAAACTCAAAAAAGTCGACTTCAAGAAGGCTGCTAGAGATTTCGTCTACGGCAAGCCTCACGGAGAGAGAAGACTTGGCGACCTGTATATCCCTAAAACAGGTCTCTACAAACACAGAGAATGGCGTGGTATCAAGGATACCATGTACTATTTCAACAACATCTGGCTGTATAACTACGGCATGATCGTACGCGACCTTATGGTATACGGCGGCGGCCCAAAAGGCGCTGTCCAGTTCCTCAAGGGAACATGGAGATACAGATGGATGGGTCAGACATATCTGACAGTAATGCACTGGTTCGACAGATGCCTTGAAGGTATGAGAGGCGAAGCCCTGAGAGGATCCGCATGGCACTTCAGAGGCATCACAAGCGCGTGCCTGCTGCAGATCACCGGCATGTTCAACAGAGACCTGAACATCGGCGGAGACAAGGCTCTCCATGACAAGACAATGGGTCATGACGAGACACTCTGGGGCGGAGTATTCTATCCGTATACAGATCAGATGGAGAATATTCCACTGCAGATGATCCCATATTTCGTAACATGCCACTGCAACAACCACACAGTACTCAACTACATCGACGCGGCACAGGCATACGGACTCCCTGGAGACCCGTGTCCGATGTGCCAGGCAGAGTGCGGCATCTTCATCGAGGACGATGTTCCTGATTTCTATCAGGCAGTTATTACGACCAATGAAGCTTGCGACGGTTCGGTAGGCACATCCGTCATTCAGGACTGGATGATCAACAAACCGCTTTTCGCTATGCCGCAGCCGATGCAGTTCGATGACGACTCCGTGCTCGAGAACTGCGCTAAAGAGATCGAAGGCGCATTCAGATTCACTGAGGAGCAGCTCGGTGTCGAGTTCCACTGGGACGAGCTGGTAAGGAATCTGGAAGAACAGAATGCTCTCCAGAGATTCGAGTGGGAGAAGTGGGATGTAGCTGCAAACACACCATACTATCCGATCAATGGTGTAGCACAGGCCCTCTACAGAATCTTCCAGTCACAGTACGGCAACAGACCGCTCTGGCACGAGGCTGACGCAAAAGTCAGGAAGATCATGGAGAAGTGCGTCGAGCAGAAGATCGAGACCTTCCCTATGACAAGGCACAGAGTGATTGCGTGGTCCTGCGCTCCGCTGTACTACTCGGCATGGTGTACTTGGGCATATAACTGCTGGGGACTGAACACGATCATCAACATGGACTCTCTGATGTTCGACATGGAGATCCGGACAGATACTTACGAGCATTGTCTGCTCGACATGGCAAAATACCATGAGTGGGCTCCGATGAGAAGAATGGCTGTCGGCGGACTTCAGCACATCTTCGAACTCTGGGAGAACATGGAAAAGTTCAACTGTGATATGGTCATGATGTATGACCAGCTGCAGTGCAAGGGAATGCAGGGCGTTGTCGGACTCTTCGAGGACGAGTTCAGAGCCCGCAACATCCACGCTATCTGGATGCCGCATGCACTCCCTGACAAGAGAACTGTTCCGAGATCACAGATCAGACAGATCATCAATGACTACATGTTCACAGTAATGGGCGAGGAACCTCTCGATCCGTCACTGCTTGAGTTTGACGATATTGACAGCTGGTAGAAAGGAGGCCGGTGATGAAGAAGGCTAAGAAGAAAAAGAACAAAGCCGCCAGGTTCGTTAAGAAGACACTCGGCATCGCGGCACTCGCATACGCCGGACTGTTCTGTGTATTCTATTACGATCTCGACGGAAAACTTCTCTATTATGTAGTTGAGCCGTTCATGAAGAACCACTTCGACAATATGAAGAGAAGAGATCCTCATACAGTACCGTATGAGCAGATCGACGCGGAATATATGAACAAGCAGAATTAATACATCAAAGGAAGTTATTGCAAAATGAAAAAGAAGTTTAAAGCCGAATCCCAGCGTCTGCTGGATCTGATGATCAACTCGATCTACACGCACAAGGAGATTTTCCTGCGTGAGATCATTTCGAACGCGTCTGACGCCATCGACAAGATGTGCTATCTGGCCCTTACCGACAAATCTGTCGGCATGAGCAGGAGCGATTTTGAGATCATTCTCACTCTCGACAAGGAGAACCGTACTTTGACGGTCAGCGACAACGGGATTGGCATGAACGCGGAAGACCTGGAAAAGAACCTCGGTACCATCGCTTTTTCCGGCAGCAGGAAGTTCTCTGAAGAGATCGAAAAAGCTGACAAGGCGAAGGAAGGTACTGCTTCGGCGCCGCTGGCTGATCAGGTCGATATCATCGGACAGTTCGGAGTAGGTTTCTACTCGGCATTCATGGTATCTGACAAAGTAGAAGTCGTAACCAGAAAATACGGTGAAGAGCAGGCCTGGAGATGGGTATCCGAGGGCACAGGCGGATATACGATAGAAGAAGCTGAACGTGAAGGTCACGGAACCGATGTCATCATGCACATCCGAGAGGACGGCGAAGACAAGGACGAGTACAGTCAGTACATGAGAGAGTACCCTATATACAAGCTCGTGAAGAAGTACTCCGACTACATCCGCTTCCCGATCAAAATGCTGATGCCGCAGCCGCGCGTCAAAGAAGGCTCGGATCCGCAGAATCCTGAGTATGAAGAGGTCTATGAATATGAAGTATTCAACTCAATGGTTCCTCTGTGGCAGCGCAAGAGAGCGGATGTCACCAAAGAGGAATACGAAGAGTTCTACAAGCAGACCTATCAGGATGATCTGCCTCCGCTTGAGACCATCACCGTCTCGGTCGAGGGTATCGTCAGTTATGACTCGCTGATGTTCATCCCGGAGAAGATCCCGAACAAGTATTATTCCGATGATTTTACAGGCGGACTGCAGCTGTACAGCTCGGGCGTTCTGATCATGGACAGATGCAAGGAGATCCTGCCGGAATATTTCAACTTTGTCAGAGGCGTTGTAGATTCGCCGGACCTGTCGCTCAACATTTCAAGAGAGGTGCTGCAGCATGACAGGCAGCTGAGACTGATCTCGAAGAATCTCGAGAAAAAGATCCGCGGCAAACTCGAAGAGATGAGAGACAAGGACCGTGGGAAATACGAGACCTTCTATAAGAGTTTCGGCCGTCAGCTCAAGCTGTGCGCTCTTGACGACTATGGCAAGTACAAGGAAGAGCTTCAGGACTTCCTGATGTTCTATTCATCAACAGAGAAGAAACTCGTAACTCTCGCGGAATATGTTGAGAGGATGCAGGAAGATCAGGAATACATCTACTACGCTAGCGGAGACAGCCTCGACGCAGTAGACAAGATGCCGCAGACTGAGATTCTCAAGGACAAAGGCATTGAGATCCTGTACTTCATCGATAATACTGATGAGTTCATCTCCGATATGTTCCGCAGCTATAAGGAGAAGAAATTCATGTCAGTCATCGACGGCGACTTTGACCTCGGAGGAGGCAAGACCGACGAAGAGATGACTAAGGCGTTCAAAGACACCTTCGACTTTGTGAAAGAGACCCTCGGAGACAAAGTGGATGTTGTCAAGGCGACAACCAAGCTCAAGACTCATCCGGTGTGTCTCTCCAGCGGAGACGGCATCACTTTCGAGATGGAGAAATACTTCACCGCAGTCAATCCGGAACTCGGAATGAAAGCCAAAAGGATCCTCGAACTCAATGTGGATCATAAGGCTTTCCTGGCGCTCGACAGGGCAAGGCTCGATGATTCGGACAAGGCGAAGAAGATGTGTGAAGTTCTGCTCAATCAGGCGCTCCTGATCGCGGGTCTTCCGATCAATGATCCGTCGGGTTACACAGATATCGTATGTTCATTCTTCTGATGTGGCAGGAGGACGGGTCCTCGCTGACACATATATAAGGAAACGATTAATGGAAAACACCAATCGCGATACTAAGATTTTGACAGTTGCAGGCAAGGGAGGAGTCGGTAAGACTTCGATCAGTTCGGCTATGGTAAGGATCCTTACGGAGGAATATCCGGATGCAAGGATCCTTGCAATCGATGCTGACCCGGCCATCGGACTCACCACAGCTCTCGGTGTAGAGCCGACCGACACGCTCGACGGGATCCGCAAGAAGATCGTCGACAGCGTTGAGGACGGACGCCCTAAAGAAGCCATCGAGATGCTCAACGAGGCCAGATTCAGGATCTTCGATACGATGGTAGAGGAGAACAAGTTCAGCTTCCTCGCTATCGGGAGGCCTGAGGCTGCGGGCTGCTACTGCAAGGTCAACGCATATCTCAAGGAAGTCATAAGCCTTCTGGCAAATGATTTCGATTATGTGGTGATAGACGGGGAGGCGGGCATCGAGCAGATCAACCGCCGCGTCATGGAGAAAGTCACGCACCTTTTCCTCATCACAGATCCAAGCCGTAAAGGCTGCAAGGTAGTGGATACGATCAAGGCGGTTGCTGATGAGCTGGTGATGTACGACAAGTGCGGAGTCATTGTCAACAGAGTCAAAGAAGAATCCATACCTTTTATCAAGATCGAATCGGCAGAGGTCCTTGCATACATCCCTGATGACAAGGCCCACTCCGACAACGATATAATGGGCATCAGCGTGTTCGACCTGCCGGAGGACTCTCCGGTCATGCAGGGGACGCGGGAAGCGCTCAGAAAAATGCAGATCATTTAAAGATATGAAGAGCAATAAGGGATCCCCCTTGTTGCAAAGAGGGAGGTTTTTACATTGAAAGACTTGAAGCATTTAATCTACTTCGAGAACCTTCTGGACAACGCGGACAATGAGCTGGTGGAACAGGCCAGGAAAGACGGCAAGATGATCATGGGGTACACTTGCTACCACATTCCTGAAGTTCTCCTGAACATTGACAACTGCGTATCGGTAAGACTGCGTGCTCCGAGAACAGGATCAGTCGACATTTCCACATATTATATGTCGAACTATGTATGTGAATATGCACGCGCTCTGCTGGAGAGGGCTATCGAGGGAGGATATCAGTTCCTGGACGGACTTGCGGCAGTCGATGCCTGCTCGATGATGAACAGATTCTACGAGCACTTCGGCATACTCAAGTGCAACGACAAGGATCATTTCTTCCTGCCGATCCTGGATGTTCCTTACAAGACAGAGGAATTCTCTTACAGACACATGCAGAGGCAGTTTGAGACAAGACTCCTGCCGGCAATGGCAGAGAACCTGGGCACGGACATCTCCGATGCCAAGATCCGCGAAGCAGTCGCAATGCACAATGAGGTCTGCAAAGTGATCCAGGAGATCAGCGAGATGCGCAAGGCAGACAATCCTGTTATCACGGGCTATGAATTCCATGTGATCAATCTTGTCTCCTACACATGTCCAAAATATCTGATACTTCCTTATCTCAAGGAGACACTCGCAGAACTCAAGAAGAGAAAACCGGACGAGAAGCTCCCGAGAGCCAGAGTCGGAATCGTCGGCTCTGAGATCGATGACCCTGAGTTCACCAAGATGATCGAGGATGCAGGAGCCAGAGTAGTATTCGACAGACACTGCTTCGGATCTATCCCGGGCAGAGAAGTCATCGAACTTTCGGACAAGGAGGATGCACTTCCTCAGATCGTCCGCCACTACATGAACACTTCTGAGTGTGCACGTTACATCGCAGACAATAAGGTAAAACAGAGAAGAGAAACAGCCGACAGACTGGCGAAGGAGTTCAAGGCCGACGGTATCATCTATGAGCAGATGAAATACTGTGACTTCTGGGGATTCGAAAGAGCTCTCGTCAGCCACATCATGGCAGAAGAATACGGCTGGCCGGTACTGTCCATAGACAGACTGTACAACGCAAGAGGATCCGGGCAGCTGAGAACAAGATTCCAGGCGTTCGTTGAATCACTGGAAATCAAGAAGATCCAGAAAGGAGGCAAGAAATAATGGTACTGTCAACAGAATTATTAGGCATCAAAAATGCTCTTGCCGAGAAGAAGGAACTCAAAAATAAAAAAGCAGCCGCAAACGGCAAAGTAAAATATCCGAATCCTGCATTCTGGCGCTGCAAGGACAACATGGACTTCAAAGCACAGGGCAAGAACCTCATGGAAGTCGGCAAGATCATCGTGGAGATGACCAAGGAAGCTGACATCAGGAGTTTCTGCGCAAAGCAGGTTGAAAGATGCAAGGATGACCTTGCAAGATGCGCGCTTGAGATCAGGCAGGCAAAAGAGATGAGCCCGGAAGAGCTCAAGGAAGTATTCCTCTACGGAGAGAGAACTCTCGGCAAGCTCTACCGCAAGGGCGATATGGTCCCTGTAAGAAGAGAGTGGAGAGGTGCTGCGGATACAGCATATGACTTCTACAGATGGGGCAAGATGTGGCTCATGCTGCTCACCACATTCAGCAGAGATCTGATCCCGGCACTCAACTCGACATTCTACTACAGATGGATGATCTCATATTTCTGCTGCGTAGGTTTCATGGACAAGAATACTTCCGGACAGAAGGGAAGTGCTCTTAAGATGTCCCACCTGATGACATATGACATCTTCCGTTATGTAGCCGAGAATCTGGTATTCCTCGCTAAGTGCGACAAGAAGAACGGAAACTCCGCAGAACTCAACAAGAAAGTCGTACTCTTCGACGAGATGACAATGGGACAGATCATGGCAGGCTTCCCGGATCTCCTCGGAATCCCTTACCAGCTGATGCCGGTATTCCTCGTTTCCGAGATCGACCAGCTCACATGCGTACCGTATATCGACGCTGTTGAGAGTTTCGGCCTTCCGGCTGATACCTGCCCGGTACCGAGCTCAGAGTGCGGAGCTCTCGTAATCGACGCGCTGCCGCACATGGGATCATGCTTCATTTCAAGCTCGATGCCTTGCGACGGTTCGGTAATGGCTTCTGAGTACATGTCAAGAAGATTCCCGGATCTGCCGGTATATCACCTGACATTCCCGGTCAGATACGAATACGAAGAGACCACTCAGGATGCGGTCGAAGACATCAAGGGCTGCATCAAGTTCGTTGAGAAGGTCACAGGCGCCAAGTGGAGCTGGGACGCTTACTTCAAGCAGATGAAACGCTTCAACGAGGAAACCGCTTATGAGCTGCAGAAGTGGGAAGTCAACAAGACCGACTATCCGCAGATCATCGGACCTTCGTACGAGCTCTTCCGCAAATGGAACTACGAGATGGACGGCGGAGCCGACCCTCGAGTCATCAAGACTTTTGAAAAAGTCAATGACATCATGATGAAGGGTTACGAGAGACGCGAAGAAGCATGGCGTAACAAGATGAGGTACAGAGGAATCGTATGGTCCTGCCCGGCTCACTACTACGCTAACTTCAGCAACTGGCTTGCGAACTGCTGGGGCATCGACATCCTTGTAGAGATGGAATCCCTCAACTTCACCAAGGTCCTCGAGACGGAGGACAAGGAAGAGGCTCTGATGGATCTGGCAAGACTCTACGAGAGAATGGTAATGAGAAGACATACCAACGGCGGCTACCACAACGTAGTTGACGAGATGTGGAGACAGGTCGAAGACTGGAGAGCAGAGATCATCATCATGTACCAGAACGTAGCATGCAAGAACATGGCTACACTGCAGGGTATCCTCGATGACACATGCAGAGACAGAAACCACCACATGATCTGGATCGAGCATGACCTAATGGATCCGAGAACGGTATCCAGAAAGTCCATGAGAGACAAGGTCAACGAGTACATGAGGACTGTCATGAGAGCAGAGCCGGTAGACCCGACACTTCTCGACTTCGACGACGAGCTCGGCATGTAATGCATGTATATTTGCTCTGCTCGGGTACGACTCCGGGTTTATACTGACGGGGAAGGACTAGATTTACCAATTGTTAAAAAATAGTTTACTTTGCGCACGTTAGTGAATATAATGTGGGCAGCACATGACTTTATTTAATCAATAAAGAAAGAAGGAGAAGAAAGTTATGAAATATTATGGCGGCTGTGATGTTGGTTCAACTTATACCAAGGCAGTAATTCTTGATGAGAATGGCAAGATGGTAGCAGATACCACCATCAAGAGCAAGATCAATTCCGAGGCCAGTGCCAGACTGGCTATGGACGAAGTTCTCGGCAAGGTTGGCCTGAAGTCCTCTGAGGAACTCGCTTACCTCATCGGAACAGGTTACGGACGTAACAAGGTTCCTTTTGCTGATGAGAACATCTCCGAGATCTCCTGCCACGCTATGGGAGTACATATAACTGATCCATCAGTCAAGGCCATCATCGATATCGGCGGACAGGACGTCAAGGGTATCGCTGTTGATACAGACGGAACAGTTAAGAACTTCGCTATGAACGACAAGTGCGCTGCAGGAACAGGCAGATTCTATGAAGCAATGGCAAGATCCTTCGAGATGACTCTTCCTGAGTTCTCCAAGCTCTCACTGACAGCTAAGAACGTCATTCCTATCACAGCACAGTGCACAGTATTCGCTGAGTCCGAGGTAATCACTCTCGTTGGTGAGAACAAGCCAATGGACGAGATCGCTGCAGGAATCCAGATGGCAGTTGCTAAGAGATGCTTCGTTATGGCTAAGAAGGCCGGCGCTACAGACTCCATCACACTGACCGGCGGATGCGCTAAGAATGATGGACTTAAGGATGCTATCGAGCACGTACTCAAGCTCAAGGTCATCAACCTCAAGACAGACCCGCAGCTGATGGGAGCACTTGGTGCTGCTGAGTTTGCTCGTCAGAAGGGACAGGCGAAGTAATCTGCAATAAGGAATCCACCACCGCATGGCGGCGGTCCCCCTTGTTGCTCTTCCGAAAGGAGCACTAATATGAAAAAGAAAAAGAAATGTCCTGTATGCAAGGTAGTCGGTACAACAGTCAAGATCGGCTGCATCGCAACAGGCGCACTCTTTACGGTCTACATGCTCAACCTCGACCAGAAGCTGCTCGCCTGGTCATACGCAAGAGTCAATGAGATATTCGACCGTAAGCCGGTAGATATCAAGTTCTAGAAGATTACAAAATCTCATCAATGCCCCCGCACATCATGTGGGGGCATTGAATTAAGAAACCTCGTCACAGGGAGAAGGATATGGATCTGTATAATTCTATAATCGACAAAATAGACGGTATGCTTGGCAGTTCTGAGCCGAAGAGATACAAATTTGATCCGGATAATACATGGGAAGACGTTGGCGGAAACCAGCTTGTCATGATGAAGGAATCCGCGTATGAACTGGGCGGGGATAACAAGCCTGCGGTCAATTATGCCTGCGTCACTTCCGGAGATTACGTAACGGAAGATGAGATCCTTGTATACGGGAGAGATCTGAATGTGATCAACGGAAGCGTTCCTTTTGCCAGAATCGCGATCGTTAAAGTCCGGGACCTGGCCGGTGAAAATGAAGAGGATACGGAACCTCTCTTCAGAGCGATCCAGGATATCGACTTCGTCAAGTATCACGTATATCCTAAGGGCTACATGATCAGGTCGTCTTCGGACAGCTTCCGTGAACAGGTGAGGGTATCGAAAGAAGCCGTCAGGAAGGGTATCAATTTTGAACAGGTCGGCAATTCCTATATCGCGCAGTTCAGGAAGAACCCGGACGTTCTGGCAGTCAAGCTGATATTTGCAACAGTAGACGACGCGGATTACGCGGAGATGAAGAAAGATGCCAGGAAGGTCAGAGACATCACCAAGACGCTGTCCAAGATCCTCGAGGGAATGGCGACAGACTGTCACAGCTGCAGCCTCAAAGAGATCTGCGATGAGGTAGAGGGTCTCAAGGAGCTTCACTTCGGCAAGGAGAAAAAGGAGTTCAAAGGATAACAGCCAGCCTTTTGCACTTCAAAAAATAATTACAGAAAGTATTGCAATGAGCTGTCGCAGGTGATATACTCATCGCGCTGTCGTCTTGACGGACATCATCTCGGGATGAGCGCGTACAGCTGAGACAGCGAAGAAACGTTTCTAGAAGTATTACAGAAAGAGGTACCAACATGAAGGAAGGAATCCATCCTGGTTATAAGGAATGTAAAGTTACTTGCGCATGTGGGAATACATTCACAACTCTCTCCAACAAGGACGAGATGAGAGTAGACATCTGCTCAGAATGCCACCCATTCTTCACAGGTCAGCAGAAGTTTGCTAACCGCGGCGGAAGAGTTGAGAAGTTCAAGAACAAGTACAACCTGTAATCAAAAGAGAAAAACAAGACCGCCTTTCAGGGGACATGTTAATTCAGCAACTGATGTAACGTGACTCCCGGAAGGCGGTTTTTATTATGTCTGAGTAATAACGGCAATAAAAAAGGAAGGGACTTTTACCGGGCACCGACGAGAACAGCTTAGTCTGCTGCAGTTTCAGATGCTTTTTTGATGCAGATTGTCTGTTCTTCCTGAAACACGCTTACGCGTTCCTTCCTTTTATTGGTATTATACCACAATATTCAAGGATTCGCAGACAGGGAGCGGGATGATTAGTTATTTTGATAAGAGGGGAACAGGAATTAATTCTCTATTACTTTGGTTACATTAATCCATGTTTCAGGTGTGATCATATCCGATCCATCCTGGATATCAACGCTCCATATAGTCACATAGTAAACCCCGCTTAGAGCTGCCTTTTGATATGTAAGATTGCCATCATATACGGTTTCGGATGTAAGTCCAAGATCATCCTTAAATTCATTAACACTAATACTGCCTTTATAGCCAAACAGATCTTCTGCCGCTCCTGCCATCCCGGTACACGGATCCGTATCAGTAATGTCTGATTTCGAATACTTAGGAAATGCATAGAGCAATCCGTTGCTTCCCGTTAAATATGTCCCGCCATTCATCACGAATTCATCAGACAAAGGACCATAATCCTCTGAAATGTTTATATATTCATCGCCAAAGCGAGATAGATTTTCAAAATAAGTCCATTGTGATTGCGACACTTTTTTGTCAGCGTTTTCTGAGTCCTTATTGCTTTTCGAATCATCAGAGGTTGCCGAGTTATCGTTGTTTTCCGAATCATTGGAGTTGTCATCTTCCTTTTCGGAGGACTCTTCGGTTTCAGACTGCTTGGACTGTTCGGGGCCTGAATTTCCTTCTAAGATATTTTGACATATGAAAAACAGCATACCAATAGCGACACAGGCAGCAATAATAGCATATACTGATATGCTCTTCCATTTGGAGCCAGACTTCGGTGGAACGCTCCGGTCTGATGATAATGGTTTTGGTGCATGCTCAGTATGAGTATCAAGAACAGATCCCTCGCTATGCTGAGGATATTCTTCCGGAACAGCTATCAGCGGCAGTGTCTCATCATCAGATACTGAGTCAGCCTCCACTTCCCGGTCATCTCGAGCATTTACAACTGAGCTACTGATTTCCATTACAGTCTCAGCATTTTCATCTTCCGGATATATCTCGAATGGCGCTGCATCCTTTCTCTGATATTCCCTCAACGCATCACGAAGCTCCCCTGCAGTCTGATATCGGTCTTCCGGCCTGTATGCACAGGCTTTGAGAATGATCGAGCTGAGCTCCTCATCCGCATTGCACGGCGGCGGCAGTGCCTCCCCGTTTATCCTTCTCAGAGTGGCCTCTTCACGGTCCGAAAACCGGATATCATCCGGATACGGAGGCAAAAACGGTGTGCGGTTGTTGTTAAGATACCGATAAAGAACTATGCCGAGTGAATAAAGATCGATCGTCGAATCGTAATGCCTGCCCAGAAACACCTCGGGAGCCATATACGAGACAGTCCCACGTTTCATAGTTGCAGAAGATGTATTGTATAATTGTCGCGCGATCCCGAAATCACCAAGTTTATAATCTCCTGCATAAGTATGAAAAATATTCTCCGGCTTGATATCCCTGTGAATGATGTGATTGAGCTCGCAGCGCTCGATCGCATTGCACATGTCTTCAGCCAGCCGGAAGATATCATTATGCGTCGGTGGATTTTTCTGGAAATACTTCGGCAGCGATGTCAGGAGTTCCATTCGTATCGAGATCTCCCAGCTATAACCGTCATCGAGCAAACGGGCATCGTAATCCTCCATCGAGACGATATTGCTGTGACCTTTGAGCCTGGACATTACAGAAAACTCATTCGTGATGGTTTTAGCGATATCCCGGAAATATGTAGCCGCAGATTCCTGGGACATGCCTTCATTCAGAACAGCATCATACTCTTCTCGACCGCACGGTATACGTATCACCTTGAGCGCTGACTGTTCCAGATGTCCGAAGGCATCCTTCCGTTCTATCCGATAAACGGTACCATAGGATCCCCGGCCAAGGATCTCAACAACCTTCCAGTCATGCCATTGTGTCATTTCACTCATTCCTGCTACCTGCTGAATCTGATATTGTGATCGATTTCTTTTATATCATTGTACCACATCATATTGGAAATATCTGATTGAGAGGCTTGAGGATTGGATATTATGATAAGAGGTGAAAATTGCGGGGAAGAGTGGTATATTAATGAGCATAACAAGCACTGCTGAAAAGAGGCAAAAGATGGGAAAGAAACCGGACGAAACATTAAAGCAAAGGATCATAGACGGAGCCTGGGACCTCTTCTATGAGAAAGGTTACGCGAATACAACGCTCAATGACATCCTCGCGAAAGTAAATACGTCCAAAGGAGGCTTCTATTATTACTTTAAAAAGAAGGATGATCTTCTGAACTCGCTGTATGTCATTTTTGACAGAGAGTATGAGAAGTTCTACACCAATCTGGACAAATCCCAGAATGCGATACTGCAGCTGGAACTGGTGAGCCAGTACGTGTGCTTTTTCATCGATGCCAATGTTTCCTATGAATTGCTGACAGAGCTGTACATCTCACAACTTGACAGACGGAAACAGGAAGCATTCCTCAGTCCGGACCGCTACTATTTCAGAATGGTCAAAGAGATCATTGAGACCGGGCAGCAGCGCGGAGAGATCCGGGATGATATAGACGCGTTCTCTCTTGCACAGCATATTTTACTGTTGGAAAGAGGCATCCTGATCAACTGGTGCGTAAGAGGCGGATCCTACTCCCTCGGAGCAAAGGGTCATGAGGACTTCAAATTGTATATTGCCTTCCTGAGACCCGAGATGGCAGGAAAAGAGCAGTAAAGAAGAAAAAACTATATAAAACTATATAAAACGGCTGCACTATATATAGTTAATTAATAACAAATAGCCGCAATAAATATGAATATCCGATCAAAATAACAGCACGGCGCTGTTATTTTTTTATCAATAAAAAAGACCGCGGTTTTTTATCCTGCTGCGGAAGAGCACCCCGAAAACGCTGAAAAATCAATGATACAGCGTGCTGATTCAAGGAATTAGGTCCTTATCGGGTCTAAAGGCTGATTTGACATAA
>JBGUJM010000116.1:0-1507 GCA_045113935.1 Anaerovoracaceae bacterium
CATTCCGTCGTCTGCCGCCCGCTCTGTCGAGTGGATCAGCAGCGGAGTGATCTGGTCTTCCGTAATGCCGGTAAAGCCGGAATTGAACAGGGCGCTCAGCTTCTGGACCATCATCTGATCCACCGAAACAGGCAGATGCACAAGCTTTGACTTCACGGAGTTATTGGAAAGCATCAGAACAATGATGAAGGTATTCGCGTCCACATAGATGAGATCGAAGCGTTTGATCGTCATCGGCGAAGCCGATGTAAGCGCCAGCGCCGGATAATTGGTAATCTGGGATGCGAGACGGCTGATGCTGCTGATGGTATCGTCCAGTTCCTGGAGTTTGGCATTGAGGCGGCGGTTGATCTCCTCCGTCTCTTCAAGAGAATACTTCTGCTTCTGCATCAGCTCATTGACATACAGGCGATAGCCCATCGGTGTCGGAACCCGCCCCGCGGAGGTATGCGGCTGTTCCAGATATCCCAGCGCTACCAGTTCCGCCAGTTCATTCCGAATGGTGGCGGAGGAGCAGCCGAGCCCGGCGTTCTCCGCCAGATGCTTGCTGCCCACCGGCTCTGCCGTACGAATATACTCATCGACGACCGCTGCCAGTATTCTTTTTTTCCTTTCGCTGATGCTCATCTTAGCACTCACCTTACAGGACTGTTGGCACTCTCTCTTTTCGAGTGCTAATATACCATCGTTCCGAACAAATGTCAAGTGATTCTGCTGGTGTCTGCATAGAATTCACATTTTGGTAATGAATCATATGGACTGACAGATATTCTTTTCCCTGTATATCTGTCCTCTCCTGAGGAGAGTCTGAATTCTCAGCGCGTTCCTGTCATGATACGGCAATAATAAATAGTTTTTGGAGAAAAATTGTGTGAATTTTTGTTTACAAATGACTATTGGCGGAGTAGAATAAAGATGCAGTTATATCAAATTTTTAAAGGAACAGGAAGTATGAGCTATGATTGAAGAAAACTTTACCACTGTCTTTGATAAGTTCAAGTTCCAGTTTTTCCGCAAGATTTTTGAATCTGTCCGTGAGCGCGACGGCTCGCTGTCCGCCATGGAGGCCTGCTCTCTTGAGATCATCGATCTTCTCGGCGCGCCTACCATCGGGGAATTTGCCGACTTTCTGAACATCTCCCAGTCGAACGCCACTTATAAGGTCAACAGCCTGATGCGCAAGGGTTATCTCGTCCGTCAGAATTCCGAAACGGATCGCCGGGAATATCATCTCGTGCTCTCCGAGAAGTACTATAACTACATGGCCTTTCTGACCTCCTATGAGGACACGGTTTGCCGGCGGATCCAGGATCGTTTCTCTGAAGAAGAGCTCAGGGTTTTTGATCGGATTCTCAAGACAATCTCTGAAGAACTTATGCCGGAATGCGATGTCCTCAATGAAAAGAAATCACCATGAAAAAGGCAGAAGCTCCTGTTCTGAAGCTCAACTACCGGCGTACGGCACTCATCGGCTTTGCCTTCTTCGGTATTCTGCTTCTCTGGCAGG
>JBGUJM010000117.1:0-1753 GCA_045113935.1 Anaerovoracaceae bacterium
CATTATGGAACAGGTCTGTGATATATTTTTCCAGGTTTTCTTTACTTATCTTTGCCATGAGATCATCCCTTTCTTTATCTGGCAAGCCATCCGCCGTCTACTGCGAGTACATATCCATTGATATAGCTTGCTTCTTCTGTGCAGAGGAAGAGTACCGGGCCCGCGATTTCCTCGGGATCCGCCCATCTGCCGATCGGGATCCTGTCGAGGAGTTCCTTGTATCTCTTCTCGTCAGCCTTGTGTGCTGCGTTCATCGGAGTATCAACATATCCCGGTGCGATCGCATTGACATTGATGCCCAACTTCGCCCATTCATTTGCGAACGCCTTTGTAATGCCCGCGATGCCGTGTTTGCTTGCTGCATAGGACGGAACACGGATGCCGCCGCTGAACGCCAGCATGGAAGCCATGCTTACGATCTTGCCGCCTGTCCCCTGCTTGATGAACTGTCTGGCCGCCGCCTGAGAAAGGAGGAAGCAGTTTGTCAGGTTGATGTTGATTGCAGCCTGCCAGTCTTCTTCAGAATAGTCGATTGCATCGCATCTTCTGGCGATGCCTGCGTTGTTGATCAGGATATCGACCCTGCCCAGTTTTTCAACTGCTGTATTGACGATATCGGCGGCCAGCTCTGCTGACGGCTTCGTCAGATCTGCGTGATAACCTGCGAAGTTTACGCCGTAGGATCTGATTTCCTTTTCAAGTTCCTCGAGCGGTGCGAAATCCACTGCGAAAATGTCGATTCCTGCCTTTGCGAACTTCGTCGCTACTGCCTTGCCGATTCCGCCGCTCGGTCCTGTAATGATTGCAACTTTACCGTTAATTGTGAACATATCCTTCTCCTCCTTATTTCTCAGCTTTCAGTGCTTCATATTTCTCATCTATCTCTGCAACTTTTGCTTTGATCTTTTCTTCTTCTTCCGGAAGAACGAAATCCTGAGGCATCATGACCCTCTTATCAATATGACCTCTCAGTGAAATCGCATACTTGGCTGCTGCTGTCGCGTTCTTTGTCATTCCCAGGATCTTTCCGGACTCACGGACCAGGGAATCATACTTCCTTGCCAGATCAACATCTTTGCTGATCCCTGCCTCATATGCCGAAACGAACATCTCCGGGAAAGCGGGGCCGAGTGCCGGAACAAATCCGTCGCATCCCATCAGCAGACCTGCGATTGCCTGCGGAGTAGCGCCGGAAAGAACACTGAACGATGTATCCCTGAAGCGCTCCACGACCTTCAGGAAATCCGTAAATGCTGCCGCGCTGTCCTTATATCCTACGATTCTTTTCTCATCCAGTTCTGCGATACGGATGACTGTATCCGGCGTCAGCTTGATTCCTGTGAACGGTGGGATGTTGTAGATCATCAGGTCAACATTCGTTCTCTTCAGAATTTCTTCGAAATGCCTAACTGTCTCATCCTGCGAGGTATGTCTGTCGTAGAATATCGGTGTAACTGCCGCGCATGTTCCGCCCATATCTTCCAGTGCTTTGATGTTTTCGATGACGCGTTTTGTACTGGTATCCATGCAGCCGGCAATCACCGGGACTCTGCCCTTCACTTGATCCAGCATAACTTCAATCGCCTTGTTTCTGTTCTTCTGGGTCAGCTGCATTGTCTCTCCATTCGTTCCTGCTACCAGGAATCCGTGCAGACCGCCCTCAATACAGTATTCGATCAGACCTCTGAAGCCTTCTTCGTCGATATCTTCATTAATATCTACCGGTGAAACGATTGGCGGGATTATTCCGTGA
>JBGUJM010000118.1:0-2081 GCA_045113935.1 Anaerovoracaceae bacterium
CTGGTGGGCTGTTTCCATCGGCGCCTGCTTCGGCGGAAACGGAACGATCATCGGCGCCTCAGCCAATGTCGTTCTGACCGGTATCGCCAACAGGAGAGGGTATCCGATCACATTCATCGACTTCCTGAAGATCGGCGCACCAATGATGTTCCTTTCGATCATCCTGGCGACCGTCTATCTGCTGGTACTCTTCGGAGGCTACTGGAAGTAACCTGCCGCAAAGGCAAACCGGACATTGCAAAAATACATAATTATTCAAAAAAAGAACAGGTCTTCGACTTGTTCTTTTTTTTCTGCGGAGTATAATTGTTCTTGTGTGGTGCACACTGTATACACAACGTATCAGCGGTGACATCACGTGATATAAATAGTGATATTATCATATATGGAGGCAAACAAATGACCGCATCACAAATTATCGCACTTGCTATTTTCGTAGCCGTGATCGGGGTCATAGTATCCGAAAAACTGCACAGGGCAGCCTGCGCTCTTATCGGCGCGATGCTGCTCATTTTGATTGGGATACTGGAACCGAAAGAGGCACTCGGATTCATCGACTTCAACACCATCGGCGTACTCATCGGTATGATGATGTTCGTCGCAGTTGTCAAGAATTCCGGCATATTCGAATACCTGGCCGTCAAAGCTGCGAGAGTCGCGAAGGGCAACCCCTGGAGGATCATGGTGTATTTCATGATCATCACCGCTGTACTTTCAGCATTTCTGGACAACGTAACGACCGTTCTTCTGATCGGCCCGATGACGTTCAGCATCTGCAAGACGCTGGAACTCAATCCGATCCCGTTCCTGATGACACAGATCATCTCCTCGAACGTGGGCGGCACAGCGACACTGATCGGCGACCCACCGAACATCATGCTGGGAAGCGCGGCCGATATCACATTCCTGCAGTTTATTCTCTATGACGGACCGATCGTTGTGATCGTCATGATCGCGACCATTCTGGGCTTCCGACTTCTCTATCACAAAGGACTGACCGTCACGCCGGAGAAGATGGAACTGATCATGCAGATGGATGAAAAGAAGGAAATCAGGGATCAGGTGCTGTTCTACAAGAGCATCGTCATGATCTGTCTGGTAGCTCTGGCCTTCATTCTGCACGACAATCTCGGACTCAAGACAAGCGTCATCGCACTGTCTTGCGCAGCACTCATGATCATGATCGGCGGACAGGACGTAGAAGAGACCGTCCACGATGTAGAATGGCCGACAATCGTATTCTTCGCCTTCCTGTTCATCGTTGTCGGTGGACTTGAGAAGGTCGGCATCATCCACATGATGGCGGAAGGCATGATCAACGCGACAGGATCCCACTACGTGATCCTGATGATCGTCATCCTGTGGGTATCCGCGCTCTGTTCCGCAGTACTCGATAACATCCCATTTGTCGCAACGCTGATCCCGCTGATCCAGACCATGGCTTCAGAAGGCATCGACGTATGGCCGCTCTGGTGGGCTGTATCCATCGGCGCATGCTTCGGCGGAAACGGAACGATCATCGGCGCATCCGCCAACGTTGTTCTAACCGGTATCGCCGGCAGAAGAGGATATCCGATCACCTTCATCGACTTCCTGAAGATCGGCGGACCGATGATGATCATGTCCATCATTCTGGCAACGATTTATCTGCTCATCCTCTTCGGAAGATACTGGGCATAGAAGGACACCACAAATAATGCAAATGTGCAAATAAAGTTCAAAAAAGAACAAGTCTGTGACTTGTTCTTTTTTTTCTAAGTAGTATAATTACACTTGTGTATTGAACATTGTATACACGATGGGGCAATCATTATTATTTTCATATATGGAGGCAAACAAATGACCGCATCACAAATTATTGCACTAGCTATTTTCGTTGCTGTGATAGGTGTCATTGTATCCGAAAAACTGCACAGAGCAGCCTGCGCGCTCATCGGCGCAATGCTGCTCGTTTTAATTGGGATACTTGAACCTGCAGAGGCACTGGGATTCATCGACTTCAACACCATCGGCGTACTGATCGGTATGATGATGTTCGTTGCAGTAGTCAAGAATTCTGGAATTTTCGAGTACCTCGCTGT
>JBGUJM010000119.1:0-39559 GCA_045113935.1 Anaerovoracaceae bacterium
ATTCAGGATCGGCTTAGGAAGTGTAAACGGATCATTCAGCGCGCTTTCAAGAGTGATCTTGCTGAGGTTTGCAAGTTCTTCCTCAGAGATCTCATCTCTGCTTACATACTGAGGGTTCATTGCTGCTACCTGCATTGCAACGTTTTTCAGCGCTGCCTTGTTCTCATCATTGTCTGCGCCTTCAGCAGCAACGATAACACCGATATTTCCGCCGCCATGAATATAAGTAGCCATGACATCTCCGGAAACCTTGTCGATCCTTCTGACGTTCATATTTTCGCCGATTTTTGCGATGAGAGCTGTCAGAGCTTCTCCAACAGTTGAGCTCTCATCAAAAGCCATAGCCTTGAAAGCTTCCATGTCATTGCTTTCTGCGTCAAGAGCAAGTCTGGCCAGTTTTTCTACGAATTTGATGAATTCGTCATTCTTTGCTACGAAGTCTGTTTCAGAGTTTACTTCTACTATAGCAGCTGTCTTGCCATCTTCTGAGAATGCAGTCCTGACAAGACCCATAGCAGCGATTCTGCCTGCCTTCTTAGCAGCCTTCGAAAGACCCTTTTCTCTCAGGATCTCTACAGCCCTGTCCATATCTCCATCAGCTTCAACCAAAGCTTTCTTGCAGTCCATCATACCTGCGCTGGTCATATCGCGCAGCTCTTTCACCATCTTTGCTGTTACAGCCATGTTATCCTCCTTATTATTCCTCTTCAGCCTCAGCAGCTTCCTCTGCCTCTGCTTCTGCAGGAGCAGCCTCTGGAGCGTCTGCAAAGCTTTCACCCTGCTTAGCTTCGATGATAGCGTCTGCCATTGTGCTGGTGATCAGCTTGACAGCTCTGATAGCGTCATCGTTAGCCGGGATAACAAAATCAACATCATCCGGGTCACAGTTGGTGTCTACGATACCTACTACCGGGATACCGAGGATCTTGGCTTCCTTGACAGCGATCCTTTCCTTCTTAGGGTCTACTACAAAGAGAGCGCCAGGCATGCCCTTCATGTCCTTGATGCCGCCGAGATACTTCTCGAGCTTGTCAGCCTCTGCGATCATCTTAAGAGCTTCCTTCTTGGCATACTTGTTGATAGTGCCGTCTTCCTGCATCTCTCTGATCTCAGCGAGTCTTTCGATTCTCTTGCTGATAGTCTTGTGGTTGGTGAGCATTCCACCGAGCCATCTCTCATTTACGAAGAACATTCCGCATCTCTCTGCCTCATCTCTGATAGCAGCCTGAGCCTGCTTCTTGGTTCCTACGAAGAGAACCGGCTTACCGCTTGCGCCGACCTGTCTCATGAAGTCATAAGCTTCATCGATGAGACCGAGTGTCTGCTGGAGATCGATGATATAGATCCCGTTTCTCTCTGTGAAGATATAAGGAGCCATCTTAGGGTTCCATCTTCTTGTCTGATGTCCGAAATGGACGCCTGCTTCGAGCAGCTGTTTCATTGATACTACTGACATTATATAACCTCCGGTTAAAATTACTTCCACTGTGACATCCTGCCTTCAACCCCGCTGATTGCAAGGGCACCGCGGCTGATCACAGTGTGACAAATGTATAATTGTGCGCAAAGGCACTCGTATATTATACATATGCGAGTGCCCCAATGCAAGTACTTATTCAGTTCAGTTTTCCGGTGCCTGACCGCATCATGAATCTGTCCCGGAAGCAGCAGTATTATCTGCTCTTACCGGCTTCCATTTCTGATAATGACAGAACTATCTGGTTATATAACCAGCCGCGGCGCGTAATTATCATATAACGCTTCAAGCCTGATCATCATATCAAATGTGCCGGCGTCCGGTGAAGAAGAGATCACAGTCTCAAACACTCTGAGGACTGAGTCGATGCGGGCTGCCAGATCATCCAGATCCGTACCATCTTCAGTGTAGTTTTCCAGTCTGCCTCCCGTATACCTTTCATCTGTTATCCCCAGAAAGAGTTCTTCAATGTCTCTGCTGTATTCACCAAACGCGCCATAGATGCCCACTGCATCAGCGACCAGCTCATCCCAAATCACATCGATTTTATCAGGATAGAGTTTTCTGCATACAAAATGCGTCAGTTCGTGATATTTCCGTATGTTCCCGGATATCTCTCTCCATTCTTCATCGCTGACAGCCACACGTCCGGCAGTCGTCAGAAGTTCATTTACACGGTCCGCGCCCACATTGCTGTAGGGTCCGCAGGAGAGGACTATCAGCAGATCCTGATAGTTCTCCTTTACTGATGTAAAACGCCTGAATTCCGCACTCCAGTCCGGAACCGGCACACCGGCGGCTTTCTGTTCTTCGAAGAATTTTTCTCTGTGTGCGTTTATCCTCGGCCAGTTGAACGCGACCAGTGTCACAGCGCCCATTGTCTCAGGCACTTTGTCATCCGGTCCCTTCTTTGCTGCCAGCATGCATCTTACAAACACTTCAAAGTCACTTCTGTTGCGCAAAGTAACGACATGCGCAGTTCCCGCAGGTGTCTCTATGCTCTCGACGCAGTCTCTTTCATCCATGACAAAGTGAGAAAGGCTGCATTCAGCCGGTCTCTCTCCTTTTGTCACGCAGGCTTTATATTCCTCTATGCCGGCTTTATCCGGATCGAGGAACAGCTGCGGATATATTTCAGCAAGCTGCCCTATTACTGTCATTCCATCTCTGATCATATCGCTGTATCTCCGGTTGGAATCATATAATGATGCTTCGTATATCGCTTTAAATTATATATATAAAAGCCTTAGCCTGCAGGTTCTGCAACCGGGCATTCCCGCATTCCGTAATTGAGACCGTCATGCAGCTTGAGCCCTACTGCCATGCAAGGCAGGCAGTTTTTTTCCCATCTGCAGCCCTTGCAAGGCTCCCTGCGGTTATCCGTTACTGTCCGAAGTTTCCTGAGAAATGGCGACTGGTTCCAGTAATCCATTATATGGTCATAATCTTCCTCTATCTCGAGATGCCTGCAGGGCGTCAGTCTGCCCTCAACTGATATTGAGATGCCGTATGTTCCGGCTCCGCAGCCTCTTGTTACTCCGTTGTTGAGGCTTCCGAAGAATGTCTGTGCCGACAGGGTCCTTAGCTGTGAGAAGCACGATTCCGCGCCGATCAGAACATCGCCCTTGTATTCACGGATCTGACGCGCGACCATCCTGATTTGTTGACCTGTCGGATAGCTGTTCAGCTGATGAGCCGAGTCCGGCTTGAACCCCAGCACAGCCAGCGCTCTGACATTATATCTCTCGGCCAGGCGGATCATTTCCGGAAAGTCATCCGCGTTGCACTCATGCATGACCCAGTTGATCGTTGTCTTATCCCAGGCCATGCCCTTGAGTATCTGAAGTGTATTGATCGCGAGCTGATATCCGTCACGGGTCTTCCCGTTGATCTCCCTGGTGCTGCCGTTTAGTGATACGAATATGCGGGTGACGCCCGCATCCATGAATTCGCGGAGCTTCTCCTCTGTAACATATATCCCGGAGAGCGCGATATTGCTCTCAAGGCCGAGCCCTGAACACTCTCTGATCAGTTCTGTCAGATACGGATAGCACATCGTCTCGCCACCGGACAGGTTCACGTCTTTTACACCTGCTTCCGCTGCATCTCTTATCCAGTACAGAGCCGTCTCCAGCGGCATCTCTCTGCCTGTGTTCAGATGCACATAGCATTGCGGGCAGTGCAGCGGACATGCCGTAGTCAGTTCAAGATTCATCAGAACAGGATGCTCATAATAACTCTTATCTATTACTGCAGGTCTGTCAATAATATCCATATCACTTAACGAATATGTTTCTTCAATTCTTTTCATTCCACTCATTTATTATACATAACTAACTGGCATCATGAGACTTCTTATTCAGCCTTTTACAGCACTTTTACAAGTACATGCAAGGCTTCCTTCGTTGTTTTACCGGGTCTCTCATGCTATAATATTTACTGCTGACCATGCTGTTTCACAGATAGGCAAGCCATGCATTACAGATAGGAAAAGGAGACACTAATAATGACAGCTAATGTTGAAAGATTAAACAAAATACTCAATGACGAAAAACTTTTCAACGAGATGATTTCCGTGGAAAAGGCTGAAGACGCTCAGAAATGGTTCTCTGAACATGACGTAGAGTTAACGATTGATGAAGTAAATGCATTGGCTGGTTTTCTCAACAAATTGTCTTCAGGAGAGATCTCAGAAGAGCAGCTGAAGAAAGCATCCAGCGGTGAGCTGGAAGAAGATGAGCTGGCACTCATTGCAGGAGGGTCCGGCACAGACATAGCTGCCGGTATCATCGCCGGAGTTATGGGCGGTGGCACAATCGCAGGCGCTGCCTGGGTCATATGTGCCGCTTTTGCTATTCCATGGTAAGAATCCGCAAGCATCAGACTAATATGTATACAAGCGAAGAGCCCTCGGCAGAGGGCTCTTATTATCTTAATTGAGTGAAATGTTATTGCAACTACCCCAGTGTCTTCATGATGAGCTCATCATCCAGCAGGCTGAAGTCTCCGGTATAAACCCCGCCGGCAACATTTTCGAGTTCTTCTTCCGTAAGCTCGCCCGGAGAGGATCTCAGTATTTGCTTTAACTGCTCCTGATGGCTTTTATTACTGAACATGCTGGTCCTCAGTATTTCATCTATCCTGTCTTCTGTAATGCTCATTTCTGCCCTCCATAATATAATACAACACAAGATATCGTTCAGAGACATCCGTACTATATCTTTTGACCGTTCTTTTCCATAATCCCCCGGCATTTTGCCAGAAGTCTCTGATATCTCTTGTTGACCGTCTTGACCGGCAGTCCCATGAGTTCCGCGATCTCGCTGTCGTTCATTCCCATTGCATACCGCAGGTTGAGAAATTCTCTCTCGCTCCCGTTGAGTTTAGAGTAGAGATATAATACAGCAGCATTGTTCTCCGCAGTTTTATCGGCTCCCTCTGTAAGGGCAGGAGCGTCATAATAATCAGGCATTTCCGCTCTTTTACTGTATGCCGCTGACTTCAGCAGATTGATTGCTTTGTTGTGTGCTATGCGCGTGATCCAGGTAGCAAACGATGCCTTTGATGGATCGAAGGAGCCATAAAACGCATAAGCAGCGATAAAAGTCTCTGCAACCACATCTTCCGCATCTTCTTTGTTCAGCAAAATAGTATAAGCGTATTTATAGACCCTGTCGTAATACTCTTCATACAGCTGACCGAAATCCGCCTTATTATTGCCATTCATTGCTCCTGCTGCTTCAGCCATTATTACTGCTCTTTCATCTTCGTTCTACGCCATTTGTCTCTTCGCCAGTTCGTAGAACAAGCCTTTCTTTTCCATCAGCTGCTCAAATGTGCCCTGCTCGACTATATCACCTTTGTCCATTACGAGGATCCGGTCGCAGTTCTGGACAGTAGAAAGCCGGTGCGCTATGACTATTTTGGTGGCGTCAAGCTTCTCAAGGGTATCCACAATCTGGCGCTGAGTTACGTTATCAAGCGCGCTTGTCGCCTCATCGAGGAAAACGATCTTAGGCTTCCCGACTATTGCCCTTGCAATGAGGATGCGCTGGGCCTGTCCGCCGGATATCGTACCGGCACCCTCTGCGATGACAGTGTGAAGGCCCATCGGCATTTTCTTGACATCCTCTTCAAGCCCTACCTCTCTGATAGTCTCTTCAACACGTTTTATCTTGACGCCCGGAGCGGCTATTGTAATGTTTTCGTATATGCTGCCGGTTATGAGACCGCCGTTCTGAAGCACTACTCCGAATTTCTTTCTCAGTTCTCTTTTATCCAGATCATTGATGTCATGGTTGTCGTAATAGATGCCTCCGGACTGAGGTTTTTCGAAGCCGAGCATAAGCTTGAGAAGTGTAGACTTTCCGCAGCCGGACGAGCCGACGATACCGACGTATTCACCCGCCTTGATATGCAGGCTCAGTCCATGCAGAACAGGAGGCTCTTTCTCATCATAAGTGAATGTGACATTGTTGATCTCGATATCACCATCGATATCTCCGGGCAGATCTGCATCCTGACTTGTCTCAGGGAGTTCCTCAAGTATTGGCTTTGCGTGCTCGTACAGAGGTCTGATATTGTTGATTGTCAGGTAATTCTGCACTATTGTGAGGAACGCGCCGGAAAGTGACCCGAAAGCTGCTGTGAAAGCACTGAATTCACCGATCGTCAGGCCGATATCGTTATGTATCATGAGATAAAAGAATACCATCGAGAAAACGATCGGCGCCGCGCCTGCCACAACACTTACCGCGTTGGCAAATCTGAATGAAATATTCCCTATCCTGCGCGACGCGACTGATTTCTCCATGTATCTCTGCAGTGCCCTGTCCTCTGCATAAGCCATGCGGAGCTTACCTACATCATACAGCAGCTGAAATACCACTGACTGCGCTTCAATGTCCACTTCATGTTTTTCTCTTTCATGATGGAGCTGTAATATACCCATAACGAGTATAAATACAGATACGGCCAGCAGCATCGCAAGTGCCCACCAGGACATACTCCTGGAGTACTTGAACATTCTCCACAGATACAGGAGTGAAAATACTGCTGACAGGAATGCAGTGACTGCACTCTGCGCAAGCACTGTATATATCGTTGTGATTCCCAGAGCTCTCTGCCCGATATCCGCTGCGTCATACTTCCGGAAGAAACTCTCCGGCAGATTGAACAGTCTGTCGAAAGTCGCCGACTGCACAGCGTATTCCATCGTGTTCATCGCTCTGAATGATGCTAAGTTTTTGACGATGGTAAAAGACACGTTGCCAAGCGCGCATGCCATTATTACTGCGCCCAGCTGAACCAGTCCCAAGGCATTTCCCATAGGGATGAACTTGTCATATGCCTGCTCATTCAGGTATGGCAGGAGCAGACCGATCAGAGTGCCTATAAGAGTCATCACAAATAATCTCACAAGATCTGCCCGGCTGACCTTCTGCATGCCGAAGAAGAACAGGTCCCTTCTGTTCAGTGATTTTTCCGGGAACGGACGATAGAACATCCAGGCGGCAACATCAAGTGACCTTGCGATGTCGTCCGTCAAAAGCTCTGTAGTACCTTCTGCAGGGTCATAAATGTAGTAGCTGCGAGTATTGCGCGGGATGCAGGCCACAGGATGCCTGCCGTCAATGAATGCCAGAACCGCGCCAGTATCCCTGCGATGCCATCCGGGTTCAAGAACAATTTCCCTGATGACAAAATGCGACAGTCTGGCAATATCACTTATTTTGTAATTGCGTCCGCTCGTCTCAGTGATGCGGTCAAGAGGAGCAATATCGATCCTTTCCCTGCGGCATATATATGCAGAAGCATCATACAGGCTGCTTCCGGTCTCAGTGAATACACCTGTAACTCCCCGTCTTCTCTTAGGCTTAAACAGATCATAGATCAGTCTGAGAGATCTGTCCCTTGTTCTCTCCTGATCCATCTGCGCGGCATAGATATATCCCTGCTCCTTGACGCTCATCAGCTCGTACTTTTCGATCACTGTCTCCTCGTACGTCGTGAACTCGTCCAGGGTCACTCCGATGCTCTCCGCGAAGCTGCGCTTCATGGAATCAGGAATTTTGCCGCTGACAGCGCTGAGCTCGGCAGTATCCACCGCAACCAGTCCCATTATCCACTCGCCAAGGCTCTCTGATGAGTAGTGGAACCCCAGGATAATATTGCCGGTATCGAATTCACCGATCAGCATCCTGCGTCCCTTTTTTCCGTCTTTTACAGGCATCAGAAAAGCCAGCACCTGCCCGTCTGTGACTTTATACGCAGTGTTGCTGTCTTCTGTATAATGGACTTTGCCGCCTTGAAGATGGATCTGTTCCAACAGTTTATCTCCTACATGTTGCTGATAAGTCTCTGATAGTGACCCGGAACTTTGGCCAGCTCATCATGGCTGCCCCTCTGCACTATCCTGCCGTATTCCATGACTATGATCTCATCACAGTCTCTGATGGCCGACAATCTGTGCGCTACTATGATACAAGTACAGCCTCTCTTCTTGATGTTGTCGAGTATTTCTTTTTCCACGATAGGGTCGAGAGCACTTGTAGCCTCATCCATAATGAGTATGCTCGGATTGCAGACCAGAGCTCTTGCTATCTCAAGCCGCTGCCTCTGTCCGCCTGAAATATTGGTACCGCCTTCTGCCAGTTCATAACTGTATGCACCCGGCTTGGTGGTGATAAAATCATGTATGCACGCATCCTTAGCCGCTCTGACCATGTCTTCCTTGCTTATGTACTTGTCCCACAATGTCAGGTTATCCCTGATAGAGCCTGTAAACAATGTGATGTTCTGACTTACAGTCGAAATGCTCGATGATAGAACCTCAGGCGGTATCTGCGCAACCGGTACGCCGTCCATCCGGATCTCCCCGGACCATGGCGCGTACAGGCCCGAACACAGTTTGGACACCGTAGACTTGCCGCTTCCCGAAGCTCCGACAAATGCTATCGACTGACCCGGTTCGAGATGGAAACTGAAATCTGAAATGATAGGGTCTTTGAGGATGTCATAGCCGAACGAAAGATTGTCAAGTTCAACCTCTCCCTGAAGTTTTTCCGACAGATCATTGTATTCGGATATCGCATATCTGCCGTCCTGCTCGTATTTCATTATGTCATTGACCCTGGCCATGTCAGCCTTGGTCGTTTCTATCTTCTGGATAAAACCCGCGATTGCGGTGACAGGTCCGGTGAATGATGCCTGAAGGGATGTATAAGCCACCAGCATTCCGGCTGTCATGTTTCCCCTGATAACAAGCACACCGCCAACTACAAGTACGACTACGTTGATGATATTTTTGGTGACATCAGGGATCGCATTGAGCATCTCCTGACGCATTCCCATGCTCTGCTCTGTATTGATACTCTTGGCGTAGTTGCCCTGAAGTCTGCTTACGAACTCATTTTCAGTTCCCGACGCCTTGAGCGTGCTGGTTATTCGCAGTCCGCTGAACAGAACTCCGATGAGTTTACTGTGGTCCTGCTGGCTCTTCATCGATACATTTGACAGGTATGAAGAGCTGAGTTTCATGATGATCATGTTGGCTGCAGTGATCAGGACTATGATCAGAGTCAGCTGAAGGCTGTACATTAACAGGACTATCAGATATAGAGGAGCAACGATGCAGTTAAGCACTACCTCAGCCAGATCGCTGGTGAGGAACGTAGTAACGCTCTCATTGTTCTGGATCCTGTTGGAGAGGTCTCCTGTGAATCTCTGATCAAAGAACGAGACCGGCAGCCTCAGCATGTGAGCAAGCAGGTTGTATCCGCTCAGCATCGCCATCTTATTCTGCAGTCTGTGCATCAGTCTGCCCCTGTAGGATGTAAGAAGCGCACTGAAGATCATGGTTCCAAGCATGGCAAACAGGAGCGCAGTGGTCCAGTCGTCATTGCCTCCGAGCAGAATGTCATCAATGAATACCTTGGAGAATACCGGAACTACTATCCCCGGTATCATAAGGAAGAAACCAAGTGTCACAAGGGCATTGACAGCACCGAACTGCCCCTTCAGTCTCTGACGGACAAATGTGAGCATCGTTTCGCTTTCATGGCTCTTCTCAAATTCATCTGTAGGAGCAAACGTCAGGACTACGCCCGTGAAACAGTCATCAATATCCTCAACAGTCAGCTTCCGTCTGCCCATTGCCGGATCATTAATGTAACAGTTCTCGCCCTTCCGGCCTTCCCAAACCACGAAATGGTTGAAATTCCAATGTATAATGCAAGGTACGGGCAACTCAAACAAGCCATCAAGGTCTTTACGGTATCCGTGGACCTCAAGGCCGAATTTCTTGCCTGCCCGCATGATATTCTTCATGTTGCAGCCGTCACGCGAAACTCCTGTCTCGATACGCAGTTGTTCAAGCGGCACGCTTTTGCCGAAATACCCCATCACCATCGCAAGAGAAGCCGCTCCGCATTCGGTGGCCTCCATCTGATATACTGTTGGGGTTTTGACATAAGATTTGCTCATTAAGATATATCCTTAATTACCGTTGTTATTCTGATTGTTATCCGGTGTCCTGTGTACAGAGAACAGATCCTTAAGGTAAGGAATCAACATAGTTATAGGCGCTTTTTCCTCCGTCACTATATCCGCTGTGATCACTGTGCCCTCATCAAGCACAACATCTGCACCCTTCTTGCTCGACCATGCATACCCGCTGGCCGTGCTGTCATCCTTTTTAAGTTCTCCTACGACCCTTATGACAGCACCATTCTGCTGGAAAGCCTGCACCAGCGATGTATCTCCGAGCTGATTCTGCATATCTTCTGCCGATACAACAGTCTGCGATACCCTTGTAACAGTACCTTCCATATGCCCGTATTCCTGTTTGTTGACAGTTGAAGGATATACTATGATCTTCATGCCCTGCTTGATCTTCTTTCCGTCTGAAACCGGCACATAGCATATAACACCGGTATCATCATGTCCTGAAGATGTGACTTTGCATATCGTTGTGCCCCGCTGTACGGCATTTCCTTCTGCGATATTCAGGCCGCTGACCTTACCATTGACTCTTGATGTAAGAGCCATATTTTCTATAGCCTCGCTCTGCTTTGTGATCTCCTGATTGATCTGGTCAAGAATACTTCCCTTGGCAGCTTCAAACTGTTCCTCAAGAGCGGACAGCTGGTCATTCCTGCCTGAGCTGTCACCCTTCACCTTGGCTTCGAGCTGTGATACAGCGTCCTGAAGGCTCTTCTGTGTAGCCTTCTCCTGATTATAAATCTGGAGAGCCTGATTGTATTTCGCCTCAGCATTCCCTACTTCCAGTTCTTTTGACTTAACAGCCGCTTCTGCCTTATCAAGTTTATCCATGGCAGACTCCCAGTTCCCCTTGTATTCCAGGAAATCCTTCTTCAGTGCTTCCTTATCCTCATTTGACAGAGTAGGAAGAGCGTCAATGCCCTGGATAACTACATTTATATATTGCGGATCAGTCTTCATAGAAGGGTCAGTCTCATTATTCAGTACAACCTCCTTATCAGGATCCGTGACATCTACGCCCAGACTTGCAAGTTTCTCCAGGAAATTTTTATATTTTGTTTCAGCATCAGCATATGCCTCCTGAGCGTCCTTGTAAGTTTTCTGACTCGAGAGGAATTCGCTCTGCTTTTTCTTCATAGTACTCTCAGCGGAATTCATGGTGCTCTGGGCAGAACTGGTAGCGGCTTTCTGCTTTGAGAGAGCTCTGTACCGTTCCCTCAATGCTGCCTGATCAGCCGACAAAGCAGAACCCGAGACTTCAGACTGTGCTTTGATATCCAGCAACGGCTTGGTATCTGCTGTTGCAGGGTCATCATATGAATAAAACGAAACTGCTTCGACATTGTCTCTGCGGGCAGTGAGCTTCTCGAGTTCTGTCTGAAAGACCTCATCATCCAGCTGGGCTATCTTCTGACCCGCGGCAACAGTGTCTCCCTCTGAAACGAATATTTCACTTACGATACCATCTGCTTCAGCTACGACCGCATGCATATTGTCCCCGCCCATGTAAATACCATTGGTGTTTACATTAACAGGAAGCCTGCCGAAGATCGACCATATCAGAGCAACAACAACTATCAATCCGCCACCGATAGCAGCGATCCAGAATGAAGGCGAAATAATGGTTATCGCCTTATCCAGCTGCTCCGGTGATGATAATTTATCCAATGACGATTTTCTGAAAATATCCGCCATGTCTCCTCCGTAGTCCTTGTACAAACAAAACTATACATAGTCATTTTAACTATCTTTCAGAGATGTTGCAATCCCTTCAGATACCTGCAGCCATTCATTTCCAGACAGGAAAATACATCATAGTAATTATACATTATAGAAAAAGAACGAGTGCCTAAATGCACTCGTCTTTAACAAATATTCAGAATACCTGTTTCATTCTGTTTCAGGAAAGAATCAGAACAGACCCTTAAGTGTCAGGTAGATCCCTGCTCCTGCGGCAGCTGCGACTGCGGCAGTTCCCGCTATAGCAAGCGCACGGGAATCTGATTGATCTTCCTGCACCTCCTGTATTGAAATAAACGGTTCAGATTCTTCCTGTTTTACTGCTTCAGGTACCGGTACTGCTTCCTCCGGCACCGGCAGAGCATCAGCCGCATATGCTGAAACCACAATGCCGCCGGATGAACTGCTTCCTGACGAAATAACAGTATCCTTATATCCGATCATGTAGAGTCCGGAGTACGTGATATATCCGCTGAGTGTATCCCCTGTCGAATCAGCTATCATACTAGCACTCCCGTTATCCACTCTGATCAGATAGAATGTTCTCCTGATATTCGGCTTCGTAGACTTCAGGTAATCCGGGATTGTGATCCTGATATTCACCGGTTTAGGAGAACTTGCCACCAGCACAGGTTTTTCCATCTTCAGGCTTTTATATAAAGATACGTTGAAGAATATCCCCGGCATAATATTCGAGGACCTGAGATATGAATCCGTGCTGCAAACATTCCTGTCATTGTCTGCCAGCGTGGTTTCGCTGACAGTCTCAATGTACAGCCGGACATATCCTTCTATCCATCTTGTTATCCTCGATGGATCTGACATCAGTATATCCTGCGCTACTTCATCAAAGTTGTCAGAAGTGACTTTAAGTTCATCGGAGATGATCTTGGTAAGCGGCTGATGGAATACGATCATTATTTCAATGTCTTTGTCGCCAACTGTGATCGTCTGGCTTCCGGATACTTCCTGCCCATCTATCTTCATAGAACTGAATTCATAGCCATCAGCCGGTCTGTATGAAATAGTAACTTTATCACCTACCCGGAATTCTTTATCTGCGAGAGGCAGATAGTATACCTGTCCGTCCTTGATTTCGGTATTGACTGACTCTCCGTTGATAATCACTTCTCCGCCCTGCGAATATGCTCTGGAACGGCTGCTCTGTTCAAATCTATTGTCGGCTTTGATGTATACAAATTCAGTTGTCCGTACAGTGATACTGATTACATGATGTGCCAGGCCTGACATATCCGGCGTAAAATGAAGCTTCAATTTGGCGGCTGCCGTTCTGTTAGTAATGGTTGCTCCATCAGCATCCTCATAATCCGGGGCACGGCCCTGAACAGTGAAGGTATAGTCGGCAGTACCAACATACTCAAGGATATCCGAGAATGTATCCTTATCATATATATTTATCGAGGTTCCTTTGACCGTTATTCCTAATCCCGAACCGCTGTGACTTTCACTTTTGAAACTCAAATTCACATAATAATGCTCAGCGCCCTCAACCGGATCCCATGACAGTATTCCGGTAGACTGATCGTACTTGAGATTATTAACTGTCTTGTCCCGTATATCGACAGGGGAGTCTGCATCAGATTCTTCACCGGCAGCCTTAGCGTCTGACTGCTCGGTCTCTGCTGCCTGTGTCATCATAAGGAACGGTTCCTCATGCTTTTCATCATCGGTGGCTGCTCCATTTCCGGATTCGCCCTGAACTGATCCGGTCTCCTGAGCCACTGATCCCTGATCCGCATTTGTTTCCTGAAAATCCGCCGGCAGGGCATTCTCCTCAGGTACCGGGGCTGATTCAGAAGCCGTCTCTGCTGGCGCCGCCGAAGGTGAAGCGGCCGGTTCAGATACAGGTACTGCTTCTGCCTGCGTCTCCTGAGCAGGGGGTGCAGATGCCGGTGCCGGTTCTGCGGATGTGTCTGCTTCAGACGATACAGCTACAATTCCCTCAGTATCGGGGTTCTGACTGTCTGCCCATACCGTGCTGCATGACAAACCCATCAGGCACGCTATCATGATGGCTGCTACCGCGAAAGCTATTATTAACTTTTCCAGTCTTTTTCTTGTACCAGTCATTATTATCCACCTTATCTACTGGCTGAATGCTTTACCCTCTCAATTTTCAGAGTATTACATTATAATTTATAATCATTCTCTGTGACAAGACATTATTGAAAAAACTTTCAGGGGTTTATTCTTTCATCGCTTCCGGCATTCAGCTGAGCTTACGTTCTGCGTCGCGTACGAGTGAAACGATATTATCTCTGAATACCATATCTACACCGTTTTCTATACGGTCCTTCATGAAGTTCGCGCGTCCCCTGGCTTCCGGTGTGCTCCCGGACATAAGAACAGTCTTCATGACTTTCATGAGGAATCTGTCAAGTCCGGTGACTGCGGCAGGATCATATCTGCCGCCGAGTATATATAGTATGGATCTGTTCTCATTCTTAGGGTCAAGCTTACCTATGCTGTAGCCCCAGACCTGCGCATAATTATCAGCCGTTTCGTCAGCCATTCCGACTCCGAACACTATCAGTCTCTGCATCAGCTCGCTGTCAAGCATCCTGCTGAATTTGTCAAAGTCAACGATACCGCTTCCTCTGATCCAGCCGCCGTAAATGATGCATTCATATTCATACAGATTGATATCCTTCATGCGCGGATCCGCCAGAGGTATTGCCTCACAGCTGAGGTCCTCCGCTATCCACTCAGCATACTGCTTCGTGCTTCCCCTCTTTGAAGTGTAAATAACTATCGCCTTGCCCATACCTGATTACCCTTATGCTTTTACGTTTTCTTCTCCCAGTATCCTTATCAGCTGTGCTCTCAGCTCACCGGTGAAGGTTACTCTGTTATCCTTGCTGCATCTGACCGGCTTCTGACCGGGAAGATAGACCAGAACATCCCGGTCTCCCGGATACAGGCTCATCGCGTCTGTCAGGTGGTAAAGCATCCCTCTGACATCCCGGTGTCTCGCGAGCACTTCCTCTGTGACCCTGAGCTTGACCGGATCGTTAAGAGGTGTGTTTTTCTTCTTCATTTCCGGCTCAGCTGCTCTTTCCGGACGACCCTGTCTGCGGTCACCATAACCATTTCCGTTATAGCTGTTGTCTCCGTAGCTGCCTCTGCGGCCGCGCGCCAGCATGGCTATGTCTTCTATCGGGACAACGTCCTCTATCAGGATCTCGGCATCGTTCTCGTCCTTGAAGCTGACTCTGCCGGACATGCCGACTATCTGATCCGCGCGGATCAGATTGCGTTTTCTCTCATAGACTTTAGGGAAAGCTATCGCGTCTATGACACCGTCGAAGTCCTCAAGGCTGAGACGTGCCATCTCCTGCGACTTGCGGGTATACATAGTCCTCACACCGCTGATCATACCCCCAAGGATAACAAAATCCCCGTCACTGAATTTCGAAGTGTTGATGATCATGCTGTCGCCGTCATCCCGCCCGGAAGTGAACTCTTCTCCTCCGGCTGTCAGATCTGCTGTAGTCGCGGTAGTGTTGTCACGTATGAGCTGCCCGTACTCATCGAGCGGATGCCCCGTCAGATAGACGCCGAGCATCTCCTTCTCCATCGAGAGCTTGGTCTCGAGCGGAAAGTCCGCAACTTTAGGAAGCGGCGGGCTCGCTATAACTTCATCCGCGAAGTCTTCGAGCTGGAAGAGGCTGATCTGCGCCCGCGTGCCTGTTCTGGCTTTTTTCTGCGCCCTCTGCACGGCGTCGTCGCTGACCGCCATCATCACCGCCCTGTTAGGATTGATATCGTCAAAAGCTCCCGCCTGTATCAGTGACTCGATAGCCTTGCGGTTGAGTTCGCCCGCATCGATCGCGCTGATGAATTCATATATGTCATGAGTATCAGGCACCTCATCCCGTGCCCTGATGATCGCATCTATAATACCTGTTCCTACGTTTTTGACACTGAGCAGTCCGAATCTGATCTTTCCGTCTCTCGCAGTATAATTCCTGCCGCTCTTCAGCACCGACGGCGGCAGGAGCTCAATACCCATCTCCCGGCAGTTGCGCACATAATCCGCAGTGTGCTTTGCGTCACCCGCCATGCTGCTCATAAGCGCGGCCATGAACTCCGTCGGATAATGGCATTTGAGATACGCCGTCTCATAGGACAGGACTGCGTATGCGGCCGCGTGAGATTTGTTGAAAGCATATGAGGCAAAACTCACCATATCCTCGAATATGGTCTCTGCTGCTTTGGCCGGAACGCCGTTTCTCGCGCATCCCGCGATCTCGACCGTTCCGTCATCAGCAGTCTTGCCGTTGATGAAGTATTCCTTCTCCTCGAGCATCACGGACATCTTCTTTTTGCTCATGGCGCGTCGCACCAGATCAGAGCGCCCGAAAGAGTACCCTCCGAGATCTCTTACTATCTGCATTACCTGCTCCTGATAGATCAGGCAGCCATAAGTTACATCCAGTATCGGCTTGAGATGAGGATCTACATATTTTATATTATCCGGGTGCTTCTTGTTCTCAATATATTTCGGTATGGAATCCATCGGCCCCGGTCTGTACAGGGCGATGCCCGCAACGATATCTTCAAAGCAAGTCGGGCGGAGATTTTTCATGAAATCAGTCATGCCGCCACTTTCGAGCTGGAACACGCCCTTGGTGTTGCCGTCAGCGATCAGCCTGTAGACTTCAGGATCGTCATAGCCCATTTTTGCCCAGTCGATCGTGACGCCGTGGTTCTGTTCTATCATCCGCAGAGCATCTCTTATGACTGTCAGATTCCTGAGTCCGAGGAAGTCCATTTTCAGAAGTCCCAGCTCTTCAATGGTCGTCATGTTGAACTGGGTCGAAATACCTTTGTCCGATGAATACAGCGGCACGTATTCATCAAGAGGCAGTCTGGAGATCACGATACCTGCCGCGTGAGTGCTTGCATGTCTCGGCAGACCTTCGAGTGCCATTGACAGATCAAGGACTTGTTTTACCAGCGGCTCGGTCTCATAGCGTTTTCTGAGATCCGGATTCATATCGAGAGCTTTGGCTATCGTGATACCAAGTTCGTTAGGGATGGCCTTGGCTATCTCATCCCCCTCTGCGTAAGTCGCGTCCAGCGCTCTCGCAATGTCGCGTACGGCAGCCTTGGCTTTGAGTGTCCCGAAGGTGATGATCTGAGAAACTTTGTCTCTGCCGTATTTGCGCGTCACGTAGTCGATAACTTCCTGACGCCTCTCGATACAGAAGTCCACGTCAATATCCGGCATACTGACTCTCTCCGGATTGAGGAATCTCTCGAAGATCAGGCTGTATCTGATCGGATCGATTTCAGTTATATCCAGACTGTATGCGACGATACTGCCCGCAGCAGACCCCCTGCCCGGTCCGACAGCGATATTGTGCGACTTCGCGTAGTGAATAAAATCCCAGACGATCAGGAAATATTCCACATAACCCATGTTCTCGATGACTGAGAGTTCCATCTCGAGACGTTTGCGGTACTCGCTCGTCAGGTCCAGCGCCTCACTGCCGTAACGCATCTCCAGGCCTTTGTAACACAGTTCCCTGAGATACTCCTCACAGGTCTTGCCTTCCGGCGGTACATATTCAGGCAGATGGTAATTGCCGAACTCAAACTCTACATTGCATCGTTCCGCAATCTCATGTGTCCTCTCCACCGCGTCCTCAAGATCAGGGAAAAGATCTTTCATCTCATCCTCACTCTTGATGTAGAACTCGTCGTTCTCAAACTTCATGCGGTTCTCATCATTTATATTGGTCTGGGTCTGGATGCACATCAGGATATCCTGAGCGACAGCATCTGTACGCCTGATATAATGAGCATCATTGGTCGCGACCAACGGGATCCCGGTATCCGATGAAAGCCGTCTGAGGCCTTCTATGACTTTTTTGTCTTCTTCCAGATGATGGTTCTGTATCTCAAGGAAGAAATTTCCCGCTCCGAATATATCAAGGAGTTCGAGAGCTTCCTTCTTTGCTCCCTCATAGTCACTGTTCAGAAGCAACCTTTGGGTATTTCCGGCCAGACAGCCTGAAAGGCAGATCAGCCCATCGCTGTACTGCCTCAGGAGATTTTTGTCAACTCTCGGCTTGAAATAAAAGCCATCAACATAACTCTTTGAAACTATTTTGACCAGATTACTGTACCCTTCCTGCGTCTCCGCGAGGAGTATCAGGTGTCCGGAGAATCTGTCTCTGCCTGCCTCCTTATCATACATCGTCCTTGCAGCAGTATAGACCTCGCATCCTATGATAGGTTTGATACCCGCCTTCCTGCATGACTTATAGAAGTCGATCACACCGAACATCGCGCCATGGTCAGTGATCGCGCACGAATCCATCCCCAGTTCTTTAACATACTGAGGAAGCTCGGATATCCTGCTCATTCCGTCAAGCAGACTGTATTCAGTATGGACATGCAGATGTGTAAACACTATTGACCCCGGTCTAATTATCCCAGAAATTGTACATACATAGTTAGTATATCATAGTTGAAGCGAGGGAGACAGGGGACGGTTCTCTGTCTCCTCTTTTTTCCAATCAAAAAGGAGACAGAGAACCGTCCCCTGTCTCCTTACTTGATGCCGCGCTCTTTCTTGAGCATTGCGATCTTGAGTCTCTTGATGCATTCTCTGACATCTTCTTCGGTATAATTATTCTCACCGACGATGTTGGACTCGATACCCTCCGGATTCTTATTGAAGTCGACTACATTGTCAAGATACGGGCTCTCAACTACGAAGGTGCCTGCTGTGCCGCTCCAGTTGAGACCGGCCACAGGGATGCCTCTCTCGCCTATCTCATTGACGCAGTTGACATAGTCCACATCCAGATTGCCCCAGCCGTCTGTCTCAACAATGACGCCGTCAGGTCTTGCGCATTCAGCGATGACCGCTGCCGTTCTTGAAACTCTGATCTTTTCTTCGTTGCCCTCAGGAGATCCGTATACGAGGACTCCCATCAGGTCGATTCCTTCATCCTCTCCCAGCACCTGGATCAGTGGGTCTCTGAAATGATGAAGACTTGTTTCTTTTGTCGAAGGACCTACTCCCATATCTGTACCTCCTTAGTTCATCGCTTTGATGGCACCGTCTCTGAACTCGTTAGGAGTCAGCATGATAGGTGTGCATCCGTAATCGATCAGTGACTTGCCGCCCTCTACGCCGCACGGCTGGTTAGGGAAGATCCAGGTGTCGAGCATAGCGCCGTGAGCGATCATCTCTTTGATGACGAGGACTTTTTTCTGTCCCGGTCTGATCCTGTCATAGTACTCATGTCTCTCAGTGCACTTTGTGCCTTCGAATTTCTTGAGCTGTGCTCTGAACTGATTCATCCACTCCTCGATCATCCTGTAAGCGTCGATGATAGCGTATCTTTCCTGTCCCATTCCTTTCCTGAAAGTGATGTTGAAGGAAATGATGTAATCGTCATCTGCCGGTGTGCCGGCTCTGTTGAGGTAAAGCATATCCTTGAGATTTCCCTCGGATGAGCCGAATTCATGAGCCTGTTTGCCCTCTGTGTCAACACCGGTAGGCATTACATATACGCCTGTGATGGTGTGTGTAATACCCTCCCCGCACTTTCCGAGCACCTTAACGGAAATCGGAATAATGTCCATGATGGTATTGGTATATCTGTCATGATCACCAGGGTTGATGATCTCGATGTCTATTTTATCTATTACTTCGCTGTACTTAGCTGCCAGCTCGTCCAGACCGTCCTTGGTCAGTGTCATGACTCCGCCGGTAGTGATCTTGTTCTCGTCACCCATGGTGACCTCATTCATTTGAAAGGCCTTGATGACCAGCCTTCTGAGTTCAATATCATTTGCAGCCATTTGCTTTTCCTCTCGTACAAATAATAAATTGACTGTCCTGCGTCAGGTATTCTATCAGATAAACCATATTTTGAAAAGATGGGGCAGATCGCTCTGCCCCATCTTCAGCATCTGCTGATGTCCTATTAACTTAAAAGTTGCGTGACTAGATAACAGCGTGATACTCGAAAGGCAGTGATACGATCTTGCCCGGAGTCTCGATCTCTTCGAGCAGCTCGAGTGATGCCTTAACGATAGCTGTCTGCATCTCTACGTCATGTGGAGCACCTGCGTTAGCACCCATCGGTACCATAGGAGCTGCGGCTCTCGGAGTACCGGCCTGTCTTACTACAGGCGGAAGTGCTGCGATGATTACTGTAGGGATTCCTACAGCCTCAATTGCTCTCTGCACGATTGTTGCAGAGCGGTGGCAGGTTCCTCATCCAGCGGTGAGGAGACATGCGTCTACGCCCTCACTCTTAAGCATCTCAGCAACCTGTGGACCTGTCTCGTTAGTGAACTTCTCGATGTTTCCGCCGCCGCCCATGAAACCTGCATGGTATGGTGCGCAAGCCTTGATGAAGCCCTCTGCTGCGAGTTCCTTAAGTCTTGTGATAGGGAACATGCAGTTGATGTCTTTATTTACATCGGAGTTGTCGTATCCACCGTGGGTTACCATCAGCTCTTCTTCTGTGGATTCATTCGGAATCTTTCTCCATGTGAAGTCTCCGGCCAGGTTGAATCTCTCCTGATCTACTCTGTGAACGCCGGCAGCTGTTGCAAGAGCAACTGTCATCTCGCTCAGCGGCTTAGTTACAGGAGCCCATACTGACTTAGGAGTAATAGGAACGAAGATTTCAGATTGTAATCCTTTTACAACTGTCATACTCATTTTGTATTAATCCTCCTGTTTGTTACTGTTGTGCATTTCATTCTGGAGTTTCTCAGCATGCTGGATTGTTTCGAGATATCTGGCATTGACCTCAGCGCTCTCCTGTTCTATGAAGCTCATATTCCAGGCGACCTCCTGACCTACCTCCAGGTCATAGTCAGAAATGATCATTCTCTTAGGTATCCTGAGATGTCCCAGTCTGCCTTTGAAGTCTATGGCAACCGCACCGTCATGCACTTCGACGATAACGCCTTCCATCCTGATTATCTTATCACCGTATTTCATATCCCGAAACGCTCCCTTGCTGTAGAATTAGTCGTATTTAGCCTTTCTCTTTTCGCTGATTGGCAGTGACTGCTCGTTCTCTACGAGTTCCATCTTCATGCCGTAAGCTTTCTCGATCAGCTCTACGTTGCTCTCCTTGACTGCGTGTGTGTACTTTCTCTCAGGTGCCTTGATGCTTTCGCCTGCCATCTTAGCCTTGAGCATAGCCAGACCTCTGATAGCGTCTTCGTGGCAAAGTGTGTTGCACGCAAGTACTTCGTTCTCGATACCGGACATGGACTTGTTGTTGTCTACCATAGCATCGCAGTACTTGTTACCTGTTACGAGAGCACCCTGTACAGCGCAGAATGAGAATCCTACAACCGGAACGCCTCTCTTACCGATCTGCTCGATGTGAGAAGTGAAGTCTACGTGGTTATTACCAAATCCCTCTGTTGTTACGAATGCACCGTCAACGTTCATGGACTCAACCATCTGACCAAGTCTTCTGGATACGTAGAATTTGTCTGTGTTAGCCTGTGGTGAACCAACGAAGATTACGCCTACCAGGTCAACGTCATCATCATGGATTGCTTCGTATACCAGCGGCTCTCTCCAGTAGTGTCTGGACATCTCCTTGGATGCAGGTCCGATACATGTAAGAGCGTGGATGCAGCCGTCCATTACTTCAAGCGGGTTAGCAGCTATAGGAACGTTACCAAGGTCTACGTTAGGCTTAGCTCCGAGTACTCCAACCGGCTCTGTCGGGAACAGGAAGTTATCGTGCATAGCGCCCTGTCCCATGATTTCCTTAACGATAACGATTTTCTTCTTACCAGGTCTTCTTACCTGCTTCATTGTCTGAGTCTCAACTACCTGCTCATCGGTCAGCTGCTTCTTCATAGCCTGTCTGATCTCCTGAGTTACGTGGTCGACTGCAGTGTGGATAGCGATAGGACCAGGTCTCTCCATGTTCTTCTTGTTATCGATTACAGCATGAGCTCTGATCATGATTTCGCCCTTGTCTACTGCACCAGGACGTCCCCACATCATGTTCTCATCGATGTATCCCTCTGAAGAACCGAACTCACCAACCTGTACTCCCTCTTCGGTGATACCGGTAACTACCATTACTACACCGTCGAGAACTCTTGTAACGCCCTCACCCAGCTCAGCGTCGTCTTCCTTAGTAGCGATCGGCTGGATATCCATTACTGTCTCGGAGTATACGTGGTAGTTGTCAGGTGTGATCACATCAAGTTCGAGGCTGTGTACGAGCTTCTGTGCGTCAGCGCCTTCTGTAGCTGCTGCCTTACGTACATACAGAGTTGTTCCCTCGATCTTGGTCTCGTCTCCCAGAATTACCTTATCGATCTTGTAGTGCTTACGAGTCATCTCTCTGACTACTACAGCTTCACCCTCTTCCTCTGCTGCTGCAGCTGGAGCTGCGGCTGCTGCCGGTGCTGCTACTGCTGCTGCAGGAGCTGCTGCTACGCCGCCGCCGATGCCGGCAGGGATCTGGATGTCGATGTTTTTACCTTCACCGATGTGCAGGCTGATGTATCCGCCTACTGCAGGTGCAGGTGCTGCTGCTGCAGGTGCTGCTGCCGGTGCAGGTGCTGCTGCTGGTTCTTCAGCTGCAGGTGCTTCCTCAGCGCCCTCTGCTGCATCATACTTATCAACGATGTCAGCTGTAACCGGAGTAAGAGAGTCAACTGTCTTTGTGAGCTTGCTGCCATTGAGAACCTGCCCAAGTGTCAGAGCTCCATCAAGGTTCAGCAGTCCGGAATCAACAAGATCCGGGAAAATTGCTGGATCCTCGAAGTTTGCAGGTGTCAGTTCTGTGCCTGCCTCTGCTCTGCAGCAGAGTACTGCTGGATCGTTAGCATGTTGCTTAGCTGTTTCAGCTGTTATTGACATATCGATCTTCCTCCTTAAAATATGTGCCTGCTCTGCAAGATTGCAGAAACAGTAGTTATATACACCTCTGCCCGGAACCGTGTTGGGGTCTGACTCCGGGTCAGAGGTCCATACCATATGAAATAGTTGTTTAGTATAAATTGATTATTCTACAGTCTCGTTATCCTCTACGTTGTCAACTACGTTGAGGTCCTGATCAACCTTCTTGGAAACCTTGAGTGTTCTGTAGAGCGGGTGACCTACAGCCATCATAGCGAGGTCTGTCATGTGCATTACCTTGAGTCCCATTTTAGGACCTGAAGCCATGACTGTGTTGGAGCAGTCAGAGCAGTTGCCGATGATGATGTACTCACATCCTGCCTTCTTGAACTCGAGGTTGTTCTTGACCTGTCCAGGGCAATTGCCCGGGCGCTCGCACTTACGTGTTCCGTTAGGCATTTCTGCAGCCTGCTTGCAGTAGCAGACATGACCGACTGTACCATTGTACTTAGCAACGAGATCTTCCATTCTCTCGAGGTTGCCGCCGCATGCGCATACGAGGATACCAACCTTAGCGCCCTTCAGATCTCTGAACTGACGTGTTACGAGGATAGCTCCCGTGCACTTTGTGATAGGGTCTTCGAGATTGCAGGCTTTACCTGTGAAGGATCCGCCCATGATAATCTCGCCGTATCCTCTCTTGTCCAGTCCGCCAGCTCTCTCGATGAGTGCCTGTACACTTGTTCCTACCGGAACATGCTCGAATACGTGAGCCTCGTTGCCGCCCTCGATCATTCCTCTTACGGTGATATTCTTGTCGATCAGAGGCTTCTGATCTTCGATGGCAGCTACACAGCTGTAAACTGTCTCACTGTTGATAACAACAGCGTTAGCAGCTGACGGAAGCTTGTCCGGCTCGAGTTCGATACCGAGGCATTCTCTTACTACAGCACGCTCTTCACCCATCGGATAGATGTCCGGCAGAAGATGTCTCTCAATATCCGGGTCATCTTTCAGAAGCGCGTCGAGTTTCTCGATGGTTTCTCTGTGTTTCTTCTTAATAGCGATGATTCCCTTATCAGCGCCGGCGATCTCCATGAGGTAGTGGATACCTCTAAGCAGTGAGGCCGGATCTTCATCGATCTGCTGGATATTGTGAGCAAGTCCCGGTTCGCACTCGGAAGCATTTACGAGAATGTATCCGTGATCGAGAACAGGCTTGTCTTCCTTGCCATTATATATCTTGATGAATGTCGGGAATCCTGCGCCGCCCTGTCCGATGACGCCTGCTTCCTTGATCATTTCGAGGTTAGTCCCCTTGGCAATCTTGACATACTCGTCCGGCTGCTCTTCATCAGGCTTGATTACAATTCTGTCTTCAAGGATCTCCTCAACTACACCGTAAACACTGGAGTGAACATTGACTCCAAGACCAGTCGGAGTTGCGATCAGAGTACCCTTTTTGACCTTATCGCCAACCTTGACAACAGGAGCACATGGCTTACCGACAGCACCCTGCTTCAGTAACATCTGAATGTTTTCCATAATACCAATCTCCTTTTAGATTATCACGAAACTACATTGATATTGCCTATTACAGACACACAAAAAACGCCTTTTCGTTCATAGTTATGATATCATGCGTATCTATTTATATCAACAATGACAGGCTATTTTTTTATAGAGATAAATTATACTTTGGCCATTCATTTCTATTGTGTACGAATAGATATTTTCATTAAAAACTTATGGCAGATTTATATAATTCTGTAATCATTGAAATTTAAAGACTTTCAATGGTCATTAAGTTTTCCTTAACATCGTTTGTGTTTGTTCTTAATGTATTTTCGGCTCGTTTTGTGCAGAAAAAAGGACAAGCTGATTGACACTGTTTTGTATGTTGGGATATCATATTAGACGGAACAGAACTGACATGTTCCTGCAAAAAAAGCTATGTGTTTAAGGAGGTAATTACCCATGGCCAAATATCTCGAGCCTAAAGTCAACTATGATCTCTATGACAAGCAGGTCATCAGAACTGTTGAAGCTCATACCGAGGGCGAGTACTGCAGAGTCGCTCTCGACTGCCCGGAACTCCCGGGTAACACAATGATCGAGAAAAAGCATTATCTTGAAGAGCACTATGACTATCTCAGAACAATGCTCATGTTCGAGCCTCGTGGTCACCATGACATGTTCGGCGCTATTCTTGTTGAACCAATCAATCCTGAAGCTGATTTCGGTATCTTCTTCATGGATGGCGGCGGATATCTGAACATGTGCGGTCATTGCTCGATCGGCGCAGCAACAGTTATCCTTGAAGCAGGCCTTATGGAGATGAAGGAGCCTGTAACTCAGCTGGTTATCGAAGCACCTGCAGGCCTTATCCATCTTGACTGCAACTGCAAAAACGGCAAGGTTACCGGTGTTAAGCTCACCAACGTTCCTGCGTTCGTTTACAAGGAGAACTGCGTCCTGAATTATCAGGGCAAGGATGTTGTATTTGACATCTGCTTCGGCGGTTCCTTCTTCGCTCTTGTAGATACAGAGAAGAACTTCGGCTTCAAGGTTACCCCGGAGCACACCAAGTTCCTCACAGAGTGGTCAAGTTTCGCGCTTCAGGAGATCAACAGAACAATGGAGATCCAGCATCCGGAGCTCGATATCACAAGCGTAGACCTCATCGAGAACTACTGCTCCGACGATATGACAGAAGATGACAAGAAGTACTGCCCAGAGGCTAAGTTCTCACTGAAGAACCAGCTGGTATTCGGAGAACCTCATGATCCGCAGATCGACAGATCACCATGCGGCACAGGTACTTCGGCTAAACTGTCCTGGCTCTACAAGCACGGCGAACTCGGTGTTGGTGAATGCTTCGTTTACAAATCATTCATCGATACAAGATTCATCGGAACAGTTGCTGCACTCGGACCTAAGGTTGGCGAGTTCGACACAATCATTCCTCAGGTAACAGGCGCTGCCTACCTCTGCGGAGAAGCTAAGTGGTTCATGGATCCTGATGACAAGATGACCAAGGGTTTCGCAATTTAGTTGACGCAAGGCTTAACAGTCAGTATAAACCGGTCCTCATGCAGGACCGGTTTTTTGCGGATCATGCCGGAGAGCAGGTCTCATTGATACATTGCCCGTTGACTTTTTCCCGATGCTGTTGTATGATTGTGAAGTCGCGAAGATATGCGCTCGTAGCTCAGCTGGATAGAGTGTCTGACTACGAATCAGAAGGTCTAGGGTTCGAATCCCTACGGGCGCACCAGAAACCACAAGCCATACCAAGGCTTGTGGTTTTTTAGTGTGCATTTCAGGGCGGTAAAACTGCATATCAGGGAGATATCGGCTTAAAGTACAACTGCTGTGATACGATACAGCTAACAGAGATAGAAACACCGGTAAAGCGAGGTGATTGGAAATGATTTAATCTAAATGAGCAACAGCCCGATCTACAGGCTGAAAAAGCACTACAGTATAGTCAATATCAGGATGAAATCGAGAGGAGAGTCTAGAAATGAAAAAACACAAATCAAGGGTCATAGTTGTTCTTACGCTGATAATAGGGATGCTGCTTTTCACAAATACTGCGATGGCTGCATCATCACCTTACAGTTACGGGGCACCTTTTAAATATAAGAATCCTGCCACCGGAAGAACATATACGATGAGGATCGTATATGCGACATATCCTACCAAAAGTACAAAGGAGATAACACTGTTAAACAAATCAAAATTTGCGACAACTGCTAATAATGTTCTTAAATATAATCTGGCTCTTAATGTCAAATCAAATGTTAACTCAAAGAACGTGAGTATTGGAACCATTTCAGGAATAACCGGTGTTAAGCCTACAAAGACTGTCTTAAAAAAAGGCATTACTGTAAAGCTTAAGAGTAAAGGCTATAAAACAAGAAAGTATATTCAGATAAAAAACAAAGAGAACGGCAAATGGGCGTTTATAACATTTACAGAGAAATTCAATACAACAACTACATGCACAGTGACGGCCTACGATCCTCAGGCCAAAAAAATGAAAACGTATAAGAAGGAAGTGAAGTCCCTGTATAAAGCACCTCATTACAGCGACACGGAATGGCTGAAAAAGAGAGCTATGCAAGCGATTGCAGCTGACGGCGGAGATACATCGATCGGCGACGGATCAATATTTGCTGAACGCATCAATAAAGCCCAGGTGAAATACAGGAATTATCTGGGAGTCGTAAAATCACTGAATATCAGCATTCCATGGTAGCAGTCTCTCAAAACACAGAAAAACCGCCGGGCATGACGCCTGGCGGTTTTATCTTTATGACATCACTCAGATGTTACGCTATGGTTCCATCAGATATTGTATGTTATACTTTTGCTGAAGGAAGGTACACATTCAGTGTGTTTCAGAAAGGGCGGACAGTCTGCATCAGCACGCTTCTGAAACAGCAGCAGATAAAGCCGCTCTCGTTACCCCGGGCAAAAACTCCTTCCTTTTTTATTATTGTTTTTCCTATATTTGCAGTACTCATTGAGTTACTGATGGTCTGTTTTTATCCTGTACAATACCGCTCCGCCTTTATTGGCAAAGCCTGTGTCCCATAGTTTTCTGAGATCCAGCCATTGATAAGTGCTGTATGTGACCGCCTTGACGAGCATGTCATCTGTTCCGTCCGGCCTGTCATATCCGTTGATCAGGAACCAGTGCCACACATAATCTTTGAGCGAACGGTCTTTGTGGTTAAGGATCAGTACCGGTACAGGATATCCGTTATCGATCTGTTCCGCCAGTACGGCAGCGGCATTTTCATATGGTTCATTGGCGCTCAGTTCCTCCATTTCGATACAATCTATTCCATTATCTTTCAGGTATTCTGTGTATCCATCTATAAAAATGTCCAGTCTGTTGATCCCTGACATCCGTGGTCTCAGATACTTTTCCATCCTGTGGGCAAAGTCCACATAATCATTTTTCGTCAGTTTTTCCCTGTCAAAGGGATATATGTTATCTATACCTTTATGGATCGCAAAATACAGGCTGCTGTCGCAGGCGGTCTCTGCCCCGCATCCGCCGATGCGCATCATGAACGTCCTGAACCAGTCCTGATTGCCGCCATAGGAACCGCCGATATAAAAGTGTTTCAGTTCTTTCCTCATTATCTGCAACCTGCCTTTTTTACCACCTGCTGCTCCGGCTGACAGTCGAGCCCTTTTTTTACTGCGTACAGAACAGCGACTATGCTCCACACATAGACCACCGTGACGAAAATGTTAACCACCATGTTTTCCCTGAAAACCATCATCAATACGGCAAAAGCAGCGGTAAGCCCCAGCAGTTTCAGGGTGAAAGCCGCATCCGGCGCACACTGCCCTTTCGCGTATCCGGCAGTACAGAACAGAAAAACAAAATAAGCGACGATGGATGCCGTGATAAATATGACTTTAGGCAGCAGTGCCACTTCAGGTTCACGCATGAACTCGAGAGCGGCTGTGGTGCAGCCAAGAGCGAAGATAATGAATATGTGAATGAACATGTACATCTTGCCGCTGTCATCTTTTTCCCGGTCAAGCAAGTGATCGAAAATGATCTCATATGAAACGAAAAGGCCGGCAACGATCAGGAAGCACATCAGGGAAAAGTAGATCACGCTCCGGTCAAAGCTGCCGTCTCCTGCAAAATATAATGAGACTACGATTATCATCTCGCCAAACGTGAACACTACATAAAGCATCGCGCGTTCTGTCAGATGCATGAAGTCGATCATTTTTCCCGGAGTCTTTTTCCCTCCGGCAACGGTCATTGCCATGCCGGCAAACACGGCTGCGAAAGATACAGGCGCGACGGCCGCCGGCGCAACGAACGATGCCGCCAGCACAATAGCTGCCTCGATGAAGAGCGTTGCCGCCATCCATTTGATAGTGACCCTGTTCCAGACATCGGCTTTGTGGTTGCGGAGTTCCAGCACATACTGCATACCGATATTAACGAGTATCAGTGCCCAGGCTATATGATACTGTGCCTGATAGGCAACCCAGTCGAACCGTGTGCTTTCGCCTATAAAATACATGAGATACATGTTGATCAGCAGGAATACGTGGTCACGCACACCGTTGCGTCCGAACATGTTTATATAAAAAGTTGTGAAGTTCCAGATCTGAATTATGGAGAGAGTACACAGGATATATGCAATAAAAGCGTCCGCGGAAACAAATCCGTTCTCAAAATGACTGAGAAGCGCATTGTTCCTTCCCACCATATATACAAACACGAGATCATAGATCAGCTCGAGATATTCTACTTTCTTGTCGTCCTTATCCAATAAAAACATTCTGGTTTCTTATCCGCTTTGGAATGCATCTTTTGCATCCGGTTTCCGTTCACATGTGTTGGTTGATAATGTGATTACTATTTTACCACACGATTAGCCTCTCTTCATTCATATTCAGGCATCAAATAACACCGCCCGGAGCATGAAGGCGGTGTCTCATGGCAGAAAGGCGGGTCAGCGCAGGTAAAACTCCCGCAGACTTTCCATGTCTGTGATGCCGTAATCGGTAAGGCTGATTCTGTCATTGATAATGGCGATACTGTCATACCAGTCCATAAGGCTGTCGATGTTAGGCATCGGCACACCGGCGATCTGCCCTATCTGCTGGATAACAGCAAGTCCGTATGGAAAGTCCGCAGTGAAATACCGTGAATGAAGGTCAGGGATCAGGCCGTTCTGTTCATCCGAATAACTGCGCCGTCTTCCTGCCAGCCGTTCTCTCCAGCCGGATCTTCTTCTCATATGGGCTTCTACCGCTTCGTTCTTCTGCTTTCTTCGCGTCCTCAGACCCGACAGGCCTCTTTCTCTGACTGATGCTGACTCAGCGCGCACTGAGGGTGTCGCAAGTCCTTTCAGGGATTGCTCCGAGGTGATTGCTGCTGTCAGATCCTCTGCTGTATCAGCAGAATAGAAATCACGTTCGGAGACTACATATTCAAGACCGAATCCCGGCAGAGCCTTGCAGATTGCCTGTATCTCATCATCGCAGGCCAGCAGAAGAGCGGATGATTCATCATCCCACTCCTCATAAAACAAAGGCAATGAATCATAGGTGACCCGGGTCTGTAGTCTTTGAAAACAGTCTTCAGCCTTGCTGTATGGAGGATGGGATTGGAAGGCGTCAGAGTAAGTGCCATGAATCCCGGCAGCCTCACGCACGGAATATCATAAATACTCTCAATAAGGGCGCTGCATTCTTCCGTTTTATCAGACGGAATCGCTGCAACATACAGTCTGTCCTTGTATCCCGAGCAGCATACCGTACTGCCCCTCTTTGTCAATCTTGCAATGGCAGGAACTCTGTCTATACCGAACAATGGATTACCCCTCCTGATACACTTGCTGAAGGCCAGTTCAAAGCCTCCGTTGCCCGGTACAAATCCAATGACAGCATGGGCATCGGTATTATCATATATTATTTCAGCAAGAGGTATCATCATCGTTGGCGGCATGGTGATCATGATCATGTCCGCATGACTGAAAGCCTCTCCGGGATCGTTCGTAGCTCTGCAGATGTCTGCCTCATGAAGGATATTACCTTCAGGACCGACTATAGTCAGATGCTTTTCAAAGTGCCCCGGATTCGATGTAAACACTGTTACCTCATGCCCCTTTTCCGCACTGTGGACAGCAAACTGAGTCCCGATGTTTCCTCCTCCTACTACAGTAATATTCATGATCCGTTCCTCCTTTTTGTTCCGCAATCAGTCGACATTTTGCACATTATACAGAATGGGTTGATACGAACACAACAAAAAGAAGGTAAAATTGTCCAATTAAATACCCATTTTTACATTTGCAATAGTGAAATAATTACTACAAGGAGCGTATAACGAACGTAAAACATTCAGGAAGTGTCTTTACCATTTGTTTTTGAAAATGGTATTATCGATTCATAGGATCCTGTCTGATAAAGGGGGTATTGTATGAATTACGACAAAATAACAGAAGTCAGCCTTGCGCCTGTAAGACCGGAATATGAAATAATCGATTCGCATCTTCATTTCCTGGACTTCACACAGGCATCAGATGGCTTTCCCGCTCTTGCAGCAGCTATGGATACAGCGGGTGTGTCCAGATCTGTTGTATTCGGAATGCCGTTAACTAAAAAGTGGGCTTCTTATATGAATGAACGCCCGCTGTATTACATGAGTGATGACAGCCGCTGTTATTACTATTCCGGTACGGATCACATCCTTGCGCATGAACTTCTTTCGGCGCCGGAAGAGATCAGAAACAGATTCTATCCGTTTTGCTGCGGTTTTGACTGTACTGATAAATACGCTGCACTTCAGATCGAACGGCTGCTTAAGATGTATCCGAAATTCTGGTGCGGGATAGGAGAACTGATGAGCAGGCATGACGATCTGACTGCTCTGACCTACGGTGAAGGGTTACGTGTCGACAATCCGGCATTCTGCATGATCTTTGATCTTGCAGCTGAGTATGGTCTGCCGGTCCTGGTCCACCACAATATTTCTCCACAGAACGCTCCGTATCCGCTGTATCAGGAGGAACTGGTCAGAGCTCTTGAACATAACAGAAACTGCAAAATCATCTGGGCACATGTCGGTGTGTCGCGAAGGATCGAGATAGAGGAACTGCTGATCATCGCCGGCAGCATGCTGAGCAAAAACCCTAATCTTTATGTGGATATCTCATGGGTCTTCTTCGAGAACTATGTCCGGGGCAGTCTCATGACCGGCAGCCATGATGCCGATTCATTTACAGACATGTGGGCCGCTTTAATAGAAAAATACCCTGACCGTTTCATGATAGGATCCGATGCGGTCGGACACTGGTCAGGATATCAGAAAGAGATCAAGAAGTATTATCTGCTGCTTGACAGACTCAAACCGGAAACAGTCGAAAAGATCTGTCGTAAGAATATACTTTCACTTATCAAAAAATGGGACTGATACATTGGTAATAAGTCTTCATACGATCTCATATTGAAGGAACTCGCTTTTGAGCCGGGTTCCTTCACCTGTTCCTTCCGGCAGCAGCGCCCGCGCTATGAAAACCGGCTCCTCTTCCCTGTCTGTGTCTGTCCTCTGCAGCCACGCATAGTCACCATCTATACGGATAACAACATAATACTTAGTTTCCATATCATCCCTCCACATCATACACAGATCCGTTACACCGGAGTGCCTACTTCTATCAGGTTGCCGTCCGGATCGTAAAATCTCACCACTTTCTGTCCCCAGGAGTGTGTCATAAGTCTGTTGACATATCTGATATCCGGATAGAGGCTTTCCAGCTTCTCAACGAAGGCTTCTATATCGCTCTCTTCAAAATACAGTTCGCTGGCATTGTTCTCGGGAACAATGTCCCTGTGAAGGAATTCCTTCCAGTACTTTTCTTCCTGCAGAACAAGACCGTCCGTCAATATCATGTTTCCGTCAAAGTCGACCAGCATTTCCAGCCCGAACAGATCATGATAGAACTTCTTCGATCTCTCAATATCCTTCACAACTATAAGAAAATTCTTCAGTCTCATATCCTCTCCTCTCTGATTGCCTTGTAAACAGTTCGCGCGAGGACTTCAGCACCTCTGGCATTCGGATGCACTCCGTCGACAAATAAGTGACGTCTCAGCATGAACGGGCTGTGCGTGTCTATGAGCCTGAGTCCTCTCTCCTCCGCTATTCTCCTGCAGGCCGGGATCACTTCCCGCTCAAGTATGTCAGGGCGGATCTGCCACATCACCCTTCTGTGTATGGTAAACACCGGAGGCGGCAGCATGATGATGATCTCAGGATGTGAATCCAGTTTCCTGTAACTGTCTATCAGGCTGAGCATATCATGTCTGTATGCCTCAGCATCCCAGTTATGCATCTTGGAATCATTGGTTCCAAGCATCAGGAGCACCATATCCGGACCATAATCCAGACTCTTCCTGTAAAGTCTCTCTTTCGTATATGGATGATCTGCCGCGCTGATCGCAGTCCTGTTGGTGCAGCCGAAATTGGCAACATAATAATCGCTCCCGAGCAATCTGCCGAGACGGGCCGGATAGCTGTTCCACGGCTGACCGGATACAAAGCATCCGTATGTAATGCTGTCACCGACACAGGCGATCCTCACTTTCGTACCTGGAGCTGAGGTGCGAAGATGCAGCTTATCGATCACACCAAAACATCCGGCAGCTATTCCTGCCGCACTGATGCCTGCTGCTATTTTACCTGTTGTTTTCCCAGTCATTTCTGATCCTTCTGATATCATCCTGTCAGCGGAAAGACCTCTCCTTCCGCACAGATCTGCACGATCGAGCCGTCCCGTATCTTATAGGTTTCGCCCCTGATCTCTGCCCTATCTTCGGTCTGCAGCAGATAGCTTCCGTCTGTAAGCGCATAGAAAGTGTGTCCCATGCTGTCTGCAAAAGCAATATCTTCTATCAGCCGCATACCGTCGATACTGTCATTCCTGACTGCATTAAAGTGCGGCAATATGTTGTATTCCGTGAGACCGAGTCCCGGAATAAATCTTTCAAATGATGGATCGGCTGCTTCTCCCGGCAGTTCCGGCTGAGCATATACGATACGGGCACAGTTCATCGTCCCGGCGCTGATACCCATTACGATTCCCTTATATCCTCTGAATCTCTCTGCCAGGCCGATCCTTCTGAAGAAAGCGTTTTCAGTCGGTACGTGTCCCCCTCCGAGAATGACAAAATCATATTCATGCAGCGCAGCAGCTTTCTCCTGTCCGTTCCTCGAATCGCAGATGTCCATACATGACAGAGACAGCCCGGTGTCTTTCACGATGCCCTCATAGTCTTTTCTCATCCTGTCATTGAGCTCATATTCATCATGAAAGGCAGATATGAGAAGGCATCTGGCGTCGCTTACCCAGAAATCCTTCAGCGCTTCAGTCATACCGTTAGCGGGATTGAATCCTTTATAGCCCAGAGGCTCCTCACTCCTGTATATCCCGATCGGACTGCTTGTCAGAAAAAGTTTCATTTCCCGGTTTCCTCTCTCTTCAGTATTTTCCCGAGTTCGCGCGCGAATACTGCATGTCCTTCCGGTGAGAAATGCACCCCATCGAAGGTCATCTCTATGCCCCACTCACCCGAATCAGCAAACAGACATCCTTTCCGGTCTGCAAGTTCCCGGTACAGGTCTCCAAGATCCTGTGATTCTTCTACCAGCTCATCATCCATGACCCAGTCACCATACTCAAGGACCGGTGGAGCAATCAGCAGGACCGGCTTTCCCGCATCACTGATCGAATCGAGAAATCTTTCCATTCGGTCTGTGATCTGCTGCGCGCTGTTGCTTCCGAACAGATCGTTAGTACCCAGCATAACTATGACCAGATCCGGCTCATTGATCCTGATCAGCCCGGGATATCTGGAATTTCCCCGCGGTATCGTCATACCATTCACACCGCAGTTGATCACTTCATGATCAGCCAGCCGGTCTGTCCACCGTACATCTTCCGGATATCTTGATCCGATATAGGACCGCGGATCATATCCGTATGTATTTGAATCTCCAATGCAAAGAATCTTCATAGCAACTGATATCACTGTTTCATTGAGAGGGATATCTTACCTCTCTTTTCATCGACAGACAGCACTTTTACATTCACGATGTCACCTACTTTGACCACATCGAGCGGATGTTTTACATACCGGTCTGACAGTTCGGAAATATGCACCAGTCCGTCCTGATGGACTCCGATGTCAACAAAAGCGCCAAAATCAACGATATTCCTTACGGTTCCTTTGAGTTCCATTCCCGGAGTCAGATCTGAGATCTCGAGCACGTCGCTTCTGAGAACAGGTGCAGGAGCCTGTTCTCTCGGGTCTCTGCCCGGCTTCTCCAGTTCTGAAGCGATATCGGCAAAAGTATACTCGCCTATGCCGAGACTTCCCGCAAGGTCTTTCCTCTTCGCAATACCCTTGATACTGCCGGCTTTCAGATCGTCATCCCGGTATCCGCAGGCTTTCAGAATAGCTCTTGCAGCTTCATAACTCTCAGGATGTACCGCAGTTGCGTCCAGAGTCTCCGTACTGTCAGTTATTCTCAGAAAACCTGCGCACTGTTCGAACGCCTTAGGACCAAGCTTCGGGACTTTCAGCAGCTCTTTCCTGTTCATGAATCTGCCGTTCGCATCCCTGTATGCCACTATATTCGCAGCCAGCTGTCTGCTGATGCCCGAAACATATCCGAGCAGCGACGGTGAAGCTGTGTTCAGATCAACGCCTACCATATTGACACACTTTTCGACTACGGCAGTAAGCGCTTCGTCGAGATGTTTCTGGTTCATATCATGCTGGTACTGGCCGACTCCGATTGCTTTCGGATCTATTTTGACCAGTTCCGACAGAGGGTCCTGCAGTCTTCGTGCTATAGAAGCAGAGCTTCGCTCACCGACATCAAGGTCAGGGTATTCCTCTGTCGCCAGCTTGCTTGCAGAATACACTGAAGCGCCGGCTTCATTTACTATCACATACTGCAGCTTTCTTCCGCGCCTGTCCTTCTCATATTTCCGGATAAAATCAGCGATGATCTTCTCTGACTCACGCGAGGCCGTTCCGTTTCCGACGGAAATCACGTCTATGTTGTACTTATCACACAGATATTCAAGCCTCTTCTCCGCCTCTGCGACTTTCTTCTGAGGGGCTGTCGGGTAAATGACCTCCGTAGCAAGGATCTTGCCTGTTGCATCGCAGACAGCCAGTTTGCATCCGGTCCGGAAAGCCGGGTCCCAGCCGAGCACGGTCTTATTCTTAAGAGGCGGCTGCATCAGCAGCTGTTCCAGGTTGGAACCGAACACTCTGATGGCTCCTTCTTCCGCAGCTTCAGTCAGACCATTTCTGATCTCATTTTCGATAGAAGGCGCTATCAGGCGCTTATAAGCATCCTTTACAGCTTCTTCTGCATACGGTCTGCAGGCATCGTTAGTCTTGCGAAGCATTTTGCGCTCGAGGTATTCAGTTATATCATCAACGGGCGCTTCGATCGAGACTGACAGAACTTTTTCCTTCTCTCCGCGATTGATCGCCAGCACGCGGTGTCCCGGTATCCCGGAAACAGACTCGCTGTATTCATAATAATTCTCATAGACAGTTCGGTCGCCGGCATCTATCGCCTTTTTGCCCTCTGTCCCCGGACAGCATGTTATCATGCCTCTTGCCTGCGTCTTCTTCCTGATCCACTCTCTGAAGTCAGCATTGTCGGAGACATCTCCGGCGATGATATCCATTGCCCGAGCCAGTGCCGTTTCAGTATCAGGCACCTCTTTCTCTTCTGAAATGTATTTCTCCGCTTCCGCGCGCGGATCCTTGTCTGCGCCTGAAGACAGAAGATAATCAGCAAGTCCCTGAAGGCCTTTTTCTCTGGCTGTATCTGCCCTTGTCCTGCGTTTTGGCCTGTACGGTCTGTACAGGTCTTCAAGCGACGCAGACGTCTCCGCATTTTCGATTCTCTGTCTCAGTTCATCTGTCAGTTTACCCTGTTCCTCGATCTGAGCTATTATGGTCTGCCTGCGTTCTTCCAGATTGCGCAGATATCTGAGCCTCTCGTCAAAATGTCTGAGCGCTTCGTCATCCATCGCGCCTGTCGCTTCCTTGCGGTATCTGGCGATGAACGGGATCGTGCTTCCGCCATCGATCAGTTCAGCTGCCGCCTCAGCCTGCCATGCCTTGATTCCGAGTTCTTCTGCTATTTTCTTAAGTAAAATATCCTGTTTCATATCTGATATATTAATTGTCCTCTTGTTTCTTATTCACCAGCACAATAGACAGGAGTATCATCACTACTCCGGCTATTGACACTGCCGGCAAGTACTCCCCGAACAGGATCACCCCGAGTATCGTTGCGACCACCAGCTCCATTGAGCACAGGACCGGTACTTTGCTGGTCTCCTTCACTCCCTGTATTCCGGCAAAATAGAGAAGATAAGCTATTGTAGTCGGAATCAGGCCAAACAGGAATCCCCACAGAAGGATGTTCCCGTCAAAAAGATTATCTACTGTCCTCCACGGCCTTGCCGCGACCAGAGTGAACAAGGCTGCGAAAAGGAAATTGTACGTTGCCACCACGAACGGCGACCCCTCGTCTGTCGCCAGTCTGCCGAATATGTTCTGCGTGGAATAAGCCAGGGCAGCACCAAGGCCGAAAAGCAGACCAATGACAGAAATGCTGGTTCCTGACAGATCTCCTCCTGTTGCCGCAAGCGCGCATCCTGCCACATTAAGAGCAAGTGCTGCGGCTTTTCTCACCCCTATCTTCTCATGGAACAGAAGCTTTGACTCAATGCACGTGAATATCGGCGCTGTGTACAATATGGCCGCAGCAAGTGACATGCCCAGCCTGTTTACGGCATTGGTATAGCATAGATTATTCAGTGACATGGATACAAATCCCAGCAGCATACATGAAAGCATCATGCTCCTGCTGATCCTGAAAGCCCCTGCCCCGTCCCTGATCAGTGTAATGATCAGCAGCAGTACAAACGCAAAGAACATCCTCAGAAATGTTGTATATTCCGGGGATGATCCTTTTGCGTCGAGCACCTTTACGAACAGACCAATGCTGCCCCAAAGAGCTCCAGATATCAGTATTAAAATGTATTTTGAGAAGCTGCTTTTCCGCATTGCTTCGGGTGCCATAAGGTTTTACATACCGCCAAGGAACATGATGCCGTATTTCAGCAGAATGCCGGATACCATGCCGATGAACGGATCAGAGAAGCTTGTAACGATGATAACACAGCCGCCTACGATAGGGTCTTCGGAAAGCGCTGCAGCTGCATCGCCCGGGAAGACTGCGAAAGCACCGAGTACAAACAGGAATCCGGAAATAGTTTCCGCAGGAATGTACTTGGCTATTCTGGTAATCGTTCTTGTAAGGAAAATAGCCGCTACGATCGCAACGAGCAGGAGACCTGCGAGCAGAGGATGCGGAGCAGCTGCGGTACCGCTGATAATAGCTTCGACCGGACCGCCTCCGAAGAATGCACTGGCAGAATCCGCAAGTCCTGAATAAACTGTGATAGCGTCAACATTCGCCTGTTCGCCCGCAATACCGGCAGTGATGGTCGCATATGCGATATTGCCGCCGATCTGCAGTGTGCAGACAGCAAGAACGCTCCTGACAATATGCGGATTAACGGTCAGCTTGAGCGGAATGAATTTTTCCTTGCTCATATCGACCTCAAGTGTGGTGCCGCTGTCTCCGGTGACTCTGGCTCTGACAAGATGCGCGATTGTACTGAGGATTACAGATATAGCGATCGTCCAGATCAGATCATTAGTAGCAAAGTAGACTATCAGCGCTGATGCGATGGACCATGCAGATACAAACTTATTCTGTTTGATCATGTCATAGCCTGCTTTTGCCAGCATCAGTCCTACACCTGCAAGCATGGCATTCAGGATGCACGGACCGATGAAGTCCATTGTCTTCGTCAGAACTCCGCACAAGCCCATGATCGCCATCACGATACCACTGTAGAAAATGATGTTCAGTCTTTCATTGCGGTCTTTGCTGATGGTTCCGGCAAGTACGATACTTTCTGCCTGCAGCGAGATCGGTGCGATCTGGCCGGTCAGCGCCATACCTATTCCGCCGACGATGAAGCCGAGCGCTGTCGGAAAAGCGGCAAAGCCGTAGGAAAGTGAAAACATGGCCATCGGAATCGCGTTGAAGACGACAGCGATAGCTGCAAATATGTCTTTTAAATACAAGCCCATACCTTCTCTCTCCTTTCACTGTTATAAATAATCTCTATCGCTCCCTATGATGATATTGTAGCACATATTAATGCATAATTTCTTGTGTGTTAAACACAAATATCAAGATTGCTTAATGATATTAACAATCTGCCTGTACGATCAGTATATCAGGCAAAGATTCAGTTCCTATACTCTGACTACGTAGTCTTCCTTGCGCGGCTTTGGTACAGGCTGCTCGCCGTCCGCATAGCCGAGTGCCATGGAAGCTACACCGGTAAGATCTTCTGGCAGCCCCCATTCTTTCAGCAGGGCTTTCCCCTCATCCAGTTCAAACATCTGCTTGCATCTGTGGATCCAGCATGAGCCGAGGCCGGCTGCATATGCTGCATTGAGCATGTTGGTACATACAGCAGCGCCATCGAGTTCATGTGTAAAGCTTTCCGGCGTCTCGAACACCAGAATGATTGTCGGCGCTCCGTAATATGGGTGGATATCCTTGCCGATGACTTTAGCATTCAGAGCATCAACTCTCGCTACATATTCAGGACTCTGAACTGCGACGATCCTGACACCCTGCGTACCGCCGCCGGTCGGAGCGAACGTTCCCGCCTCGAGCACAGCATTCAGTTCTTCATCTGTTATCTGATCAGATTTATACTTTCTGATCGCTCTTCTGTTCTTCAAAACCTCCAATGCTTCCTTCTTCATTATTATTCCTCCTTCTGATCCGTGATTATCTCTCCCGGCCATGTTTTGATACCGCCGAATTCATACACTCCGGTGTATCCCATGTCCGCCAGTTTCTGTGATGCCTCCTTGCTCCGGTTGCCGCTCCGGCAATAGACAAGGATGACCTGATCCTTGTCTGGCAGCCCGGCCGGCATCTCATCCTCAATGGTTTCATTCGGAACGTTTACTGCGCCGGGAATATGCCCTTCCGCGAATTCATCCGGCCGTCGTACGTCCAGTATTATAAAATCTGACTGCTCCTGCATCATCTGCATCGCTTCTTCCTGTGAGATCTGTTCATAGGATGCCGAGCAGCTGCCAAGCAGAAGCATTACTGTTACCAGTATGAACAGTGCCGACATGACGCAATACCACTTCTTCATTTTTCTGTATATTCCCTTCCGGATAAATACCTCTGCCCGCGCTTTACACGAACAATTCTGACTCCGAGTAAATAACCGCTTTGCCGCTGAGTCTGACGCGGTCTCCGT
>JBGUJM010000120.1:0-1907 GCA_045113935.1 Anaerovoracaceae bacterium
TCTGTAATGGGAACTCAGGTATTCAGTTACCTTGTCACTGGTATATCCCATAGAAACTACTCTCCGGTTCCTGCTTCGTCAGTTTCATCCGCCTGCTCTCCTCCGGAAGATTCTTCCTTAGCTTCTTTCTTCGCCTTGAGAGTTTCATCCCTTGCTGCTTTGGCGGTATTGTAAGCTTCGGTAAGAGCGTTGTATTCTGCTTCATCAGCAGTGAAAACATGTGATCCGTCAAGCTTGTCACTCAGCACATAATACGTGTTCTCATCTTCGCTCGGATATAGCGCGGCCTTGATGGATTCCTGTCCCGGAGAACAGAGAGGTACGGCAGGAAAATCTTCCGGTGATATCATTCCGAGATTGAGTCTGTTATGTATCACGGAAGAAATCTGAGCCCTCTCACTGTCAATGCTTGTTTCACGTTCGATCATCGAAGCGATCGTGATGACTTCTCTGACACTGAGTCCGAGCTCTTCCGTTCTGGCTCTGTAGTCGTCGTTGAAAAAATGACTGAAGCTGTCAAGCATAGTGACGATGATCATGGTTTCATCAGCTTCTGTATCGAGCCTGTAAGTACCCGGCATCAGAAATCCTTCGACCTGCGAAATCCCTTTGATGTCTGTTCCGATGAAGTCCAGTTCACTGAGGAAAGGATCGCCTGCTGCCCGCAGAAAAGCATCCTTATCGCCGAAACCGTCTCTGGCAAGCGATGAGATCGTCTGGTCAACAGTGAACCCGTCAGGAATGATGAAACCGTCTGTGGTTACACTGCCCAGACACAGAGCCTTCGCGATCGAGACAGAGTCCATGGAAGGTGAAAGATAATATGTCCCCGGTTTGAAATCTGTCTTGAGGATAAGTGAAGAGACAAGCCTGAAAGTGGAGGCATTGCCGATATAACCTTCTTCTTCGAGTTTTTCCGAGACAGATTTCGTATCATCGCCTTGTTCTATGGTGAGATTGGAATATGTGCTGCAAGTCTTATCGTATGGCCGCACGAGGAAATTGAAAACTATCAGCACAGCAAAAACCACCGCTATGATCACAGCAATGATAATAAGCGGCTTGTGAAATTTCTTGTGAATGCGGCCGGTGCCGTCATCCTGTGCGGTGGTCTGAGTCAGGATATCTTTCTGATTACTTGGATCTTCCAAGATATTCTCCTGTTCTGGTATCTATCTGGATCCTCTCGCCTTCGTTGATGAAGATAGGAACCTGAATAACAGCGCCTGTCTCTACTGTAGCTGCCTTGGTGACATTCGTTGCGGTATCACCCTTGACACCCGGTTCAGTCTCAACGACCTCAAGGTCAACAAAGTTAGGAGCCTCAACTGTGAACGCATTGTCCTTGTAGAACTTGACTGTTGCGACGTCATTTTCACGGATGTATTTGATGGCATCTTCAACAAGCTCTGCGGTCAGAGGTACCTGATCATATGTGTCCTGATCCATGAAGTAGTAGAGTTCTCCGTCATTATACAGATACTGCATCTGCTTTGTCTCAATGTGAGCCTTAGGGAACTTGTCGTTAGGGTTGAAAGCTTCTTCTCTTGTAGCTCCTGTAAGGATGTTTCTGTACTTGGTCCTTACGAAAGCAGCTCCCTTGCCCGGCTTGACGTGCTGGAAGTCAAGGACGACATGAGGCTCGCCATTCATTTCGAAAGTGATGCCTTTTCTGAAATCGCTAGCATAGATCATAATAAATACCTTTCCTCTCTTGAAGATTTAATTATAAGCGTGGTTACTGGAGGCCGACTGCCTCACCAATTATGCTGAATACGTCATTCATCATCATCATGAACGCGCCCTGAGCCTGAATGAAGCTTGCGGCAAGGGGCTTGGTCGCTATCATGGTGCTGAGACTCTGTATTCTGTTCATGACATCTGCGTCAGGCTGCTCACCGGACATC
>JBGUJM010000121.1:0-3938 GCA_045113935.1 Anaerovoracaceae bacterium
ATAGTGATCCGGAGGGACTGAGATGCTGTTATTGAGCAGAGAAGATATTAAGTCAGTATTCACTATGAGTGACGCCATTGCGGCAGACAAAGAATGCTACAGGATGTTCAGCGAGGGAAAATTTGATGTCCCACTGAGAGCGGTTATCAATGGCAGCCATGGGAATTTCCTTTTCATGCCTGCGTACAGCGAAGATATGCTGGCTGCCGGACTCAAGATCGTGAACATTATGCCGGGCAATCCGGGCAGGGGTCTGCCTGCGTCCATCGGACAGGTCCTGCTCATCGACGGAGAGACCGGTGAAGTACGTTCTGTCATGGACGGTACATATGTGACAGCGCTCAGGACAGCAGCTGCAAGCGGTGCGGCTTTTGATCTGCTGGGACGAAAGGATGCTGAAATCGGTGCAATAATAGGCACCGGCAGTCAGGCCATGTGCCAGCTGGAAGCGATGCTGTCTGTCAGGAGGCTGAAAGAAGTCAGGGTCGCAGCCAGAAATTTCGAGAAGACTAAGGCTTTTGCGGAGTCAGCCCGCCGGGAACTCGGATCCTATGGGACTAAGATCATCGCATGTGAAGATACCAATGCGGCTGTGGACGGGGCTGATCTGGTCATTCTGGTGACCGTATCGGGAACTCCGGTATGCAGTGCAGAGTATTTCAAGCCGGGCTGCACTATCAGCGCTGTCGGTGCTTATACATATGACATGCAGGAACTTGATCCGGCGGTATTCTCCAAGTGCGGCAAACTGTATTTTGACTCCGTCGATGCGGTTCTGTCTGAGTCAGGAGATATCCTCAGACCGCTGGATGAGGGAACACTTTCCAGAGATCAGTTCACAGGTGATATAGGTGAATATCTTCTTGGAAGGATCCCGGGCAGAGAATCCGATGATGAGATTATAGTGTTCGAGAACGTTGGCATCGGAGCTCTTGACCTCATGACAGCAGCGAAGGTGTATGATAAAGCCATCAAAGCGGGTGTGGGCATGAACTGGGGGTAAAGAACCGGTAGTTTTGCCTTTTGGTGGTGAATGCAACAAATTTAAAAAAATAATATTGTGTTTTTTAATAAATTATATTGACCAAAGACTTCCACATGTGTAAAATACACTACGAAGCAAAAGGGTTAATATATAGAATGTCTGATTCGCAAAGGATTAGGGGACCTTCTCGCATTGGATATTCAGCATTTTGCGGATAAGCCGGGTAACCGGCTTTTTCTCTTGCGCGATTCTTGCTAAAACTCTCTGTGCTGAAGTATAATAATTGCTGTTGTACGATAATCAGAATAATAAACGGCAGAAGGTAAAGAATGGCTTTCATCGAAGTCAGAAACTTAATCGTAGAATTCACACGTGTCACCGAAGACGGCAGTGAAGTTCCGGGCAAAAGAGCTCTTGACGGCATTGATCTCGATATAGAGAAGGGGAGTTTTGTCTCGGTGATAGGAATGAACGGATCAGGCAAGTCGACTCTCGCAAAATGCCTGAATGGTCTTATTGTGCCGACCTCGGGCGATGTTACTGTAGAAGGCATGAATACCAGAGACGATTCTCATCTGTGGGATATCAGAAGAAGAGTAGGCATGGTATTTCAGAATCCGGACAACCAGATCGTATCATCGATCGTTGAAGATGATGTCGCTTTCGGTCCGGAGAACCTCGGTGTCCCGCCGGAAGAGATCAGAAAGAGAGTAGATAACGCGCTGAAGCAGGTCGGCATGTATGAGCACCGTCTCAAAGGCGCTCATATGCTTTCGGGCGGGCAGAAACAGAGGATAGCCATCGCCGGAGCCGTGGCAATGAGACCTGAATGTATCGTTTTTGACGAGCCGACAGCCATGCTCGATCCCCGGGGAAGGGAAAGCGTGATGGAGATCATCGAAGAACTCAATTCCGAAGGGATCACAGCAATACTCATTACTCACTTTATGAGCGAGGCAGTCCGTTCTGACCGCATCGTCGTACTCAAAGACGGACATGTTCTGGCTGACAGAACTCCGCGGGACTTGTTCGCTGATACGGAACTGATCAGCAAGGCAGGGCTGGAGCTTCCGCCGTTGATTGAACTGAGGAACAGATCCGGCCTGCCGGATAATATAATGACAACGGAAGATATGATCTCATATCTCAAAGAACAGCACTGATATATGTCTATAGAAGTAAGAGATCTAAGATATGTATATAATGCGGGTATGCCCGGAGAGACCACGGCGCTTGACGGCGTGTCGTTTGACGTGCATGACGGGGAGATCCTCGGAGTGATCGGACATACCGGGTCCGGCAAGTCTACATTGCTTCAGCATCTGAACGGACTCCTCAAACCCGCGTCCGGTCAGGTTTATGTGGACGGCCAGTGCATAACGGATGGCAGCGTAAAGCTTGTCGATATAAGACGCAAGGTAGGGCTGGTATTCCAGTATCCTGAATACCAGCTGTTTGAAGAGACCGTTGCGAAGGACGTGGCTTTCGGGCCGCGCAATATAGGCCTGAGCGAGGATAAGATCAAGACCAGGATCAAAGCCGCGATCGATCTTGTCGGGCTGGACTATGATGAGGTCGCGGATGTTTCGCCATTTGAACTCAGCGGCGGCCAGAAGAGAAGAGTCGCCATCGCCGGAGTCATTGCGATGCAGCCTTCGGTCCTCATCCTCGATGAACCGACAGCAGGACTCGATCCGGAAGCACACCGGGAGATCCTGTCGATGATCGATCTGATCCACGAGAGCATGGGCATCATAATCATCTTTGTTTCTCACAACATGGCAGATGTTGCGGCTATGTCCGACAGGGTGCTGGTGATGGATCATGGCCGGATCGTGCTGGAAGGCACTCCCCGTGAGGTTTTTTCACATGGAGATGAGCTCAGCGCGATGGGACTAGGTGTTCCTCCGGCAAGGGAGATCATGAGACGCATTTCAAGAGAAGTGCCGGCAATACAAAGCGACGCGCTGACCATAGATGAGGCAGCTGCAGATATACAGAACTATGTCAGTGGGGCAGCCCTTACTGGCACATCAGCGGAAGAACAGGCGAAATGATAAGAGATATCACTCTGGGCCAGTATTATCCGGGACAGTCCCCGATCCACCGGCTCGACGCAAGAACCAAAATAATCGCGACACTGCTCTATATCATAGAGCTGTTTATCGTGAATAATTTCTGGGGCTTTCTGATCGCGGCCGCTGCGCTGGCGGCTGTTATCGCCATTTCGAAAGTGCCCGTAAAGTTCATTTTCAGGGGACTTACCGCGGTATTTCTGATCATCGCCTTTACATTCATCATCAACCTGTTCATGGTGGACGGGCGCGTGCTGTGGCACTGGAAATTCCTGACGATCACATATGAAGGACTTGGCCGGGCATGCTTCATGGCTGTCAGGCTGGTACTGCTGATCATCGGATCGTCCATGATGACCCTGACCACCAAGCCTGTCGAGCTGACAGACGGTCTTGAGAAGCTTTTCAAACCGTTCAGTAAGCTTGGCCTGCCGAGCCATGAGATCGCGCTTATGATGACGATCGCTCTGAGATTTATACCAACGCTGATGGAAGAGACAGATAAGATCATCAAAGCCCAGGAGGCCAGAGGTGCTGACTTTGAGTCCGGCAACCTGCTGCAGAGAGCCAAGAGTCTGATACCGATCCTGATCCCGCTGTTCATCAGCTCGTTCCGCATTGCACAGGAACTGGCGCTGGCAATGGAAGCCAGATGCTACCACGGCGGCAGCGGCAGGACGAGAATGAATGAGATACATTTTGCCAGAGGAGACGCGGCTGCGGCTGTGCTGATGGTACTGTTCCTTGCGGTGATAATCGGCTCGAGGTTCATTTCCGTGATATTCTGAGAAGACATAATGATGTTGTCCCTGCTATATTACAGACTTCATAATGAGGCAGAGAAAAGTAAAAAATCTGGATGCAAAATATGAACAGTA
>JBGUJM010000122.1:0-17388 GCA_045113935.1 Anaerovoracaceae bacterium
TTATCAGCCTTATCAATTTCAATATGAATCATTCCATTACCTCCGGTTGTTTTGGTGTAGACAGGTGCAGGCTTTGCAGCAGGGGCTTTTGCCTCAGGTGCTTCTTCCTTCTTGGATGGAGCCGCGCCCTCTACCTCATTGACTCTGTCAAGAACAGCTGCTGTGATAGGTACCAGCGCTTCGCAGTCCTTCATAAGGGTGCAGCCTATTACCTGTTCGATCGTCAGTGCATCATCGTTAAGCTCCAGCAGACCGGATTCGATCATGTCATCAAAAAGGCCAGGTTCTTCAAGATCCGCCTCGCTGATAACAAGTCCCTTCTCTCTGCGGCAGCAGAAGATCGCAGGATCCTTAAGATGAGCCTGGAGAGTTTCTTTTGTTATCGACATTGAATTCCTCCTTCGATAAAAGCAACAACTTATTAAAAAGGCGTTTTTGTATAAAATCCCTATAACGCTTTGCCTCCCGAACAATGTGTAAAGCTGTGGCCATCAGCCTTACTTTGCCGATTGCGTTTGTCAAGATTTTCTGATAACATTCTATCGAAATCCCAGATATAACAATAGCGATGATTTAATATGGTCAGATATTAATTTTTTTCATATCTGAGTCATTTCAAGACTTGCAGCAAGTTAACCGTAATAATCTATCAGGATTATTTATACAAAGACTTATGGATATAAAGAAATGCAAGCTGTTTGTGATCACAGCAGAGACTAAGCAGATATCAAAAACCGCAAAGCTGACCGGTTATACCCAGTCAGCTGTCAGTCACATGCTCAAGTCTCTCGAAAAGGAAGTCGGAATTGAACTTTTTAAAAGAGACCGCTACGGAGTGCACCTGACCTCTCTCGGTGCGGATTTTTTGTTTTATGTGAAAAGGTTTCTTGCGGAAAACGAGCGTCTTGAACAGTTTGTTTACGATCTTCACGGTCTGGAAGTCGGAAGTATACGCATCGGAACATACACCAGCGTCTCTACTGCCGCCCTGCCGGAAATAATAAAGGTGTTCCATGAATCTCATCCGAATGTAGATATTGCCATTAAGGAAGGCGGATCCGATGATATGGAGAACTGGATCGCTGATTATGAAGTGGATCTGGGGTTCTGCAGCAAGAGACCTGCCTTCGCTTTTGATTTCATCCATCTTATCCACGACCCCATGATAGCCGTTTTGCCTCCGGCTTATGAGGTGCCCGATGATATGGAAAGCTTCCCGATCGCAGAGTTCAACGGGAAGCCGTTTATACTGTCCGAAGAAGGCATAGACTACGATATCAACAACATCCTTGAGAAAACCAAGACACATCCTGACATAATACTGTCAGCCAAGGATGACGCAACTATCATATCTATGGTCGAGCACGGAGTGGGTCTTGCCATCCTCCCTGAGCTCTCCTGCAAGGGCAGACCCGGAAATTACAAAACAATGCCTCTCGAACCACATTATTCAAGGGATCTCGGTATCGGTGTAAACAGTTTAAACAACGCTACGCCTATAACAAGATCATTCATTTATGCCGTGCAGTCTTATTTTGACAAAACTCAAAACAGCCAGTGACTGCACCAGTATGAAAGGAGCAAAAATATGGGACTTGGTCCAAGTATCAAGATGACGTCTCTTCATCACTATGACTGCCCTGTCACGAAGAGACTGCTCAAAGATCCCGAAGTTGATTTTGTCGGAATTATAGAAAATGGTGTTTCTGAGAATTTTGATGCCAAGGTGGCAACAGCAGTCGGCACCGGTGAGATCGGAGCGGAACTGAAGCTCGATGGCGCTATCGTTGCTATTGACGGCTGGGGCAATCATCATATCGATTTTGTCAATGTGATCGAGCAACTGGGTATTCATGATATTCCTTCTGTAGGTCTCAGTTACATAGGCCTTCAGGGCAGACTGGTAGCTACCAATCCTTATGTTGAGACCATTGTGGATTTCAATAAAGAAGCATCAGGATATGAGACATGTAATGTAGGTGAGAACAATCTGACTGATATGGATGCATTCAAAGCCATCCATATTCTGAAGCACAAAGTGAGGAAATCATTCGCGTTCAGGAACAAAGAAGCAAGCCTTGAGGGACCGGATAAGATCACCGGCAGCCTCAGAAGAAAATACATTGATATCCGGGATGCGGCATTAGGTGAATCTACAGCGATAGAGAATGGTAAACTGATCCTGAAGAAAGGTCTCGAAGAGTCATTGGTCTCAGCTGAACCGAGGATCAAAGAGTGCCATGTCAGCTTCATCATGCCGGATGACAATAAGCATTTCTGGATAAACTCCAACCTCGACTTCATGCCTGTAGCATGCAAGGAAGAAGGAAAACTCGGCGAAGGGATCACACGCCAGCTTGAAGGCATAAAAGTGATGCTCAACGGGGTTGAGGACAAGAGCGGATTCCAGCCTGCAAATATCGGTTCATCCGAAGGTATGCTTGATGAACATGTTACATTCGACCAGGCCGGCACACCTAAATCAACAGACATCATACTTCATTTTGATTTTCTCTTTGAGGAAGGTGAAGGCCGCACAGCCGAAGGCATTCAGGCAGCTCACGAGCTGGCAGACAGGGTACTGAATGAAATCAGAGCAGTCATGAATGACGCTCCTGTCTCGCACTTTGAGGACTTCATCATGACATCGCGCCCGAGCAAAATGCGCATAGGACTGGTCAAGATCTGTTCCGGACTCGGAAACATGTATGACACTATGGTTTATCCTGATCAGCCGGCAGGCGTACTTGGAGCATATCAGACAAGAGACACTGACAACAAACCATTTTTCATGACAGCATGTGAAGTGCTGGATGGAGGTATCCACTCACTGCTATAGTGTACTTCAGCTGTTTTCAGCTTGTATCAAAACGGACGGTTCCCTGAATGAGCCGTCCGTTTTTCTCTCTGCAGGCAGGCCATTACCACCCCATATCTTCCAGCCATCTGACGGTTTTCTGTTCGCGCGCTCTGCTGTCACCTTCAGCATATTTTCCGAGTTTCAGTTCACCCCTAATCTCGCCGTCAAGGATGTAAAGGATGCGCTCACACATGGCCGCGACCCTGCTGTCATGTGTGACCATCAGTATCGTTGCACCCTCACTGTTGATCTTCAGAAAAGCATCTACGACTTCCGAAGCAGCTGTCTGGTTGAGTGCCCCTGTGGGCTCGTCAGCGAAAATGATCTCCGGCTTCATCATCAGGCTGCGGCATATGCATGCCCTCTGCAGCTGTCCGCCAGAGACTTCGTTCACTTTACGCTCAGCCAGTTCCCTGATATGAAAGCCATCCATAAGCGTCTCCGCGCGGTCATATAATTCTTTTCTGCGCTTCCTGTCGGCATGGACTGCAGGCAGCGCGATATTATCGATGATATTCAGATTGTCCAGCATGTTCATCTGCTGGAATACAAACCCCATCTTTTTCAGTCTCAGTTCAGCCTTCTCATCTTCACTGATTCCCGTGATTTCCGTCCCGCCGAGGCAGACCTCTCCCTCATCCGGTGTATCCATTCCGGATACATTATACAGAAGTGTGGATTTCCCGGATCCGGAAGGTCCCATGACAGCAACCATTTCACCTTCCGCGACTTCCAGGTCTATCCCTCTGAGTATGTTTCCCTTTTTCAGATTTCTTACCTTCAGTAATTCCTTCATTTCGTTCTCCATTTTTCTTCGATCAGTTTCCCGCCCTGAAACACTCATAGGCCTGAATGTTTTTCACTTCCGCGAGAGCGAACAGCGCTGCTGTCAAAACAGATACTGCGGCAGCAGCAGGCGCCGCGGCAAATACCGCTGCAGGGTCAATCATAAAATGAAAACCATATGCGCCCATTGTTCTGAGCAGCATTGCTGCAAGATTCTGTCCCGGAACGATACCGGCGAAAATCCCGATCGCTATGCCGGGCAGTGTATAAACCAGTGTTTTCTTCAGATATTCTTTTCGTATATCCGAAAATCTGAACCCCAGAGCTTTCTTAAGCGAACTGTCTCTTCTTTCTCTCCATATCACAAGACGGATCAGCAGCAGAGCTACCACGAAGAGTATCAGGCATGACATGACAGCAGATACCCCGGACGCTTTCGATATATTCTTTATGGTCTGGCCATAAGTTCCTTTCAGATAGTCGGAAATCAGAGTGACCTTGATACCACCATTGGCAGATGCATATCTGCTGCGGTATTCATTCGTCCATTGTTCCGCCAGATTCTCATCATCGAGGGATAAATATAGGATGATCCACATCACAGGAGTCATGTCATCCGGATCCGTCAGGCAGGCTTTTGCAGTTTTGCCCCCGTTGGTTATATCCGAGTAAATACCGCATACAATGCATGTGACTTCTGAAATGCTGCCATCTTTCATATCTTTGTATACGGCAACTGTATCACCGGGTTTCACACCCATCTCCTCTGCATTGAGAACAGACAGCGCTATCTCATGATCGTTTTCAGGATATCTCCCGTCTGTATACTTTACAGGGAACCTGCTGTGATCCCCGTTTTCGATCATCAGGCTGTATACCGATCCATCCGGCAACTCCGTTTTATACGAGCGCGTACGCATCAGCACGCAGTCCTCCACCCGGCTGTCATTCTCTATGTCTCTGAGCACAGCGTCCGACTGCGACCCGATATTCTCTGTCTGCCTGATATCGATGCGGATCTGACTGTCCCCGATTCCCATGTATGTCGCGAATTCCGGGTCAGATATTGTGCTCATAATGTTCCACGGAACAAGTATCATGAACAAAGCAGCAGCGGTGATGATCATCACCGGGATCCAGAGATTCTTATTTTTCCCAAAGCTTCCTCTGCAATACAGTGCCTCTACAGCGGATAACTTATCGGTCCTGCGCAGAATATGCTGTACCGAGAGCAGTATGATCCCTTCTGCCACGAGTGATCCGGCTATCATCAGAAAATATGTCATTCCCACATTTCCGGCATCACCGTAAAGCTCTCTCATCTGTGCACTCAAAGGCTTCGAGATGACAACTGCCAGTACGATGCCGGTGATGCACCCTGCAGCTGAAAGAGTCAGATACTTTGAAAAGTACAGCCTGCGTATATCTCTCCTTGAAATGCCTACAGCCTTCAGCATGCCGATCTCCTTTTTATCCTTCTCAAGCTGCATCAGGATAATGTATCTGATACAGATGATGGAAATGAACAGCATGACTGTGCTGACCAGCAGGATGACGAGGATCATCATGCCGTCAGAGAGCGCGTTCATCATTCTTATCAGTGGATATGTAATCGTCGGACCGTTATCAGGCAGCCCCGCATCTTTGTATGAAGTTGCAAAGGCATTGATATCACTTCCCTCCCTGAGCCGGAACTCTATCAGGTATTCTTCGCTCCCGAGCTGCCTGAGCCTGTCATAGTCAGCTTCACTTACCAGGAATCTCTTGGACGAAGCCATCATGGAATTCATCTGCGAATCGCGCAGAAATCCTGCAACTGTAAGCTCCTCCGTACTGATCCTCATCTTATCTCCTGCCTGAATTCCATACTCTTTCCTGTAACAAACCGGGACATATACCTCTCCATCTGAAGGATATATTATCGTGCCGTCAGCATCCAGAAGGTAATCGAATCTCTCGCTCTGAGGGCAAAGCCCATTGTCCTGCATATTGTTCACAAGTGACGCATCCCCTATCGTGATCTGGCTGTTTTGGAGATTAAGGAATTTGCATATCTGCATTTCCTCCACATCATCTCTCTGCTGCGCAAACCCCGCGATCGATGCATCATCCATATCACCCGTATGCATCTGAAGGAAATGCGGCGTCTCTGCTTCCTCCATTAGAACATCGATGGAATTCGTGAGACCGGCGAAAAGAAGTATGGCAAGCCCGGTCAGCATCGCTGTGACTGCCATGAATATGCAGGTCGCCGCAGAGACCAGTTTGTTCATTTTCAGATCATTTATTATCATTCGTCTGTTCATTGGATTTGCCTTTCCAGATCTCTTACATCTTTGAAACAATACAGCGCTATGGCGGTTGCAGCGAGCAGCACTCCGGAGATTATGATCACAGCGGCGGCTCCGCGTCCCACACCGGTATTTCTCGCGGCAGCCACGCTGTCCGCAAGGATACCGGCGGTCCCGTATGCTGCTACATATCCTATCTGAGACAGGAAGCTGATCAGGCCCCATGCTCTGCCCTGCTTATCAGCATCTATATTTGTCCTGGCCAGATAATCCAGACAATTATTGGCAAAAGGCAGCATGAAAAAGAACATGAATCCGGAACACCCTATCATCACGATGTTCTCACGCAGCCCGAACCCGATCATTGCAAGTCCCGCCATCGCAAGCGAAATGCTGAGGATTCCCGTAAAGTTTTTTTTCAGCCCGCTAGCTCCTATGATCACGCCCGATACGAGCATGCCGCCGGCGCATACCGTCTCCACGATACCGAGAACTTTGCTGGTCTCAAAGTCCAGTATCATCGGCTCTGCCAGTATCTGCATCGCTCCCATGAAACATGTCATCACCGATGACACGATGATGAGTATCACTATGCCCCGCTTTTCCGTTATGGTATTCCAGCCCTCCCGGAAGCTTTCCATAAAACTGCCGGTCCTCTCCGGGTCTTTTGTGACTATGCTCTTCCTGACTGCTGCGGTACACATTACTGTGAGGAAAAATGTGCAGATATCGATCATGAGAAGGAACTTCACATCGGCTGCTGTAAGCAGAAGTCCGGCGATCAGAGGTGAGAACAGATATCTTGCGCTGCCGGCGATACTCACCATCCCGCTTGCTTTAGAGTATTCCTCTCTGGTAAGAAGATCGGTGACCGTTGCCCTGTAAGAAGGCTCGAGCAATGACGAGAAAACAGAACTGATAAACACCCCGATGCATACCTGATACAACTCAGCCCCGCCGGACAACATGCATATCAGTATATACAGGAGACCCAGCGCGGACAGCCCATCGCCCGCCATCATCAGAAGCCTGCGGTCATACCGGTCTGCCAGAACTCCGGCTGGTGCGCTTAGAAGCAACGCCGGCAGAAATGCCAGAAGAGCCACGAGCGCCATATTTGCAGCGCTGCCTGTCTTCTGAAACACATAGACTCCAAGGCCGAAACTTGTAAGACCTGAGCCTATGGCCGATATCAGTTCGCCGCTCCATAAAAGCAGGAATTTACTGTAATTTGATTCTTGATTCATATGACTCTCCAACCGACAGATTGTCGGTACGATGTTCCAATATATGGGACCTACCTCATATAACGGCAAGTCCCCTCTTTAATATCAGTAATATCAGTGGTTGATGATCTTCATGATCGCGGGTACAAGGCTGCCTTCTGCAGCTCCGAGTATCCTCTCCGTATGACAGATGAATGCTGTACTTTTCCTGTTTACCTGTTCAGGAGTCAGTCCTGCCAGTTCATCGAAAGCGGTATTCGAATAAAGTATGATCATTTCCGCAGCTTCGTCCGGATAGGCGGAGTTGAAGATCCCATCCTCATTGCCTTCTTTTATCAATTCCGAGATCAGCGGGACGACACCACTGATCAGACTCTCCTGCATTTTCTGATGAAGCAGGGCATTCTGAGGCTTGTGGATCTGTTCGAACACCTCCTGCCCGGCTCCGTTGTCCAAACTAAGTGCCATGACAGCGCCGCTCAGTCTCTCAAGAAGAGGAATGCTTTTATCAGAGATGATTGCTCTTGCTCTCGCGATCCCCTCCCGTGTCATTCTCTCCACCAGAGCATCAAGGATCTCTTCCTTCGACCCGAAATGATGATACAGAGTTCCGCGGGCGATCCCGATCCTCTTTATGATGTCGTTCGTGCTGGCATTGTCGAAACCCTTTTCCGCGAACAGCTGCTCTGCTACATCCAGTATTTCGTTTTTTCTTTCTTCAGCAGGTTTTACGATTCTCATTGCTCTCTTTATTACTAAGCAAAAGGCTACCGACAACTTGTCGGTAGCCTTAAGATAACACAATATTACTTGTCTGTCAAATCATTTCCATGATCGGTTACTCAGGGATCTCGTCCATCCTGACAGTGCGTCCCTCATCCAGAGACTTTTTAGCAGCAATCGCTATGCGTACCGGCTGCAGACCGTCATTTCCGTCTACAGGAACCGGTTTGTCATTGAGAACACAGTCCATAAACTCCCTCGCCTCTGTGATGAATGCATCATTGTATCTTTCCAGGAAGAACCAGGTCGGCTTAGCTGAATAAACACCGTCTCCGCGACTGATCCGGATCTCATTCTCCAGATCATTGCTATCCTGCACGCAGCCCTTCTCGCAGTGCACTTCAACACGCTGATCGTAGCCATAAGGTGCTGTACGGCAGTTATCGATCACCCCGATCGCTCCATTAGCAAATTTCAGAGTAACAACAGCGGTATCTACGTCATTATACTTAGCGTAATCCGGGTCTGTCAGGACCGCCCCGATCGCCGTTACTTCGGTAACTTCGCTGCCGGACAGGTAACGGACCATATCGAAATCATGGATCATCATATCATTGAAAAGGCCGCCGGACACCTCTATGTAGGACATCGGAGGGCCTTCCGGATCGCGGGAAGTGACCTTGACAACATATACTTTTCCAAGATCCCCTGACGCAACAACATCACGGACCGCTTTATGATTATGATCGAATCTGCGGACGAATCCCACCTGGAGCTTCACACCCGCTTTTTCCACTTCAGCCAGTGCCTCATTTATCCTCGCTATATCGGTATGGATCGGCTTTTCACAGAATATATCTTTGCCGGCTCTGGCTGCCTTGATTATAAAATCTGCATGTGTGTCGGTTGAAGAGCAGATGAAAACTGCATCAACATCAGGATCTGTGAAAACCGCGTCGACATCTTTAGTGCATTTCGGAATACCAAGGCTCTTTGCCCAGGCTTCCATCGTTTCATTCATGAATGGATCAGCAACAACGGTCACTTCAGCATCTGAAACTGCATTCATCAGATTCGTTCCGTGAAGTTTTCCTATTCTGCCTGCGCCGATCAATCCAATCCTAACTTTCATATCTGTTTCCTTTCCTCTCTCAATAACGTATTCAACTGCCAAAGCCGCTTTCTAATACTTGCGCGCTGTCTTCAGATGCTCAAGCATGTCATTGTATGCATCGACGTTCTCCGGACGCTCCGATACTTCAGCATCTCCGCAGCGCCACCAGGAACTGTATCCGTCTGTCATGGTCTTAGGCAGAACCTTGATATCAAACAGGACCGGACGGTCTTTGATCTTCTTTGCATCAGCCAGAGCTTCCTTCAGCTGATCCAGAGTCCGGATGGAATAGCTCTTGCACCCATATCCCTCTGCAACCTTGGCATAGTCTATGTTCAGGAAATCACCGGACAGATCCTTCTTTTCTCTGTAACGAAGCTCTGTCACCAGTGTTTTGTTGCCATGTCCTACCTGAAGATTGTTGATACAGCCAAAGCTCGCATTGTCAAACAGGCAGATATTGACTTTCTTTCTCTCCTGTACAGCAGTGATCAGTTCACTGTGCATCATATTGAAGCTGCCGTCTCCGACGAATGAATAAACTTCTCTGTCATCGCCGATCGCCAGTTTCACGCCGAGTGCTCCGGATACCTCATATCCCATCGTGGAATACCCGTATTCCATGTTGTATGTGTCGACAGCATTCGGGCGCCACATTCTCTGCATGTCACCAGGCAGAGAACCGGAAGCACCGATAGCAACATCCTGAGGATCGATCATAGCATTGATCAGACCAAGTGCCGCAGTCTGTGTCAGCTGAGCATCGATATCTCTTGCAAATCTATGCGCGGATTCTGTGTTCGCATCCTGTACGAGAGGCTTCCATGATGCCGTATTTCTGTACCGGAAGCTGTCAAGGCGGTCAAGTTCTTTCTGCCATTTCGCTCTCGCCTTTTCTATTTCTCCCTTATAGGCTGGCTTATATCCCTTAAGCAGCTCTGCAAGAGCCGGAAGCGCAGCTTTGGCATCAGCAAAAACAGGTACCGCATCGAGCTTCAGCGCCTGGAACTGGCTGATATTGATATTGACGAACTTAGCGCTCTCTTTGAAGAGCCAGCGTGAAGCGGTAGTGAAATCCGTATATCTCGTTCCGACGCCGATGACCAGATCCGCTTTTCTCGCGATCTCATTGGCTGCAGAACATCCCGTGACGCCGATACCTCCCAGATTGAGCGGATGCGTCCATACTACAGCAGATTTTCCCGCCTGTGTCTCACCGAAAGGAATACCGAACTCTTCCGCGAAGTCCAGAAACTCCTTGTGCGCCTCTGAGTATCTCACGCCGCCTCCGCAGACCATGATCGGATGTTTTGCCTTTCTGATCGCCTGTGCCGCCTGTTCAAGAACTTCTTTCTGAGGGGCGCGGCGGTCAAGCTGCCATACGCGCTTAGCGAAGAATGACACCGGATAATCATATGCCTCGCCTTCGACATCCTGAGGGATGGCAATGCAGACAGCACCTGTGTTAGCCGGGTCAGTCAGAGTGCGGAAAGCATTGAGCATAGCGCTCATAAGCTGTTCCGGACGGACGATGCGGTCCCAGTAACGGCAGACAGCCTTGAACGCATCGTTGGTCGTTATTGACATCGACTGGATCTGCTCCACCTGCTGGAGCACCGGATCCGGCTGACGGCAGGCATAGGTATCACCCGGCAGTACCAGAAGCGGGATATTGTTTGCAGTTGCAGTGCCGCAGGCTGTGACCATATTGGCAGCGCCCGGCCCTATGGATGATGTGCAGGCAAATATCTGCTTGCGCTTCATCTGTTTGGCAAAAGCGACAGCGGCCTGAGCCATACCTTGCTCATTCTTGCCCTGATAGATCTCAAGCTTTTTTGCTTCCTGAGTCAGTGCCTGTCCGAGTCCGAGAACGTTACCGTGTCCCGGTATCATGAATACTCCTCTGATAAAACGCACTTCTTTGCCGTCATATGCCAGATACTGGTTTTCCATAAAGCGGACCAGCGCCTGGGCCATTGTCAATCTTACTGTCTTCATTATCCTACCTCCCGGTCTTACTTATTCGGATAGATATGCTCATTGGCATCGCTTTTCCAGAGCCATTCATGTTCTTTGTCATCTATGCGTGTTTTCTGCCATGGATTCCCGTCCAGATGTCTGATCCCCCATGCATAGCACATCGCATATCCCGGAGCAGCCGCCTGCGAGTGGAAGGCTGATGTGATCGGGATCAGTCCGTTATGTGTAGTTTTGTATATCTCACCATTGGCAAAACCAGCGCCGAATCCCTGTGGAGAATCGAATCTGTAGAAATACACTTCCGGCTGCGGATGATGATGCGGCGGATATGATGACCACTTGCCCGGATAGTTCAGCACTTCGCCGAGAACCATATTGGAGAAAGGCGCGTTGTCATAATCGAAGAAGGTTTTGATCTCTCTCTGCATGCAGCCCATCAGTTCCCCGCTAGATCCGGCATGCTGTACCTGCACCGTATCCGGTGTGTACATGACTGCTTCGTATTTCTCCGGATTCCGTGTAGCCTGTACATAGATCTCGCTGTGAGCGTGTGCAGTAATGGTTATATCTGTATCGCATCCTGCCAGCAGGCAATACGCTTCATGGTGGAAACAATTTGCTCTCTCTGCCTCAATGGTCTTGTCTCCCCACTGATAGGTAACCTTGCCCTCAAAGAGCAAAATGGCTACTTCCTTCGTTGTTTCATGATAATGCCAGGTATCTCCGTCCTCCATGATCAGAAGTCCTACATCCATCATTGTGCCCAGATCATCGGCATCGCTGTCGATATAGACGTTGTATCCTCTCTTCAGATCATTCTTTTCTATATATGAACTCATTTACCATATTCCTTTCTGAGTAAACTGCTATAATCCGGTATGCTCACGGATATACGCGCGTCCCTTCATCGCGTATTCCAGCGGATCAGCTTTTGAAGGATCCTGCTCGGCCTCTACCAGAAGCCATCCCCGGTAGCCGGCATCTGCAAGTGTCCGGAAGATCGGATCGAAATCCACATCTCCGTCGCCCGGCACTGTGAAAGCACCTTCGCGTACAGACCTGAGAAAACTGTAATTGTTCTTTCTTGCCTCTTCCACTACCGGCAGCCGCATATCCTTCAGGTGAACATGACCTATGCGATCTGTGTATTTCCTCAGCATTGCCAGCGGATCTTCCCCTGCGAATGTGAAATGCCCGGTATCGTAACAGAGGAACACGAGATCCGGATCCGTCCCTGCCATCATGCGGTCAGTCTCTTCACTCGTCTGTACAACTGTACCCATATGATGGTGATAGCATAGCTTAAAACCGCGATCCACGGCGATCCGTCCGAGATGGTCCAGACCCTTGCAGAGCCTCTCCCATTCCTCATCATTCATGATGTATTTGTGTCCTCCTGTCAGGATCGGCGTATCCTTCTGTCCCTGAATAGAATAGCTCTGCTCACTGACATTGATGCGGTCCGCTCCGACTGCCTCCAGAAAGTCCAGGTTAGAGATAAAGTCCTTCTCCTCTTCTTCAAGAGGTCTTGTGAGTATAAAAGATGAATACCAGCGGCTGGCTATACGCATACCGCGAAGTTCAAGAGCTCTTCTGAGTTCTTCCGGATCAGTCGGATATTTGTTGCCTATCTCACATCCCGTGAAGCCTGCCAGAGCCATTTCGCTTATGATCTGCCTGAAAGTATTCTCTCCCCCGAGTTCCGGCATATCATCATTGCACCAACCGATCGGTGCGATTCCAATCTTTACTGAATTTCCATCAAACATTACCTATTCTCCCGGATTATAATCTTGCTACTCCACTCTTTCTGGCTGCGTCTGCCACTGCCTTTGCAACGGCCGGTCCGACAGCAGGATCGAATGCCTCAGGTATGATATAGTCTGCAGAAAGCTTGTCATCCGGGATCAGGCCGGCAAGCGCTTCAGCGGCAGCGATCTTCATCTCTTCATTGATCTCCCTTGCTCTGCAGTCGAATACCCCGCGGAATATGCCCGGGAAAGCAAGCACATTGTTGATCTGATTCGGATAATCGCTGCGTCCTGTAGCAACTACAGCGGCTCCGCCTGCCTTGGCGTCATCCGGGAATATCTCAGGTGTAGGGTTCGCACATGCAAAAATGATAGCGTCCTTGTTCATCGTCTTCACCATCTCGGTCGTGACCTGCCCCGGAGCGGATACACCTATGAAAATGTCTGCCCCGACAAGCATGTCCGCAAGTGTCCCCTGTTTCTTTTCTAAGTTGGTCACCTTAGACATCTCTTCCTTGATCCAGTTCAGGCCTTCTCTGCCCTCATAGATGGCTCCCTTGCGGTCACACATAACAATGTTCTTAAAGCCTGAAGAGAGCAGCAGCCTGACGATCGCGATCGCAGCAGCGCCTGCGCCGGATGTCACGATCTTCACTTCTTCCTTCTTCTTGCCGGTGATCTTCAGCGCATTGGTAAGACCTGCAAGAGTGATCACCGCCGTTCCGTGTTGGTCATCGTGGAAGATAGGAATGTCGCACTTCTCTTTGAGCTTGCGCTCGATCTCAAAGCAGCGGGGAGCTGAAATGTCTTCCAGGTTGATCCCGCCAAAAGAGCCTGAGATCAGATAGACAGCATTCACGAATTCATCGACATCATGTGTTTTGACGCAGAGAGGGAAAGCATCGACTCCGCCGAATGCCTTGAAGAGCACGCATTTGCCCTCCATGACAGGCATTCCGCCCTCAGGACCGACATCGCCAAGCCCGAGTACTGCCGTTCCGTCAGTGATAACCGCGCACATATTATGACGGCGTGTCAGGTCGTATGATCTTTCAATATCCTTCTGGATCTCCAGACACGGCTGTGCTACACCCGGAGTATATGCCAGTGAAAGGTCCTCCTTAGAGGCGACAGGTACTGTCGCTATGACCTCGATCTTGCCTTTCCATTCTTCGTGCAGTCTTAGTGATTCTTTTGCGTAATCCATGGTGAGATTCCTTTCTTGTATTTTCACTTTGCTATTTCGAAGCAACCGGAAGGGTCGCTCCTCCAAACGGCATCGCAATGACAGTTGCGTCATTGCCGTATTTTGCAAATGCTTCATCAAATGCCTTCTGGGCACTCGGCTGCGGGTTCAGGAATATGCTTCGGACAAAATCCGGATCCATATCGGAGACCAGATCGATCGAGGCATTCTCCAGCACCATCGCGATCGCGGCCGCCTTGTGACCTCCCAGCTGGAAGTCCTTCCCGATGCGTTCGATCATGGAATGAGCGGTCGGCGCGTTGACGAGCCACTCTTCGAATCTGGCGGAGCCAAGACCCTCCTTGCATGATCCGATCACAATGATCGTGCCCCCTTTCCTGACCGCATGTTTCGCGTTGTCCAAAGCCTTCTGTGTCTGATACAGATTCGCATCTTTCGGCGCTCCGCCCTGCGAAACGATGACGATGTCTGCCCTCTCCGGGATCCCGACACGATACATTTTGTCGAGATAAGCGCAGCCAACGCGGTGCGCGGCGACCACATCTCCGGCAACGGCATAGACGATATGCTTATGCTCGTCCAGGACTGCATTGACGATATAGTCGATGCCGACCATCGCTCCCGCTTCTTCGAGGTCAGCACGGACCGGATTGCCTTCCAGCCTGCCTGCGCACGCATCCGGAGATACCATCATGCTGTGATTGGCCTGAATGGCTTCAGGGGTAGATGCGCCGGGCATAATCGCCTTGACGCCGCCTGAATAGCCGGCAAAATAATGGAATTCTATATTCCCGAGGCATATGCGTCTGTCCGCCTCTGCGACGACTCTGGTGATGTCGAGCGGTGTCCCGGCGGTTGTCCTGCCAAGATGGATACAATCATCAGGGTCGGAATCAACACATCTGACGCGGTCATAGACAGCATCTCCTACCAGATGACGCATTTCAGCTTCAGTCTGCCTGCGATGTGACCCGAGGGCAAAGACTACGGTGATGTCTTCGTCCGGGATCCCTGCTGCGGACAGTTCATCCAGCACCGCAGGAATGACATCATAGCTTGGCAACGGCCGTGAGATGTCGCTGGTGATGACTGCGATCTTTTCTCCTGCATGCACCTCGTCTCTCAGAAGACCCTTCCCGATCGGATGGGCAAGGGCGTAGCGTACCGCATCCTCCCCGGTCCTCTCATGCTCCATCTCGTTAGCTGTCAGTGTAGCGATCAGATTCTTTTCAGGAACTTCAACTTCCTGAAAGCCTTCTCCGTATCCAAATGATAATTTCATAACGGCCCTTTCTCCTGTCTACTGCTTTTCCGGGCCGAAAACCTGCCCTGCATGACGCAGAGCCTTTACGACCGGAAGTTCCTCACCTGTAAGGAATCGGATGAGAGCTCCGCCTCCGGTGCAGACATATCCCAGTTTGTCTGCAACCTTGTATTTTCTTGCCGCCGTCACGCTGTCTCCTCCACCGACGACCGTATACGCCTTCGTGTCCGCCAGAGCCTCAAAAACAGCTTTTGTACCTGCTTCACTCGGCTTTTCCTCAAATACGCCCATCGGGCCATTGACAAATACTGTCTCAGCATCCGCGATGTACTTCTGATATATCTTAATAGTTTCTGATCCGATATCGACTGCGCTGATCGATTGCGGCACATCACTGATCAGACACTCTTTTCTTTCACCGTTTTCCACATATCCCAGGTCAGAAGGAAGAACGATCTTATCACCGTACTTATCATACAACTTCTTTGCCTTAGGGATAAAGTCTTCGTAATTTTTTGCATAGATATGATCCACGCTTCCCTTGCCGATATCCTGTCCGGCAGCATACAGAAGGATATTTCCCACCAGTCCGCCGGTAAGGACTTTGTCTGCTGTACCTTTTCCGAGGACGGTCTCCATCATGATGAAAGCGTCCGAGATCTTGGATCCCCCCAATACGAAGACGCATGGCTTCGCCGGTGATTCCATCAGTTCGGAGATGACGACATATTCCTTCTCGAACAGTCTTCCCATGGCTGACGGCATGACCTGTTCAAATCCGCAGAGTGTCGGCTGATCTCTGTGCGAAGCAGCGAACGCGTCACAGACATAGAGATCTCCAAGCGGAGCGAGCCTGCTGACGACCTGTGTCTTCGCCTGCTGCTCGTGAGTCAGCTTGAGCTTCATCTCAAACAGGGTCTGCTCCTCTGAGCAAAAACGTACATTATCCAGCAGCAGGATCTCTCCCTCTTTCAGTATCGAGATAGCTTCACGCGCTGCAGGTCCGCAGACATCATCGATCCACTTGACCTCCCTTCCGAGTAATCCCTCCAGCACTTTGGCATGAGGTCTCGTGTTATAGAAGTTTTCATATTCTATATCGCTTCCCTGATGTGCCATTACCACCAGTTTTGCGCCGGCATCAGAGATTTCCTTCAGGGTCGGAGCACACGCCTCGATCCTCGCCGTGCTTTTCAGAGAATCATTCTCCCGGTCTACCGGCTGATTCATATCTACGCGGCAGAGCACCGTTTTGCCCTTTAATTCAAATTCATCCAGTGTACAGATTCCGAATCGCACTTCAAACTCCTTCCGTTTACTCATGTGCAGGATACATGATCGTTTTCGTCAACAAAATAATGTAAAAGAGACGGAAAGATAAACCCCCATCTCTTTCTTTATATATAAGTTATTCTAATCCGTTTTTCCGTTTCCCATATGCTCAATTCTTTCATTATTATACCCTTTCCATAGCATATCCGTGAAAAAGTATAATTGCAACAGAATTCTGTTTTAAATAATAAATAAACGGAAGCCTGAATTATCAGTAAGGCTTCCGCTTCTTTCAATCAACTGAGCTGTACACCTGAAGCTTCATCCGGCATAAAATATGCCTTCAGGTCATATATATTGTGTGATGTATATTCACTTAATACCCGGCCGTCCAGCTGGTATGTTCTTATATAACGCTTCCCGTCTACAGTGCTCCATTGTTCCATATCCCATGTGAGATATCCTATATCATCAGTCTTCTTTTCTTTCAATATGAGATCAACCTGGCGCCCATCCTTCATTTTCTGAATTAGCTCATCTCTATTAAGGTCCAGTTCGATATTGTTCACGATATCTTTGACTTTCATTCGGCATCTCCTTAAACAATCTATATTGAATCCAGCAGAACAATGTCCGTTCTCATAATATGCAGAAACTATTTGCCATACCGCCACGAATAAAGCGGTATGACAAATAGATCTGCACAATCACTTATTGAAATGTACTACTTTGAAAGATATTCGTCGATGGATGCGGCGGCGAGTTTGCCTGCGCCCATTGCCGAGATAACTGTAGCTGCTCCTGTGACTGCGTCACCGCCGGCGTATACGCCTTCGCGTGATGTCAGTCCGTCCTCGTTGACTACGATGCCTCCCTTGCGGTTGACCTCGAGTCCCTTGGTCGTGTTCTTGATC
>JBGUJM010000123.1:0-1615 GCA_045113935.1 Anaerovoracaceae bacterium
TTATTGTTCGTCAAAGCATATGCTTCGCCGGAGTTCTTATTGGCAATGATGTAGTTCTTTCCCGGCTCCAGTGTGTCTGTCAGCACATACATCGGATCATTGCCGCTGCGAGGTGTAACAGTGACCTCGACGCTGTCGGTGAACACGCCTCTGGTCGTCGTGTCGTTCAGTGTAGCGGTGATCGTTGCCGTTCCTGCAGAAACACCTCTTACTTTGCCGCTCGAATCAACCGTAGCTACTGATGTGTCGCTGCTGCTCCAGGACGCAGTCCTGACAGTAGCATCCGCCGGCTCTACTGTTATATGGAGCTGAACTGTCTTCCCGGCTTCTACGCTGACATTCTCACCTTCATCGATGCTCATGCCCGTAACCGGAACTGGATCCTGCTCGGTGAATGTGCCTCCTTCAGAAACATCGGTTCCGTTTGCGTTGCAATATGTGAATGAAAGCTGGTTCTTGCTGTTGATCGTTACTACGAGTCCTTTGCCCTTTACATATCCGCTGCCGGCCCCGTAATCACTGTCACTCATGCATCCGGCTGCGCCATAGTAGAAGTTTATTTCTTTACTGCTGCCGGAAGATGATGTCGGTATGCTGTCGCCAGGTCTGTAAATATAATCATAGTATGTATCGGACATCGTATGATTGTGACCCCACAGGAATACGATCTTCTGCCCGTTGGCAGCCACAGCATTATTCAGTACATCGATCACATCTGACGCGCTGCTGGTGGTTCTGCTGTTATAATAATGCAGTGGGAAATGTGTGATGATAAAGATCGGTTTATCATTCCCTGCATTGTTCAGATATGATGTAAGCGACGATATCTGATTGGCATAACTTGAACTGCTGCTGACAGATCCAAGGCAGTAGATACGGTAATTGCTTCCGACTGCCGCTTCTTTGTTGATCTCAAACTGTCCCTTGGTCTCGGTCGACGAGTATGATCCATTGGTATAGGAGGTGTAACTGAAATCGCCTCCATAACTGTACTCATGATTGCCTGTCGTATAAACACCGTCCACGTCTTTGTCAGCGAGTCGGTCCATGTCGGCCTGCGCAAGATCCCAGTAGCCTGAAGCTCCTGCTCCCGCCATGTCTCCTCCGAAGGCCATCACATCTATAGCGCCATATTCGCTCTCGACATTATCGATCCATGTAGCTAAACGGTTCGCAGAGGAGTTCCCGGACGTATTATGTACATCTGAAGAGAACGTAAGGACGCTGGTACCTTCCGGCTTCGCTGCCTTGGCGGTTCCTGCCGACTCCTTCGTCAGCGGGACTTCTTCTTCAGCCTCATCACTGTCTTCAACTGCTTCTGCATCGGATGGCTCTCCATCCACGACGTCGCTGTCTTCGACGCTGCCGGTCTCTTCTGCTGCCTCTTCTTCAGGCGGATCGCTGTCACTGACAACGTCCTCGTCCTCTGTATCCGCTATCTCTGTCTCTACATACAGATAGACTCCGTCGCCTGTTTCCGATGCCTCGAAGCCTTCATCGTAGACCATATACGCGGCTTCATCCGCGTCGGCTGCGTACAGACTCTGTTTGCTGCTGTCATAGGCCCATGTGACTGCTTCTTCATCGGCGCTTCCCGTCACTCCGAGTTCGCTGT
>JBGUJM010000124.1:0-13458 GCA_045113935.1 Anaerovoracaceae bacterium
GATTTTCCTGCAGCCAATTTAATTCGCGAATGAGAAAAGCCCTCCTTCAGGCGAATGCCTGAAAAAGGACTTTGTCTACGGTCTGAGGAACCGGAGAAGATCCGGTTCCTTTTACTTTGCTTAAAAAATACTAAGAATCAACACATAACAGGGATGTAATTGTATATAATATCACCACGTGTGCCCTCGGGCGGCAGATAAAACTATATGGAAAGTGAGAATGATATCAAATGGTTGATTTACTATATAAGATGATTTACTGGGTAGCTGAGGTCCATGACCACCTCCTCAACCTGAACAATGCGGGGGGCTGGTATTTCGATGACAAGCAGCTGCATTTTATCGTAATAGGCGTCGCCGGGATGCTCATGATCTTCGTGACATACCCAGTCTTCAAACTTCTGGCGGAAACGGGACATACCATGGTCATCTCCTGGTTGTACACATTTACGCTGGTGCTTGTTATCACTTTTGCCATCGAGATCGGGCAATGGTTCTCCGGGACAGGACAGGTGGATGCGGATGATATGGCTTCGGGAGTGGCAGGCTTCCTGATATTCTTTCTCGTGTTCGCCGTAATACGCGGAATATTCCAGCTGATCGTCAGCGCCTTCCGGGGACCTGATGACAGAGAACGTGCCCGCCGCGCAGAGCGGGAGGCGCTAAAAAAAAAGAATGAGATAGCCAGGCAGCAGAAGTCTTTTACGGGATACTTCAGAGAGAAGAAAGACTCTGCTAAGAATCTTGCCAGAGAAGGCCTTGATGTGATAGGAGAACTGGCCGCTAAGGAAGAAAAGACAGCAGAGGTCCCGGATCTGAGAGAAAAGGCTAAAAGCGCGATGGCATCCGGAAGTAAAGCTAAGGCTGCAACGATCGCCTATTCCGGAGACGGCAGACATTTGTTTGCCGCAGACGATGATCAGGTGCTGGTACCGGGCGAGGACAGCCTGGCCACAGCAGGCAGTCCGGATCCTGCGGCCGGAAATGACAGCGACTTCGATATCATTGATGAACTGGAGAGCCAGACGGAAGACTCTCTGATGAATGATGCGAGAGCAACTCTTGTCCTGGACAGTCTGGCGTCTGAAGTGATGATTCCGCCTGTTCCGGAAGTCCATACAGCTGCAGGTGATGTCTCAGAGACAGACGAGCGTATGACTTATGTGATGCCTTCGCCGGATGAAACAGTGATTTCCGAACAGAATCAGAAAATGCAGGATAAAAGGTCGGATATAGCCGAACGGAAAGTGTATAAAGGATAGAACATAGCAGGAAAAGGCCGGAAATATTTGAATTATAACCGGCAAAGTGCGACAATTGGAATGCATTTTGTTTTGCCGTGTATTTTTGCGGAACGGATTGATTTTGCGCCGGATGCGGACATGGCATATTGATCTGCACAGCACATCAGCAAAGGAAATATGAGAGGTGCCATTATGAAAAAAGTCGGACTGATCATGGGAAGTGACAGCGATCTGCCGGTAGTGAAAAAAGCTGCAGCAGTTCTCGATGAACTGGGAATACCTTATGAAGCACATGTTTTTTCCGCGCACAGGACACCCGCTGAGGCGAGGGCGTGGACGCTTGCCGCAAGAGAAGAGGGGTTCGGAGTCATCATCGCTTTCGCGGGAATGGCGGCGCATCTGGCCGGAGCCATCGCAGCTAATACGACGCTGCCTGTCATCGGAGTGCCTTGCAGGAGTGCTGCGCTGGACGGTATGGATGCGCTCCTCTCGACCGTTATGATGCCGAGCGGGATCCCGGTAGCTACAGTAGCCATCGACGGAGGCAAAAATGCCGCTTTGCTCGCGGCAGAGATGCTGGCCCTGTCCGATGATGATCTCGCGTCGACACTCGATGCGAGGAGATCGGCCGAGGCCGAAGCAGTGCTCGTCAAGGATGAGGGCATCATGAAGAGAGTCAGAGACTGATAATGATAATCAAATAATTAAGCATAAATGGGAAAAAGGAGATCTGCTATGAAACTTGTTTACACAGGAAAGACCAAGAACGTATTTGAGCTGGAGAACGGCAACTATCTGCTGAAGTTCAAGGATGATGTTACGGGCAAAGACGGAAAGTTCGATCCGGGTGAGAATTCTATCGGACTGACTATCGAAGGAGTCGGCGACATCAACCTCCAGATGACTGACTACTATTTCAAGAAGATCAACGAGGCGGGAATCAGGACTCACTTCGTCAAGGCCAACTTCGAGGATACTACTATGGAAGTAAAGCCTGCCAAGGTGTTCGGACACGGTCTTGAGGTCATCTGCAGACTCAGAGCTGTAGGCAGTTTCATCAGAAGATACGGCGAGTACATCGAGCCGGGCACAGAGCTCCCTGCATACGTTGAGACCACTTTCAAGAATGACGCTCTCGGTGATCCGCTCGTAACCAAAGACGGACTGGTTGTACTCGGTGTCATGACTGCAGAGCAGTATGATGATCTCAGAGACATGACTCAGAAGATCACAAAGATCGTTGCTGATGACATGAAGGAAAAGGGTCTCGATCTCTATGACATCAAGTTTGAGTTCGGCTATGATGCTGACGGAAAAGTGATGCTCATCGACGAGATCGCAAGCGGCAACATGAGAGTTTACAAAGACGGTGAGTACATCGAGCCGCTCAAGCTGAACGAACTCTTCTTCGCAGAAAATTAATAGGAGGCCTTATGGGAGGCTTTTTCGGAATTACCTCAAGAGAAGACTGCATACTGGACGTGTATTTCGGTACCGATTATCACTCGCATCTCGGGACCAGAAGAGGCGGTATTGCCGCATACGATCCGGAGACAGGATTCCAGAGAGAGATCCATAATATAGAAAACGCGCCTTTCAGAACAAAGTTCGAAGGCATCGTGAACAAGATGAGCGGAACGGCAGCTATCGGATGCATCAGTGATATGGATCCGCAGCCGCTGCTGTTCAGATCTGTCAGCGGGACTTTTGCCATATCGACGACAGGCATCATCAACAACCGCGATGAGATGATCGATCACGTGCTCAGGCGCGCGCACGGTCACCTCGAAGCCAAGACAGGCGGCAAGATCAACCAGACAGAACTGGTGGCAGCTCTTATTTCCGACAAGGATGATCTGGTCGAGGGAATCAGGCATGCCCAGAAAATGATCGACGGGACTTCCTCTATTCTCATCCTCAAAGAGGGCGGCAATATTATTGCCGCGCGTGATCCGCTGGGAAGACTTCCTGTCAGAGTCGGTGTCGGCGAGCATTCCGCTGCTGTGGCGTTTGAGTCATATACACTGTCCAAAATGGGATATGAGGAGCAGAGAGACCTCGGACCGGGAGAGATCGTCGAGCTTTCGCCTGACGGGATCACACAGCTTGCTGCCCCGGGTAAAGAGATGAAGATCTGCGCGTTCCTCTGGAGTTACTATGGCTACCCGACCACCACTTATGAGGGGGTAAATGTCGAGGTGATGAGGTACCGGAACGGCAGGATCCTGGCGAGGAACGATATAGCCAATGGATTCGATCTTGATAATGTGGACTATGTCGGAGGCGTGCCGGACAGCGGCACACCGCATGCCATCGGGTATTCCAACGAGACACATACGCCTTTTGCCCGCGCGTTCATCAAGTATACACCGACATGGGCCAGGAGTTTCATGCCGACGACGCAGGAGGAGCGCAATAAGGTAGCCAAGATGAAGCAGATCCCGGTGACCGAGCTTATCAAAGGGCAGAAACTCCTGTTTGTCGATGACTCGATCGTGCGGGGCACACAACTCAGAGAGACTGTCGAGTTCCTCTATGACAACGGCGCGGAAGCCGTTCATATGAGATCGGCCTGTCCGCCTATCATGTATGCCTGCAAGTACCTCAACTTCTCGAGGAACAACAGCGACATGGACCTGCTGTCAAGAAGGACGATCGCTGAACTTGAGGGCGCTGAGGGAATGAAGCATCTGGACGAGTACGCTGACGCTTCTACGGAACGGGGCAAAAAGCTCCGCCGCGCAATCGCGGAGAAGATGGGCTTCGATTCGCTCGAGTTCCAGACTCTCGACGGCGTCATTGAAGCGATCGGGATCGACAGATGTAAGCTCTGCACATATTGCTGGACCGGAGAGGAATAGGATGCTCCGGAAGGAAGGTCTCACTGTCTGAAGACCGGACAGCTGGCGGCCGCGGGAGATTGATTATTAATAATCCTTCACAGAGAAACACTGGATATTATGGTAAAATAAATGTGATCGGATCCGGCTGTGCCGGGCGCCGGTCACGTTTTCGCGTTTAAAAGAAGCAAAAAGTGTGAGGCACATAACTTGATAACACAGCGAGGTAGGAATGAACACAAAATCAAGATCTGACAGCTATGCTGCTGCCGGAGTGGATATAACTGCAGGATACAGAGCAGTCGAGCTCATGAAGAGCCACATCGCGAGGACGGTGATCCCGGGAGTCATGGGAGGCGTAGGAGGATTCGGCGGACTTTTTGAGCTGGACCTTGAGGGAATCGAGCACCCTGTACTGGTGAGCGGGACTGACGGAGTGGGCACTAAGCTCAAGCTGGCTTTCCTGCTGGACAAGCACGACACGATCGGTATCGACTGCGTGGCTATGTGCGTCAATGACGTCATCTGCGCGGGCGCAAAGCCTCTGTTTTTCCTGGACTATATTGCATGCGGCAAAAATGTTCCGGAGAGGATCGAGCAGATCGTTGCCGGAGTATGCGAAGGCTGTGTACAGGCAGGCGCTGCCCTGATCGGCGGAGAGACTGCTGAGATGCCGGGTTTCTATCCTGCGGATGAGTATGACCTTGCGGGATATGTCACCGGTGTGGTCGACAAGAGCAGGATCATAGACAACACCAGGATGGCAGCAGGCGATATCGTGATCGCGCTGCCGTCGAGCGGAGTCCATTCAAATGGGTTCTCACTCGTCCGCAAAGTCTTCAACCTTGAGAAGCCGGATATGAAGGCTCTGACCGCGGGCAACACCATGCTCGGCGGAAGATCACTGGGAGAGGCGCTGCTTGAGCCGACTAAGATCTATGTCAGGCCGGTACTGGCGCTTCTCGAAGAAGTTCATGTCAAAGGGATCTCCCACATCACAGGAGGCGGGTTCTACGAGAATATCCCGAGGAGTATCCCGGCCGGACTCGGCGCGAAGATCCGGAAGGATGCTGTCAAAGTGCTGCCGGTCTTCGATATGATCCGGGAGGTAGGCGGCATCAGCGAGCACGACATGTTCAATACGTTCAACATGGGCGTTGGAATGTCGATCATCGTCTCACCGGAGGATGCGGAGCGCTCGATCAGGATACTCAGAGAGAACGGAGAAGACCCATACATCATCGGCGAGATCACAATGTCAACAGAAAAGATCGAGATCATCTAGATACACCAGATGGACGGACGTCACTGATACATTTCCGGAGTCATAATTATGAGAGAGAAAATAAGGATCGCTGTGCTGGCGAGCGGAGGCGGGACCAACCTGCAGGCACTCATCGACGCAGAGCATTCAGGCAAAATAGAAAACGGGGAGATCGTGCTTGTCATATGCAACAGGAAGAGCGCGTATGCGGCCGAGCGGGCAAAACTCGCAGGGATCAGAGCCGAGATCGTAACACGCAAGGCCTGCGGCGGTCAGGAAGGTTTCGAGGCAAGGATGATCGAACTTCTGGAAGAAGAGCGTGTGGACCTGATCGTACTGGCGGGATTCCTCAACATACTGAGTGAGGATTTTGTCCGCAGATATGATCACAGGATCGTCAACATCCATCCGTCACTCATCCCTGCTTTCTGCGGGGAAGGGTTCTACGGAATCGTCCCTCACGAAGCGGCGCTGGAACGCGGCGTCAAACTCACAGGAGCCACTGTGCATTTTGTCAATGAAGTGGCCGACGGAGGAGAGATCATCCGGCAAAAGGCAGTCGAAGTGCTGCCGGGCGATACGCCGGAGGTGCTGCAGAAGCGCGTGATGGAGCAGGCCGAGTGGGTGATTCTGCCGGCTGCGGTCAGCGAGCTCTGCGACAGGATGCGCGGATAACGGTTTGCGGAAAGGTTTTATGGATATGGATAATTACAAAGTGCAGAAATTCAGTGAAGCGGTAGAGGGCAATGCCTATCCGGGACGCGGCATCGTGGTCGGTGAGACCCCGGACGGGTCCAAAGCAGTCATTGCCTATTTCATCATGGGCAGATCGGTCAACTCGAGGAACAGAGTATTCAGTGTCAGGGACGGCGCTGTTTACACTGAACCATTCGATGTGTCAAAGCTCGAGGACCCGAGCCTCATCATCTACGCGGCGGTCAGGAATGTGAACAACCATCTGGTCGTGACCAACGGAGACCAGACAGATACGATCGCGTTCAGGCTGCTTGAAGGGGGAACCTTCTATGAAGCCCTCGAGACAAGATGCTTTGAGCCTGACGCTCCGAATTTCACCCCGAGGATCAGCGCAGACCTGGAGTTTGATAACAAGAACGGATTCCGGTACAGGATGAGCATCCTGAAGAGCGCCGACGCTGAAGGATCGGCCTGTAACAGGTACGGGTTCGATTACAGCCCGCTGCCGGGTCTCGGACACTTCATCCATACATATGAGTGTGACGGCAATCCGCTGCCGACATTTGCAGGAGAGCCGACCCGTGTGTCTATTCCGGACAGCATCGATGAGCTTGCCGGCGAGATCTGGGAGGCTCTTGATGAAGACAACAAGATCTCACTCTATGTAAGATATACAGATCTGCTCAGCGGAGAGACGGAGAGCAGACTCTTCAATAAGAACACGAAGTAACAGCTGGTGTATCAGGAAGGGAGATTTATGAAAGAATTTGAACTGAAATATGGCTGCAACCCTAATCAGAAACCTGCCCGCATCTATATGGCGGACGGTTCGGACCTGCCGCTCGAGGTACTGAACGGCCGTCCGGGATACATCAATTTTCTCGACGCGCTGAATTCCTGGCAGCTTGTGAAGGAACTCAAAGAAGCTCTCGGCATGCCGGCAGCGGCTTCTTTCAAGCATGTCAGCCCGACCAGCGCCGCTGTCGGAACGGTGTTGCCTGACAAGCTCAAGAAGGCATGTTTTGTTGATGACATCAAGGGCCTCGATGACTCACCTCTCGCTTGCGCGTATGCAAGAGCCAGAGGAACGGACAGAATGTGCTCCTTCGGCGACTGGATCGCTCTTTCCGATGAGTGCGACGCAACAACAGCCCGTCTCATTAAGAGAGAAGTATCCGACGGTGTCATCGCGCCGGGCTATACGGAAGAGGCTCTGGAGATGCTGCGCAAAAAGAAAAACGGCGGTTACAATATCGTGAAGATCGATCCTGACTATATGCCTCCGGAGAAGGAGACCAAGCAGGTGTTCGGAGTCACGTTTGAACAGGGCCATAATTTCTTCAAAATCAGCAGGGACTTGCTGGCTAACGTTGTGACAGAGAAAAAGGACCTGCCTGAGGAGGCAGTCCGCGATCTCATCGTTGCTCTGATCACGCTCAAGTACACCCAGTCGAATTCAGTCTGCTATGCTTATGACGGCCAGGCGATCGGAGTCGGAGCGGGTCAGCAGTCGAGAGTCCACTGCACGAGGCTCGCGGGCGGCAAGGCGGATACATGGTTCCTCCGCCAGCATGACAAAGTGCTCGGACTTCCATTTAAGAAAGAGATCAGACGTCCTGACAGAGACAATGTCATCGACGCATATATCAATAAGAATGAAGAGGACTGCTGCGCGGAAGGCGTGTGGCAGAAGTATTTTACCGAGCAGCCGGAGAGGTTCACTGACGAAGAGCAGAGAGCATATCTCGACACCATCAGGGGGGTGAGCTGCGGCTCTGATGCTTTCTTCCCATTCTACGACAACGTGCAGAGAGCAGCTGCGAGCGGCGTCAGCTATATAGCTCAGCCGGGCGGCTCGATCAGAGACGAGGATGTCATCGACTGCTGTAACAAGCTCGGCATCGCAATGGCATTCACCGGAATGAGACTTTTCCATCATTGACATAAAGAGGGGTACTGATATGAACATTCTCGTAGTCGGCGGCGGCGGCAGAGAGCACGCCATCATCAAGAAACTGAGAGAGAACAGCGAAGTTGATAAGATCTATGCTCTGCCGGGCAACGGCGGCATCGCAATGGATGCCGAGTGCGTTCCGGTCAAAGCGACGGATATTGAAGGCATCGTGGATTTTGCCAAAAAAGCGCGCCCGGATTATGCGGTCGTTGCGCCGGATGATCCCCTGGTCATGGGGTGTGTCGATGCGCTTACGAATATCGGGATCCCGTGTTTCGGGCCTGATGCCAAAGCGGCCGTGATCGAGGGCAGCAAGGTCTTCTCCAAGAACCTCATGAAGAAGTACGGCATCCCGACTGCGAGATATCAGACATTTGAGGACATGGAGGACGCGCTGTATTACCTTGAAACAGCACCGATACCGACAGTCATCAAGGCCGACGGTCTGGCGCTCGGCAAGGGCGTCATCATCGCGGAGAAAAGACATGAAGCGCAGGAAGCTGTCAGGGAAATGATGCACGATCATAAATTCGGCAAGAGCGGGGACAGGATCGTTATCGAGGAATTCCTCGAAGGTCCTGAAGTAACCGTGCTTAGTTTTACCGACGGCAAGACTGTCATCCCGATGATCAGCTCGATGGATCACAAACGTGCCGGAGACGGCGGCACGGGACTGAACACGGGCGGTATGGGCACGATCGCGCCGAATCCTTACTATACGGAAGAGGTAGCGGCAAGATGCATGGAAGAAATCTTCCTGCCGACGATCCGCGCGATGAATGAAGAGGGCAGGACATTCAAAGGATGCCTGTATTTCGGCCTGATGATCACCAAAGACGGGCCGAAGGTAATAGAATATAACTGCAGATTCGGCGATCCGGAGGCACAGGTCGTGCTGCCTCTGCTTGAGACGGATCTGCTGACGGTCATGAAGGCTGTAACAGAAGAGAGACTGAGCGAGATCGAGGTGAAATGGTCGGATGAGTATGCGTGCTGCGTGATCGCGGCTTCGGACGGCTACCCGGTCAGCTATGAAAAGGGTTACGAGATAACGATGCCGGAAGAAATACTGCCGAATGTATATATTGCAGGCGCAGTGGAAGAAGACGGTAAACTGCTGACTTCGGGAGGCAGAGTTCTGGGCGTGACGGCTGTAAGGCCGACGCTCAAAGAAGCCATTGGCGCGTCGTATGACATGCTCGATCAGATCGATTTTGCCAATAAATACTACAGAGTCGACATCGGGCAGAAGGCATTGAGAGCAGGCAGATAGCATAACGCTGTACATAATAAACTGATAACGGGAGAGCAGATATGGTTTACAGAATCTATGTAGAGAAGAAACCGGAGCTGGCGAATGAGGCTGCAGCTCTGAAGAGCGACGCGAGGACGCTGCTTGGGATCAGCGGTCTTGAGGACGTCAGGGTCATCAACAGATATGACGCGGAGAATATCGACCCGGAACTGTTCGAGGACTGCAGGTACAAAGTTTTTGCAGAACCTCAGCTTGACAACACGGGGGGATCTCTTGAAGAGCTGAATGGCGGCATCAGTGACGCAGCCTGCGTTTTCGCGGTGGAAGCCCTTCCGGGGCAGTTTGACCAGAGAGCTGACTCAGCAGAGCAGTGCATTCAGATCCTCTCTCAGGGTGACAGGCCGAGGGTGAAATTCGCGAGAGTCTATGTGCTGTACGGATCCCTGAGTGACGAGGATATTTCAGCCATCAAAGGTTATGTGATCAATCCGGTCGAGACGAGAGAAGCGATGCTGGATATGCCGGCGACACTCAGGCTCAGCTATGATATCCCGGAGACTGTTGAGACTGTGCTGGGATTCACATACATGTTCGATGATCAGCTCGGGGCGTTTATCAGGAATATGGGACTTGCTATGGACGAGGCTGACCTCGCTATGTGCAGAAACTATTTCCGTGACGTCGAGCAGAGGAATCCGACCATCACAGAGCTCAGAATGATCGACACATACTGGTCCGATCACTGCAGGCATACGACTTTCGGCACCGTGATCGATGATGTCGAATTTGAAGATGAAGTCCTGCAGAATGCCTACGAAGACTATATCAAGACGCGCGAGGTGCTCGGACGCACCAAACCGGTATGCCTCATGGACCTGGCAACGATCGCGGTCAAGTATCTCAGAAGACTCGGCAGACTCGACAAACTCGACGAGTCCGAGGAGATCAACGCATGCACCGTCAAGATCAATGTTGAGGTCAACGGGGAGAGCGAACCATGGCTCCTCCTGTTCAAGAATGAAACACACAACCATCCGACAGAGATCGAGCCGTTCGGCGGAGCGGCAACGTGCCTCGGCGGATGTATCAGAGACCCGCTGAGCGGGAGAGCTTATGCTTATTCGGCAATGAGAGTTACGGGCGCAGCTGATCCGCTGCAGCCTGTTTCGGAGACTCTGCCGGGCAAGCTGCCTCAGAGATCGATCACGACGACAGCCGCGAAGGGTTATTCGAGCTATGGCAACCAGATCGGACTGTGCACCGGTATCGTTGACGAGATCTACCATCCGGGCTATGCGGCCAAAAGGATGGAGGTCGGCGCCGTTATGGCGGCCGCTCCGGCATTCAATGTCAGGAGAGAGCGGCCGGTGCCGGGCGATGTAGTGCTGCTGCTTGGCGGCTCGACCGGGCGCGATGGTATAGGCGGCGCAACAGGTTCATCCAAAGCACATGACGCGCATTCGGTCGAGACATGCGGCGCCGAAGTGCAGAAGGGCAACGCGCCTGAAGAACGCAAGATCCAGAGACTGTTCCGCAACGGAGACGCAACGCGTCTGATCAAGAGGTGCAATGATTTCGGCGCGGGCGGAGTGAGCGTAGCTATCGGAGAGCTTGCAGACGGCCTTGAGATCGACCTCGATGCTGTTCCTAAGAAATATGACGGCCTTGACGGCACTGAACTCGCTATCTCCGAGTCCCAGGAGAGAATGGCATGTGTTGTCGGTCCGGAAGATAAATACCTCTTCATGAGCCTCGCCGCGCAGGAGAACCTCCAGTGCGTACAGGTCGCGGTCGTGACTGAGGAACCGAGACTGGTCATGAACTGGAACGGCAATAAGATAGTAGATATCAGCAGAGAATTCCTGAATTCAAACGGTGCTGACAAGCATATCAGCATCGCTCCGAAGGCGCCGGGCAACTGGCAGGAAACCAGCTTATATCATAAATACACGGAAAGCGGCGCGTACGCGCCTGAAGAAGCGAAGTATGACGATGACGCAGAGGAAGCTGCAGCAGCAAGAGCTGATTTTACCGGTCTGTATATGAAGACCGCGCAGGATCTCAACACTTGTTCCAAGAGGGGCCTGTCCGAGAGATTCGATTCGACTATCGGCGCCGGCACTGTGCTGATGCCGTTCGGAGGACGTAACCAGCTGACTCCGATCCAGGCAATGGTACACAAGATCCCTCTGGAGAAGGGACATACTGATGACTGCTCGATCATGTCATGGGGATACAACCCGTATACTGCTTCGGCATCTCCTTACCACGGATCCTATCTGGCTGTGGTCGAGTCCATCGCAAAGCTGATCGCGACAGGCGCGGATCTTAACGACATTTACCTCTCATTCCAGGAATACTTCCCGTCACCGAGGAAGGATTCTGAGAGATGGGGCCTGCCGCTGGCAGCCCTGCTCGGAGCCTTTGAAGCCCAGATGGGTCTCGGCATCGGATCGATAGGCGGCAAGGATTCCATGAGCGGAACGTTCGAGGACATCGATGTACCGCCGACACTGATATCTTTTGCTGTCACTATGGGCAAAGTACAGGACATCATCTCACCTGAGTTCAAGGCGGCCGGTCACAAGGTCGTCATGCTGAGTCCGGATCTCGAGCAGGACAATTCCGGAGTCGGAGCTGATCTGCCGAGACCGCAGTCGCTGCTCAGAGTCTGGGAGAAAGCTGCTGTCATGATGAGGACAGGAAAGGTTGCGGCTGCATATACACCTGGAATAGGCGGTATCGCGGAAGCAATCATGAAGATGTCCTACGGCAATGGCATCGGATTTGACTACATCAGCAAAGACGGCGCGACGGATGCTGAGAGAGCGGACTCTCTGACTCTCGATGAGATGTTCGGATACAACTATGGCAGCATCATTCTCGAACTGACAGATGAAGATGTGAGGTTCGGCAGGGGCGTTGATGTCAGAGTTCTCGGATACACGACTGACAGGCACCTGATCACATGGAACGGCGAGAGCGTATCCATCGGCGATCTGCTCTTCAATTATGAAGGCAAGCTGGAAAGCGTTTTCCCTAATAATGTAGACAACAAGACCGGACTGGTGAAGAATCTGAGTTACAGGAACAAGGGCTGGCATACTCCGATCTTCAAGAAAGCGGAGCCTAAGGTGCTGATCCCTGTGTTCCCGGGAACCAACTGCGAGTATGACAGCGCGCGTGCGTTCAGAGAAGCAGGCGCGAGACCGGAGATCATGGTCATCAGAAACAGGTCATCAGAGGATATCAGGGAGTCGGTAGAGCGTTTTGCGCACCAGCTCAAGGATTCCCAGATGGTATTCATTCCGGGTGGCTTCTCCGGAGGAGACGAGCCGGACGGATCGGCCAAGTTCATCACGGCGTTCTTCCGCAACGCGGAGATCAAAGACGCGGTTACTGACCTGCTTGACCACAGAGACGGTCTGATGTGCGGAATATGTAACGGATTCCAGGCTCTTATCAAACTGGGACTCGTGCCTTACGGTAAGATCATTGATACTGATGAAAACAGCCCGACGCTGACTTACAACACCATCGCAAGTCACCAGTCGAGGATCGTCAGAGTCAGGGTCGCTTCGAACAAGTCACCTTGGCTGAGATTCACCAAGGTCGGCGATATCTACTCGGCACCTGTATCGCATGGCGAGGGAAGATTCCTTGCTGACGAGGAGCTGATCAGAAAACTCTCTGTTACAGGGCAGATCGCGACTCAGTATGTTGATCTCGACGGCAACGCAAGCAGCGATATCAGATTCAACCCGAATGGATCCATGATGGCAATCGAGGGTATCACATCGCCTGACGGCAGAGTTTTCGGCAAGATGGCTCACGCCGAGAGAGTAGGAGAAGGGCTGTATAAGAATGTTGAAGGTGATTACTTCATGAAGATGTTCGACAGCGCAGTCAGATACTTCAGATAAGGAGAGAAAAAATGGCAGAGAACAGTTTTGCGAATGAGAGTGTTAAGGAGTTTCTTGAGAAGCTCGGGTCGGGCGCGCCGACCCCTGGCGGCGGAGCCGCAGCATCGCTGAGTTCAGCGATGGGAGCTTCGCTTCTGATGATGGTAGCCAATCACACGATCGGCAAGAAGAAATATGCTGAGCATGAAGCACTGAATATCCGTGTCAGGGATGAGGCTGAGGTCCTGCTCGGCAGATTCATGGAGGGCATGGACAAGGATGCTGTGGCATTCAAAGCTGTAT
>JBGUJM010000125.1:0-19695 GCA_045113935.1 Anaerovoracaceae bacterium
GTAATCAAAGGAGAACTGAAATGAAAAAGAAATTCAAACTCGTAGACCTCGACTGCGCAAACTGTGCTGCAAAAATGGAAGAAGCTATCAAGAATATCGATGGCGTTACTGATGCTTCGGTTAGCTTCATGACTCAGAAGATGATGATAGAGGCAGATGATGCAGTATTCGATAAAGTCGTAGAGGAAGCAGTCAAGGCCATTGCCAAAGTCGAACCGGACTGCCAGGTCGTTCTTAAATAATCAGGTCGTTCTTAAATAAACAGGTCATTATTAAAAACAGGCCGGTCTTAAATAAACAGGCCGGTCTTAAATAAAACAGGAAGTTTACAGAAATAAAATGGGAAGTTTAACAAAGAGGCAGCGTAAAGATCTTATCCGCATCATCATTTCACTCGTAATGTTCGCGGTGCTGATGATAGGTGAGCATACAGGACTGCTGCCGCATCCGGATTTTAAGAATATATGGATGATCATCGCGTATCTGGTGCCGTATTTTCTGGTCGGATATGATGTTATCCGCAAGTGCTTCCTCGGGATCGCGCACGGGCAGATGTTCGATGAGTGTTTGCTGATGACAATTGCGACTATAGGAGCTTACGGCTGCGGAGAGCTTGAAGAAGCAGTAGCTGTAATGCTTTTCTACCAGATCGGCGAATTCTTCCAGAGTTACGCGGTCGGCAAGTCGAGAGGCGCTATCACGGATCTGATGAGCATCGCTCCGGATTTTGCCAACAGGGAAAACGAAGACGGTACGGTCGAGGAGATCGATCCCGATGACATCGAAGTCGGCGATATACTTGTGATCAAACCGGGCGAAAAGATCCCGACTGACGGAACAGTCATCGAGGGAGAAGGTCTCATCAATACTTCAGCTCTTACCGGCGAGTCGATGCCGAGAGCAGTCGCTGCCGGCGATCAGATCATTTCGGGATGCATCAACGGCGATAATCTGCTGCGGGTCAGAGCTGACAAAGCCTATGATGACTCCACTGTCATGCAGATCCTCGAAATGGTCGAGAACGCGTCAGCGAAGAAATCGCGTACGGAGAATTTCATTACGCGTTTTGCGCGTTACTATACACCTGCAGTCGTTATAGGCGCCCTGATCCTGGCATTCCTGCCGCCGCTGATATCCGGTGATTTTACAGGCGATTTCGGTAAATGGGTGCTGAGAGCATGCACGTTCCTGGTCATCTCGTGTCCTTGCGCGCTGGTCATTTCGGTGCCGCTGGCTTTCTTTGGGGGCATTGGCGCCGCGTCAAAGGAAGGTGTTCTGGTCAAGGGCTCCAACTACCTTGAGATGATGGCCAATCTCGATACGCTTGTTTCAGACAAAACAGGCACGCTGACTGAGGGCAAGTTCCGTGTGAGCAGCATTCTCACCGCAGAAGGCGCGAAGAAAACGGATGTCCTCCGATATGCTGCTGCCGCGGAGTCGGGCTCGACACACCCGATCGGCGGTACTATCGTCGCGGCATGCAATGACCCGTTCGATCCTTCAGAGATCAGCAACGAAGAGAATTTTGCCGGAAAGGGCATCAGCGCTGATGTTGCCGGCTCGAAGATCCTTGTGGGAAACAGGGGATTCATGGCAGATCAGGGTGTAGATCTTCCGGAGGATGCTTTTGCCGCGGGCACAAGCTGCTATGTTGCCAGAGACGGGAAGTATATCGGCACGATCATCGTGGAAGATATGCCAAAACCTGAGGCTGCCAAAGCTGTCAGAGATATACTCGCCGCGGGTGTCCGCAGGATCGTGATGCTTACAGGCGACTCCGAGAGCGCGGCCGGGGCTGTCGCTGAGAAACTCGGTATCACTGATTACAGAGCCGGACTCCTCCCGCAGGACAAGGTGCGTATCTTTGAAGAGCTGCTGCGTGATTCCGGAAACGGTGAGGATCCTAAGCGCAAGCTGGGATTCATCGGGGATGGCATCAACGACGCGCCTGTGCTTTCGAGAGCGGATGTGGGTATCGCGATGGGATCGCTCGGATCGGATGCCGCAATCGAAGCAGCGGATATCGTCATCATGGATGACAATCTGAACAGGATACCGGCGGTGATCAGGATCGCGCGCAAAACGATCGGCATATCCAAAGCAAACATCGCTTTTGCTCTGTTTGTCAAATTCGCCTGTCTGGTGCTCGGCGCGATCGGTATCGCCAATATGTGGATGGCCGTATTCGCTGATGTCGGAGTTGCCGTGATATGCATTCTGAATTCGATGCGTATGATCGTCAGAAAGAAAGCCTGAAAACAGCGTGTTTGCGGCAGAAACGGGCATATTTCAAAAATGTAAAGCCGACTTTACAAGGAATATTTCGATAATTAATTATCAGTAAACCATCAAAAACCACCAAATATAGTGAAATATCGAACCATATTGATTTTACTTATCAATATATTGTGGTATAATGTCTCCGGAGTATTGCGCTCCGGAGTTTTTTGATATGCAATTTTTTAGCTGGGGAAAATGAGCTAATGTCAGAAGATAAGAACAACAAAGAACAGAACAAGGGAGTAAAGGTCACTTCGGACAATAACAACGCCGGTGCTGCTATTGCCGGTGCTAATGCTAACGTGCCTGCAGGCGAACCTGATCTGGATGCGGGAGATGATATTCTCGAACTCATCCGCAGAAGGAAGGCTGCAGAGAGCGGCAAAAGCAGGCCGGAAGCAGAAGCTGCCGATAAGGCAGTCAGTGAAGGCGATGCCGATGATCTTTTTAATATAGAAGGACTCGATCATGAGCTGCCTGCGCCTCCGAGAAAAGGTGCTGACACCAGGGTCGTTGACAGGACTGCTATCAGCCGTGAACAGCAGAAATCCGGGACGGATCTCAGGAGAACGATCACTGCGGATACTGCCAACAATGATGCCGCTCTTGGAGAGACATTTGAGGATCTCAAGCGGACTCTTGAGGTAGACGCAGGGACTTTCGCTTACAGCGGGGATCCTTCAGAGAGATCGAAGAAAAAGCCTGTTAAGGCGGATACATCTGACGCGGCCGCGAAGCCTGCTAAGAAAGAATCAGCTGACGCAGCTGCGAAGCCTGCAAAGACAGAATCTGCTGACGCGGCCGCGAAGTCTGCTAAGTCAGAATCTGCTGACGCGGCCGCGAAGTCTGCTAAGTCAGAATCTGCAGGAACCACAAAGAAATCTGCGGATGCTTCAGGTGAGAAGAAAACTGATCAGAAGAAGGACGAGAAGGAAAAGAAGTCTGAGATCGATATAGCCGACAGGACGGATATCGACATTAAGGATTATTTCTTCCCGGAGCCTGAGGAAAAACCACAGGAAAATGCCGGAAAGAACAAGGACGACAAGACGTCTGAGGGTGATACTTCAGGAACTTCCGGTGATCAGGCTGAGAAAGCCGGCTCTTCAGCTGCCGCAGACAAGAAGAAAGAAGGATCCTCTGAAGGCGGCAAGTCATCAGAGAAGTCCGGCAAATCTTCCTCCGATAAGAAAGCTTCAGATAAAAAGACCGCGAAGAAGAAAAAGGGTACGGAGGCAGACAAGGAAGCTGCTTCTGATGCTTTGCTTGAAGAACTTGTATCTGAGGAGATCGGCGGAGAAGGCGGTAAAGGCGGCGACGACAAGAGATACGGATTCAAGCCATACACCAGAGAACTCAGGAGTATGGAACTTGCGGCAGCCGCGCAGGCAGAAGCCGAAAAAGAGTCTAACAGTTTAACCGGGAAATTTAAGAGGATGGCAACTAAGAGAAAGAAATCTGCATCAGGGGCAGGAACCAAGTCCAAAAGCTCCGCCGGCAGCAAGAGCAGTTCCGGCAAGAGCAGCTCTGCCAAGAGCAGTTCCGGCAAGGGCAGCAAGAGCAAGTCCGGTTCCGGCCAGTCCAGAGCTACGAAGAACAGCAAGACCCTTACCAATTACAAGGTGCCGAAGAACACTGCTGCTTACAAGCTGACTGATTATCAGAAGTACGCGAAGAATAACAAAGGCAAGAGCAAGTCTAAGAAGAGATCACGCAAGCCTAAGAAAAAGTGGGTCGGATTCGTCAAAGCTTTTATCAGCACCATAATAGTGGCTGTTATCATCGGTTGCATAGCGGGAGCAGGCTACACGGCTTATGTAGTCAGCCACGCGCCGGTGATCCATCCGAAGAATATATACGACACGCTCGACGTCAGCTCACATATATATGATGATCAGGAGAATTTAGTCGACGAAATCTATTTCTCCGAGAACAGGGAACTTGCCACATTCGACCAGCTGCCTGAGAATCTCACGAACGCGTTCATAGCGGTCGAGGACAAAACATTCTGGACGCACAAAGGATTCAACTTCAGACGTATCATAGGCGCGATTCTTGAGAGATTCCACGGAGGCCGGATCAGCGGTACGAGTACCATAACGCAGCAGCTGGCGCGTAACGTATTCCTTCCGGAGGAGAAAAGCGTCAGATCCATCAAGCGTAAGATCATAGAGATGTATTATGCTTATGAGATCGAGCAGGAACTCAGCAAGGAAGAGATCATCACAGCTTATCTCAATACGATATATCTCGGGTACGGCTGTTACGGCGTGGATACGGCGGCCAAAATGTATTTTGACACAGATGTCGAAGGACTGACACTTGAACAGTGCGCGGCACTGGCGGCACTGCCTCAGGCGCCGGGATCCTATGCGCTTCTGACAACTGAGCCTACAGAGGCTTCAGTAGAATACGGCAACGGCATATATATCAATGATGCCAGTGCCGACCGGCGCAATATGATCCTCAACCTCATGTGCCAGCAGGGAATGATCACTCAGGAGGAGAAGGAAGCGGCAACAAGACCGCTCGAGGAATTCATCAAGCCTGGAAGCAGGAACTCCGTTTCTTCGACTTCCGCTTTCAAGGATTATCTCATAGAGACGATCAAGAGGGATCTGATGAATGAGTACGGCATTGAAGAAGAGCAGGCCGTCAAGATCATCTACACCAAGGGACTCAATATCTATACGACACTGAACTCACAGGCCCAGGAGACCATCACCAAACAGTTCAAAGATAAGGATAACTTCCCGTCAGTGGAAAAAGGTGACGGTGAAGTCGAGGCCGCGATGGTCATCACCGAGGTCGGCACAGGAGAGATCAAAGCCATGGTCGGAACGCGTAACGCTACCAGCCAGATGGCTTTCAACAGAGCTACCAACCCAAGGCAGCCAGGATCATCTATCAAGCCGCTCGCAGTCTACGCGCCTGCGCTCGAGAGGAGCCTTGAGTATCAGAAGGATGGAAAGACATTCAAATTCAAGGATACCGGTTATGACCGTCAGGGCACCAGACTCTGGGGTGATTACCTTACAGTTTCATCCATAGTCGTGGACGAGCCTATGAAGGTCGAGGGAAGGACCTGGCCTCTGAACGTAACGAGGAGCTACTCAGGAACACAGACGTTCAGGACAGCGATCCAGAAGTCGATCAACACTTGCTCCGTCAAGATCCTGTCGCAGATAGGTCTTGATTACTCGATGGATACGGTAAAACGTTTCGGCATTACGAGCGTTGTGGATGATACGTCTCTGCCGGTCAATGACTACAACCTTGCGGCTCTTGGTCTTGGCGCGATGACCTACGGTATATCTCCGCTCGAGATGTCCGCGGCCTATGCTGTTTTCCCTAACGGCGGAGTCAGAAACACGACCATCTGCTACACCAAGGTTGAAGACAGCGGCGGCAGGACACTTCTGGAGTCGAAGTCAGAGACTGTCAAAGTTCTGGATCCGGGTGTCGCGTGGATCATGACCGACGTGCTGCAGAGCGTAGTTTCGCGGGGTATTGCCGGTGACGCTGAAGTCGACGGGATCGAGGTCGGAGGCAAAACAGGAACGACCGATGACCGGTATGATATCTGGTTCAACGGCTTCACTCCTAATATCTCTGTCGCTCTGTGGATCGGAACAGACAAGAACGTCGCCATGGATTCCTCCAGCGAGAAGGCGGCAGCTCTGTGGAGCAAGGTCGTCAGCAGGGTCGACATCGCTGATGAAGGCGAGTATCCGGACATGCCGGACAATGTATTCAGAGCCTGGAACGGCGAATACTATACAACGGGCACGGCACCGGAGAAACCGCCTGAACCGGATCCGGAAGAGGTGAAGAAGAAGGAAGAGGAGAAAAAGAAAGCGGACGCGGCTAAGAAGGCAGCTGAGGATGCCAAGAAGGGAGCAGCATCAGGACAGACCCCTGCTCCTGCTCCTGCCCCGGCTCCGTCTGCTGAGACAACTCCGGCAGGATAGGCATATCGCCCCGCACGCGGCGGATGCCAAAAAACCCTTGCAATCAGTACCTTTTAGTGATATATATACATAAGTAAGTTATAACTGCGAAAGAGTGGGCGAACCCCACTCTTTCACTTATGTTCAGAGTTTTGCGGCTGATCAGGCACTCTGAAGTGCCGGAACCGCGCCGGAGGATGTATGGCAAGAGAAGATATCGCAGCTAAGGTGAAATCGCTGCTTGAGGAGTATACCGGGGATAAGGAACTTGAGATATACAATGTCATATATAAGAAAGAAGGACCGGACTGGGTGCTGAGAGTTTTCCTCGACAAGCCTATGGGCGCTGAGAACGAATATGTCAGCATAGAAGAGTGCGAGGATGCTACAAGGTATCTGAGTGACAGGCTCGATGAGCTGGATCTCATAGACAGGAGTTATAACCTTGAAGTAAGTTCACCGGGACTCGACCGTGAACTGATCCGCGAATCGGACTTTGTCCGCTTTGCCGGCAGAGAGGTCGAGGTCAGGACTTACCAGCAGATAGAAGGCAGTAAGAATTTCGAGGGTACTCTGGTCTCGAAGAACGACGGCATCGTAACGATCGAAGCCGGCGGGAAGAGACTTGAGATACCGGCAGATAAGATTTCAAAGATAAATTTAGCAATAGTGTTCTAAGGGGAGGATAAGATGAACAAGGAATTTCTGGATGCGTTTGCGGATCTTAAGAAGGAGAAGAATCTTTCAGAAGAAGAGATCATCGGAGCGATCAAGGACTCTATCGAAAACGCATATAAGAAGAACTACGGAGCTTCCAATGTAAGGGTAGAAGTAGATATGGAGACAGGCGACGTTACAGTTCTGATGGGACTTGAGGTCGTTGAAGAAGTAGAGGACGATCTCACTCAGATCTCGCTGGAAGAAGCAAAAGAGATCTACGAGGATTATGAACTCGGCGATATCGTTGAGTTCCAGATCGACCCTAAGGATTTTAACCGTATCGCCGCTCAGGGAGCCAAGCAGGTCTTCGTACAGAAGAACAGAGAGGCTGAGAGGATCAACTCATACAACGAGTTCATCGGCAAGAAGGGGCAGATCGTCACAGGAAGAGTCGAGAGGATCAACAACGGCACAATGCTCGTTTCCCTCGGCAGAACAGAAGGCAGAGTTCCTAATTCCGAGCAGGTCAGGACAGAGACCTTCAGACCGGGAGACAGGATCAAGGTCTATGTGATGGATGTCAAGAAGGACAACAAGGGCCCTCAGGTACTCCTCTCAAGATCACATCCGGGACTCGTAAGAGGACTCTTCGAGCTCGAGATCCCTGAGATCGCTGACGGCACAGTCGAGATCAAGGGCATAGCAAGAGAAGCAGGCTCGCGTACCAAGATCGCGGTTTACTCCAGGGATGAGAACGTTGATCCTGTAGGAGCATGCGTCGGCAACCGCGGCGCGAGAGTCCAGAACATAACAGATGAGCTTTTCGGAGAAAAGATCGATATCATCGTCTGGGACGAAGACCCTGCCGTATTCATCAGCAACGTGCTGAGACCGGCTATCGTCGAGGGCGTATATATCAATGAGGATGAGAAGTCTGCTACAGCAGTTGTTCCTGAGCAGCAGCTCTCGCTGGCGATCGGAAGAGAAGGCCAGAACGTCAGACTCGCAGCAAGAGTCAGCAACTGGAAGATCGACATCAAGAGCAACGAGCAGCTCAAGGAGATGGGTTTTGCATTCGATGAGTACGAAGATTCGGATGAATCAGAGGAGCAGATAATTGAGGAGACATCAAGCGAAGGAACCGATGCGTAGATGTGTGGGCTGCTACCAGTCAAAACCTCAGAGCGAACTTCTGAGGCTGACATTCAACGGCAGCACATTCACACCCGATGCGGGGACAAAAAATGACGGACGGGGCATATACCTGTGCAAGAACAGGGAATGTCTGGAAAAGTCTTTCAAACGCAAAGCATGGAACCGCATCGCCAGGTCCGGGGTAAACAATGAAGAGATCATGAGAGTTATTGTAGAGGCTCTCAATGAAAACTAAGGAGGATATGAATGTCAAAAAAAGTTAGCGAACTTACCAAGGAACTTGACATCACATTACAGGAACTCAAGGATTACGCATCGAAGATGGGCATCGATATCAAGAGCGCTCAGAGCAGTATCGAGGATGTTGACGCGGGAAGGCTTGTCAGCACGATCAACCTCATGAAAGGAAATGCTTCAGACGCCAAGTCCGGCTCATCCAAGCCTAAGATCAAAGCTACTCCTGTCATCAACAGAGACGGAGCCAAGGGCGGAAGACCGGCAGCAAGACCGGTCATCCCTAGGAAAGCCGTAGTCCCTCCTAAGAAGGAAGAAGAGGCTGCTGAGGCGGAGACTGAGGTCAAAGAAGATGTACCTGCTGAAGTCCAGACAGAAGCTCCTGCAGATGTGAAAGCTCCTGCAGAGCCTGAAGCTGCCGTGGCTGAAGAGAAGAAGCCTGAAGCAGAGCCTGTTAAGGCTGCGGAAAAAGCGCCTGAAACTGAACCTGTCAAGGCTGAGAAAGCTGAAACAGAGCCTGTCAGATCAGAGAAAGCTCCTGAAGCTGACAAGAAGTCTGACGCTGCTGAGGTTAAGGCTGAGAGCAAAGAAACTCCGGCAGAGGAGAAGACTCCGGCCAGGAGCTCCAAGCCTAAGAAAGAGACTAAGGAGAGCACCGATTCCAAGGAAGAGGACTATGTCAATGCTCCGGGCAAACCGATGAGATTCAAGAAGATCTCCGATGCCGCTACTGAGAAGAAGAAAGCAGAAGAGCAGAAAAAGCGTCAGCAGGAGAGACTTGCAAGTCAGGGCGCAGGCCAGCAGAGAGGCGGCCGTGACGGAGGACGCAAAGGCAGAGACGGCGGCAAAGACGGAAGCCGTGACGGAGGACGCAAGGGCAGAGACGGCGGCAAGGACGCGTCCGGAAGAGATCAGCGCGATAACCGCAAGGGCAAGGAAGGAGAAGAGAGAAGACCATCCAGAAAGCCTGCCGGCGGAAATGCTGCTGCATCCGCGCCGGCACCTGCAGGCAGCGCCAAGTCATCCAAGGGCAAGAGCAAGAAGTTCTTCGATAACAAGGACAGAGACAAGCAGTCCAGATTCGACAGACGCGAGGACGGCCCGGGCGGACGCAGGAACGCGCAGAACAACATCTATGACGAGAGAGCCCTCGAGAAACAGGAACGTCATAAGAAGAAATACAAGACCAAGACAGTCGATGAGCCAACGGTAGAGGAACTCCTCCCTGAGGGCACCATCGCCATCACAGCACCTATCACTGTTGCCGGTCTCAGCGAACAGGCTGAGGTCAGCGTCAGCAAGATCATCATGGCAATGATGCAGATGGGTGTAATGGTCACAGTCAACCAGTCCCTTGATAAGGATGCCATCGAGATGCTCGCTGAGGATCTCGGACTTGACCTCGTAGTCACAGAGGAAGAGGAAGAAGTCGTTGAGGCAGGAATCGATACACACGAGGATGCCGAGAGCGAACTCAAGCCTCGTCCGCCTATCATCACAGTCATGGGACACGTCGACCACGGTAAAACATCCCTGCTCGACGCTATCCGTAATACGAATGTAACAGCAGGCGAGTCCGGCGGTATCACACAGCACATCGGTGCTTCCGAGGTAGAGATCAACGGCAAGAAGATCGTTTTCCTCGATACACCGGGACACGAAGCTTTTACCACCATGCGTGCGAGAGGAGCTCAGGTAACAGATATCGCGGTACTGGTAGTCGCTGCTGACGACGGTGTCATGCCGCAGACAGTCGAGTCTATCAGCCACGCCAAGGCAGCCGGAGTCCCTATCATCGTAGCGATCAACAAGATGGATAAGCCTGGCGCCAATCCGGACAGGGTAAAACAGGAACTGACAGAGCACGGCATTCTGGTCGAAGACTGGGGCGGCGACGTCATCAGCGTACCTGTTTCCGCTAAGAAGGGTGAAGGCATCACAGACCTGCTCGAGATGATCCTCCTGCAGGCTGAAGTCCTCGAACTCAAAGCGAATCCGGACAGACTGGCTATGGGTACTGTCATCGAGGCGAGACTCGACAAGGCAAAAGGTCCTGTCGCTACACTCCTCGTCAACAATGGTACACTCAAGACCGGACAGAGCATAGTCGCAGGTACTACTTCGGGTAAGATCAGAGTAATGACGGACTTCAAGGGCAAGCCGATCCGCAAAGCCGGCCCGGCTACCGCAGTTGAGATCCTCGGACTCTCCGATGTACCGGATGCAGGTGATGCTTTCAACGCTGTCAGAGACGACAAGACAGCAAGAGAGATCGCTGCGAACCGTAAGGAAAAGATGAGAGAAGAAGTCCTTGCAAGGAATGCAAGCATGACTCTGGACAAGCTCTTCAGCCAGATCCAGGAAGGCGAGGCCAAGGAACTCAACCTCATCGTCAAGGCCGATGTACAGGGATCTGTCGGAGCCATCGTCACATCGCTTGAGAAACTCGAGACTCCTGAGGTCAAGATCAATGTCATCCACAGCGGCGTAGGTACTGTAAACGAATCCGACGTCATGCTCGCGGAGACATCTAACGCGATCATCATAGGATTCAATGTAAGACCTACAACAGCGGTTGTAAATCAGGCTGCTGCTGCCAATGTCGAGATCAGACTCTACAGAGTCATCTACGATATCATCGACGATATCCAGGATGCTATGAAGGGTATGCTCGATCCTGAATACAAAGAAGAAGTCCTCGGCAAGGCTGTTGTCAGAGATACATTCAAAGTGCCTAACATCGGCATCATCGCCGGCTGCTATGTCAACGAAGGTATCGTCAAGAGGAATGCTCAGATCAGGCTGGTAAGAGACGGCATCGTAATCCATGAAGGCGTCATCAGCTCACTGAGAAGATTCAAGGACGATGTCAGAGAAGTTGCTGCCGGATATGAGTGCGGACTTGGCATCGAGAAGTACAATGACATCAAGCCGGATGACGTCATCGAGTGCTTCAACATGGTAGAAGTCAAGAGATAACCGAGATACCGGACGGGCTGTATGCTGATATTTTGCGTCCTCGCTGCGGGACAATTCAGATCTGCATCTGCGGAATGACAAACTATCAGCATACAGCCCACTTTATCCGATTAACAGCTCCCGGAGCAATGTATTTGCTCGATCAAAACAGGTATAGAAATATGGCTAAACACAGACAGGGCAGGCTCAGCGAGGAGATCAAAAAGAGCATCAGCTCTTTCCTGATCAACGGAGCCAAAGACCCGAGACTTACATCAAGAATAATAAGCATCACCGGTGTCGATGTCACAAGAGACGGCAGCTACGCGACCGTTTATGTTTCGCCTGTCTGCCTTTCCGATGAGGACAAGGATGCTGTGTATGCTGAAGTCCTCGAGGGATTCAACAGGGCAAAGGGCGCTCTGAGAAGCCAGGTGTCCAGAGATATCAAGCTCAGATACACACCTGAGCTCATTTTCAAACTCGACACCTCAATGGATTACGGCAGACACATCGATTCCATCCTCGAGACACTCGATATCCCGGCGGATGATGAATAACAACTAGAGTCAGAACTTAATGAACGATACAATCAGAAGTATAGCAACAATAATGAGTGACCTCGACGGCATCCTCATCTATCCTCATATCAGTATGGATGGAGATGCCCTTGGTTCGAGTACAGCGCTTTGCCTGGCTCTGCGCAGCCTGGGCAAGCAGGCTTATGTTATGGTCAATGAGCCGGTTCCGAAGAACCTTGATTTTCTCGAACTCGGCTGTACCACTGAAGATGATTCCGTGATCGAGGATGTCCAGCTCTCGCTCATGCTTGACTGCAACGGTCTGGGCAGGATACCGGGCAGGGAAGCCGCATGGGAAAGAGGCCGCCTCAAAGGCTGCATCGATCACCACTCGACGACTTCCAAAGACATCCGTTTTGACTTCCAGCGCATCGAGCCAAAATCAGCGGCTACGGCGGAAATCGTCTACAGGCTGATCAAAGATCTCGGAGCTGAAGTCACACTCGATATAGCGAATTGCATTTTTACCGCGATCACAACTGACACGGGCAACTTCCAGCACGTGAACACGACAAGCAGATCTCACGAGATCGTAGGTCACCTGTACAAGGTCGAGGGATTCAATTCCAAGGTAATCTCCGCGATGATCTACGACCGCAAGTCGAAGGGCGCTCTCAAGCTCGAAGGATATGTGCTGTCAAGGCTGCATTTTTATGCTGAAGGCAGGCTTGCTGTCGGCGCCGTGAGCCAGTACATGCTGGACGAGCATGGCTGCACGATGGACGAGACCGATGGAATCATCCAAAGGATCATGAGCATCGACGGTGTTGAAGGCGGCGTCCTCCTCAAGCAGAAGGGCGACGTGACCAGAATCAGCCTTCGCGGCCGTTCATACATCAATATGTGCAAAGTCGCGACTCAGTTCGGTGGCGGCGGACATTTCCTCGCGTCAGGCTGCACCATAGAAGCAGACCTCGAGACCGCAGAGAAAACGATCGTGCCGGCACTGATCGCCGAATTGCGATAGAGACACAACCGGATCCCGGCTGCGCATAGTTCAGATATCGCATAGATACAGCTGGATCCCGGCTGCGCATAGTTCACATATCGTATAAATACAGCTGGACCCCGGCATAAAAGCACCTATAAGGACATTTTTTATGCATACATGTGTGCTTATCGCATGAAACAAAGCGGTTTTGCATAATAATTGTGCAAAATGCTCCGGTTTAAGCATAAAAGCATAACGGAGTGCATAATAGTTATGCAAAATGCCCCGAATTCATTGCAAAAGCATAAAGAAGTACATAATAGTTATGCAAAATGCTCCGAATTCATTGCAAAAGCATAATGAAGTACATAATAGTTATGCAAACCGGAAGAATTCTGAGGTAAAAGAATACGTAGCGGAATAACTGTTATACTTTGAACCCGGTAGCAGGCTGAAAAGAATACGGGAAGTACCAATTGTTATACTTTGCGACAGGAAACAGGCCGATAAGAATACGGGAAGTACCAATTGGTATACTTTTCCGGCAGATCCAGACAAAAGGGAATACGAAAAGAACAATATATGGCTGATGGAGTTCTCAATATAAATAAGCCGGCGGGATGGACTTCGCAGGATGTCTGCGCAAAGCTCCGCCACAGGCTGCATATCAAGAGAATAGGACATACTGGAACGCTCGACCCTATGGCTACGGGCGTTTTGCCTGTATGCCTCGGAAAAGCCACTCGCATCATCGAGTACTATGACGGCGACTTCAAGACCTATCATGCGGGAATGAAACTCGGGATCACTACCGATACGCTTGATATCACAGGAACGGTAGAGGAACAGAGACCTGTCAGGATAGATGAGGAAGAGATCAGGAAAGCTTTTGCGGAGTATACAGGACGAGTGAAGCAGATCCCGCCTAAGTATTCGGCGCTGAAGATCAATGGCAAGCGTGCTTATGACCTTGCCAGAGAAGGCAAGGATTTCGAGATCAAAGCGAGGGAGATCACGATTCTCAGTAACGAGATCACAAGGATCGATATGGAAGCCGGTGAGATAGAATTCGATGTCACATGCTCCAAAGGCACGTATATCCGGACCATCTGCGATGATATCGGCCGCGCGCTCGGGTGCGGAGCGGTGATGACTTCGCTGGTGCGGACGAAAAGCGGATATTTCAGCATTTCTGACTCGCTCGAACTGGCAGAACTGCTTGAAATGAGCGATGATGAGATCGGGCAGCATATCATTCCGATGGATATGACCCTTATCAACCTCGGAATTATAGAACTTAACGATAACCGTTTTACCGCATTTGTCAATGGAAACTCTTCCGGAACAGGATACAAGGTCATAAAAGAGCCGGTTCAGCTGTGCAAAGTGTATAGAGTCTATAACGGCGGCAGGTTCCTGGGTACCGCGCAGTTCGAAGGAAGGGAACTCGTACCGGCAAAAGTGATACAGCGCTAGTCGCAAAAATCGCCAAAATCCGCCAGAAGTCGCTATGTGTGAAGATGCAGGTTTCAGGCTGCCTGAGCGGATTCTGAAATAAACTAATATTAAACGGATTCTGCAATACACTAATACTAATGGAAATATACAATTCTCTTAATGAACTGAATATTGAGGAAAAGACGTCTGTAGCGCTCGGGAATTTTGACGGACTGCATGTCGGGCACCGCGTGATCATGGAGGACGCGATCCGGTCGGCGAAAGAAAACGGACTCAAGTCGCTTTGTTTTACTTTCTCTAATCACCCGTTCAATTTCATACTTCAGCGCTCTGACGATGATCCGGACGCGGTCAAGCTGATCTGCACCGAGGAGGAGAAAATAGATCTCGTGCGCGGGATGGGATTCGATATCCTGGTCAACGTTCCTTTTGACGAGGACATCATGAAGATGAGAGCGAAGGCTTTTTTCGATGACATCATCATAGGCAAGCTCAACGCAGGCTGTGTATCGGTCGGTTTCAACTATACTTACGGTGCGAGGGCAGAGGGCAAGCCGGCGGATCTGGCTAATGAGTGTGCTGCGGCCGGGATAAAACTGAATGTCCATGACGCCGTGACTGTAGGAGGCCGGGTCGTGAGCTCGACACTTATCCGCGAGATGATCAAAACTGGAAATATGGAGCGCACTGCCATGTATCTCGGCAGACCGTACTCTTTCACGGGCACTGTCAGCCATGGAAAGCAGCTGGGCAGAAAAAACGGTTTTCCTACTATTAACATTCCGGCTCCGGGCAGGCAGATGCTGCCGCCAAGCGGGGTGTATTTCAGCAGGATCGTGGTAGACGGGATCGAGTACTGCAGTATTTCGAATATTGGAGTCAATCCGACAGTCAGCAACGCGAACGCCAAGACGATCGAGACATATATCTTTGATTTTGATCAGGATGTATATGACGAAGAGATCACAGTTTACTTCGATCATTTCTCAAGAGGCGAGCGCAAATTCCGGTCCAAGGAGGAACTTTTCGACCAGATCTCCCGCGACTGCGACCAGGCAAGAGCTTTTCACTACGATCAATAGTGAGTGCAGCATGCAAAGCGCTTTGCTGCGAATTCCGGCGAGACACGGAACCTCTTAAGAATAATGACACATTTTCAAAATAATGATAGACATTGACACGCTTTCGTGTTAATATACACACGTTGCTTTGCGAGGACTCAAAAGTTCATGTTTACACCTGATGAAGCTAAGAACAGAGCCCCGGAGCAGAACTAAAATCAATACCCGCGCCGCAGAGATTCGATATCTCCGTACGGTCTCGCAGCCCGGGCGAACTACAGAAAAGGAGAAAAATTATGCTTACTAAGGAAAAGAAACAGGAAATTATCAAAGAGTACGCAATCAAGGAAGGCGATACAGGTTCCCCAGAGGTTCAGGTAGCTATCCTCACTTACAGGATCAATGATCTGAATGAGCACCTCAAAGAGCACCACAAGGACTTCCATTCAAGAAGAGGCCTGCTCAAGATGGTAGGTCAGAGAAGAAGCCTTCTCAAGTACCTCAGAGAGACAGATATCGAGAGATACAGAAGCCTCATCGCTCGTCTCGGACTGAGAAAGTAATTACAGGCAGGAAAGCGGGAGTGTTCAAGGCTCCCGCTTTGATTGTATATTAGTTAAAACCCAGTTGAAGGAGAATGATTAACAGGAGGTAGTTGTTAATTATGGGTAGATTTACAGATTATAAGACATTCAGAACGGCTCTCGGCGGCAGACTGCTCGAGGTCGAGATCGGCAAAATTGCTGAGCAGGCCAACGGCCAGGCTGTAGTCAGATACGGAGATACTGTCGTCAGCTGCACTGTCTGCGCAAGCAAAGAGCCAAAACAGGACGTGGATTTCTTCCCGCTGACATGCAACTTCGAAGAGAAGATGTATGCAGTAGGCAAGATCCCGGGCGGATACATCAAGAGAGAGGGCCGTCCTTCGGATAAGGCTACACTCATCTCAAGACTCATCGACAGACCGCTCAGACCGCTTTTCCCTAAGGGATACAGAAACGACGTAGTAGTCACTGCTACAGCTCTGTCAGTAGATCCTGACTGCCAGCCGGAGGCTGCGTCACTGATCGGCACTTCCGTTGCCATCGCTATTTCGGACATTCCATGGGATGGCCCGACAGCAGGAGTTATCGTAGGAAGAGTTGACGGAGACCTGGTCATCAACCCGACTTTTGAGCAGAGACAGGTTTCGGATATCAACCTCACAGTTTGCGGTACCGAAGAAGCTATCATGATGGTAGAAGCAGGTGCCAAGGAAGTTCCTGAAGATCAGATGCTCGAGGCTATTCTTTTCGGACACGAAGAGATCAAGAACATCTGCAGATTCATCAAGGAGATCGTAGCTGAGGTCGGCAAGGAAAAACAGTCATACACAGTATTCAAGGCTGGCGAGGATGTTGATGCTGCAGTAAGAGAATATGCAACACAGAAGATGGTTGACGCTATCTACACCAAGGACAAACTGGAAAGATACGCCAACATCGATGCAGTCGGAGTTGAAACAAGAGAGCATTTTGCCGAGCAGTTCGAAGAGAGAATGGCTGAGGTAGACGAGGTTCTCTATAATATCAAGAAGGAAGAGGTAAGAAGCCGCATCCTCGAGGAAGGCGTTCGTCCTGACGACAGAAGACCTGACGAGATCAGACCGCTCTGGAGCGAAACAGGTTATCTTCCGAGAGCACACGGATCCGGACTCTTCAAGAGAGGCCAGACACAGGTTCTCAGCATTGCTACACTTGCTCCGCTCAGCGAAGCACAGTGGCTTGACGGCATCGATATGGATGTCACACGCAAGAGATACATGCATCAGTACAACTTCCCTGGATACTGCACAGGCGAGGCAAAGCCAAGCAGATCCCCTGGAAGAAGAGAGATCGGACACGGCGCACTGGCTGAAAGAGCTCTCATGCCTGTACTGCCAAGCGAAGAGGAATTCCCTTATGCTATCAGAGTCGTCTCTGAAGTAATGTCATCCAACGGTTCATCATCCATGGCTTCCACATGCGGATCCTGCCTGGCTCTGATGGATGCTGGTGTTCCTATCAAAAAGCCTGTAAGCGGTATCGCTATGGGTCTCATCGAGGGATTCAACGAGGACGGTTCCAGCAAGTTTGCTATCCTGTCCGACATCCAGGGCATGGAAGACTTCCTCGGTGATATGGACTTCAAGGTAACAGGAACTCCTGACGGCGTTACAGCTCTTCAGATGGATATCAAGGTCCACGGCCTCAACAGAGAGATCCTCAAGCAGGCTCTTGACCAAGCTAAGATCGGCAGAGCAACAATCCTCGAGAGCATGCTCGAAGAGATTCCTGAGCCACGCAAGGAGCTCAGCCCATACGCACCTAGATTTATCAGCATGAGAGTCGACCCTGACAAGATCAGACTCGTCATCGGACCTGGAGGCAAGACTGTCAACAGGATCGTCGAAGAGACAGGCGCTAAGATCGACATCTCTGATGATGATGTCGGATTCATCGCAATCTATGCTGTTGACCAGGAAAGCGCTGAGGCAGCAAGAAGAGAGATCGAGCTGATCACAGCTGACGTTGAGGTAGGCAAGGTCTACACAGGCGAAGTCAAGAGAATCATGAACTTCGGCGCGTTCATCGAGATCCTCCCTGGCAAGGAAGGCCTGCTGCACATCTCCAAGATGGCCAACCACAGAGTAGCCAAAGTCGAAGATGTCATGAACATCGGCGACAAGGTCACTGTCAAGGTCACCGAGATCGACAGCCAGAACAGAGTCAACCTCTCCAGAAAAGAACTCGTAGAGGACTAATAATCGATTTATATCGACAAATAATCGACATATATCGGCTTATAATGAAGACCGACTGCTATGACGCAGCCGGTCTTTTTTGTGCTTTCCCTCGCCGGGAGGCAGGTCAGCAGCGTGTATCCGTTATCAGGGCTCCTCCCACGCATCGCGCGGGCCCCTCCTCATAACAAGTCCGCTGCTGACGCACAAGAGGGTATTCCGTGTCGCTTCGTCAAGTGCTGCCCGGCCTGCGGCCAGCGTACTGTCACTTGACTCCGCTCCCGCTCCCGTCGCCAGTCGGAAGGTGATGCAGGAGCGGATGGCTGGTATTATGCCGGGCGGCACTTGCTATACGATTATGCACGGCAGATGCCGTGCATACCGCGTTTTTATAATCATGCACGGCCATTGCCGTGCATACCATGCTTTTATGATCATGCCCGGCCGATGAGGACGGGCATACCGCTTTGTCAGGGCTGTGGGTAAGTGGGTGGACAACGCATTGCGAGATTGTAGCGTTGTCCATGCACTTATCCATGGCCCTGTTACTTATTACTTGTCTGCTCCGGCCTGCACCGCGCTGGCGTCGGGCAATTCCAACGCCCGGACGACAGCTATAGGGCGAGAGCAGCCGGTAAGCAGACCCCGTGAGCTCAAGTGAGAGCGAACGGGAGGGATATTGTGCAGAGGATTGTGCTTCGTGAGGCAGGAGGGCTGTCTGTACGCAATAATTGTGTAGGGTGTTGTGCTTCGTGAGGCAGAACGGCTGTCTATACGTAATAATTGTGTATTGCGTTATGCTTCAGAAGGCAGGAAGGCTGTCTGTACGCAATAATTGTGTAGGGCGTTGTGCTTCAGAAGGCAGAAAGGCGGTCTGTACGCAATAATTGTGTAGGACGTTATGCTTCAGAAGGCAGAAATGCGGTCTATACGCAATAATTGTGTAGGGCGTTGTGCTTCAGAAGGCAGAAATGCGGTTTATACGCAATAATTGTGTAGGGCGTTGTGCTTCATGAGGGCAGGAAGGCTGTCTGTACGCAATAATTGTGTAGGGGATTGCGCTTCATAAGGCAGGAAAGGCATCTGTACACAATAATTGTGTATGTAGTTATGCTTTATGGTAAAGAAGTAGCAGCCGTACAATATAAATCTGTATGGCTGCTTTATATTCATATAATTAGAGTCTTCGTAACATATTAATTGTTTCTTCTGACGGCGGCGGAACTGACAGCATTGTGATTTTTCGATGCAATGCCTGAATATCGAAGATGTTGTTTTCTGATCCGAATGATAGGAACAAATTTACTTCGGGGTAGAAGCCTATACTTGCATACTCGTCCCAACGCTGTATAGAATCTGCCCGGTATTTGTTTCTTTTTGCTATGTTATCATGAAACCAATTGCCTAAATGCTCCCACATTTTTTGCTGCATGGTAAATACATCCAGAACTGTGAAGTCAGGACGGAGATAATCACCATTTATAGCGTATGGTAGTTCAAATATTGCTGGAATACTGTAGATGTAAAAAGCTTCATAATGCAGAGCTTCAGCCCTGGAACGCATTTTGGTCCCATCGAAGGCTGTTATTTTGAGACCTGCAGAATCAAATACCGGCTTAGATTTCTTGAAGTTTTGATTGGCAGTCATCCATTGTGTGACTTCACG
>JBGUJM010000126.1:0-15004 GCA_045113935.1 Anaerovoracaceae bacterium
TGTTAGCATTGGAGGTATTTTTCTTGAAGCTAAAGCTCTTCATTCTCACCGGCATAGCCGGTGGATTTGTTTCCGCTAAAGCTACATAAAAATTGGTGAGATGCATAAATGCGTCTCACCAAATTGTAGTGCTATTGTGGATATTAAACAAATTGACCGGTTTTATGTGAAGATTGTGTGATATAAAGAATATTTATACCACATATGAATTTCCGGACATAGTTTCAATAGCAGATTACGATCTGCGTCTTGGTTTGCCGTTCTTATAATCTCTGAAGAACAGAATGCCTGTGACGAGTACAACTGCCGCAACGATCATGGTCAGGATCCTGACATCAAGGTTCTTCACCAGGAAGTATGCAGCCAGCACCCCTGCTGTTCCGCCCAGCATCTGGGTGAGTACGGCTATCATATCGAATTTTCCCGCTCTGATGAACTGCGGACCGTTTCCGAATGCCATGAGCAGAGCGGAAGCTCCCATAACGACCGGCAACGTCGCTGTTACACTCATTCCGAGACCGCAGCAGAGAGCCATGCATGGTGCATAGAGACCTACGCCAATATTCATAAGGATGCCCAGAATCACCATCACGACAGCCGCGATGACCAGCGCGCCGCCTCTGAGACTGAGTCCGTCACCCGTCAGTCCGAACGGACCGACAGCAAGTACTCTGAGCGCCATCATAATGCCCAGAATAATCATTCCAACACCCATCAGAAGCCTGACCCCCTGCATGTTGAGCTTGGTTACAAGTGTCGAGCCAAGGAAAGCTCCCACAACAGCCGCCGCTATAAGGACGCCGAGAGTGAGTCCGTCAACACCTGCAAGTCCGGCAAAAAGGAAAGCCTCGATACATACAGGTACCGTATCTCCGACAGTCATAGTACCCGGTATATCTCCGTCTCTTACTGACTTGCCGATTTTGAAAGCCGCGGATGTGGTCGCAAAAGTTCCGATTCCGAACACGTCGAAGAAGTTTGCGACAACCCCGACGATCGTATTGTATACGGCGTGCTTTTTGCCCTCTTCCCATTTCTCAGCACCAGCTTCAGTAGCGCGCATCGGCTTGATCTTTCTGACCACCAGAATAATATTCAGGATCAGACCAAGCGCAGCAAGTATTCTAAGTATATTAGTCATTATATGAATCCTCCGTTGAGTTTATTTCCTGATTGTGCAGAGACAATTTTATCGGATATGGCAAATATCGTCAATGTTTTTGCTGACAATCACAAAAGCTCCTGCGCGCCGCAGAATTGTGGTAAAATAGTCTCACAATTATTACTGTCATGCTGTATATGAGGTATAGGAAATGGCTTCAGGAAAAGAACGCAGTATAGCTGAGGATCGCGCAGAGATACTGCGCAAAACAGCAAAAAAGGTCAAAAAAAGCGTTGACCGCAGAGTCGACGGCTATCTGGAAGGAACCTACGATCCCAAAGCAGAGGCACGCAAGCTCACAGTACGCGGTGTCACAACTTCACTCGTAGTGCTTTCCCTTCTGACCGGGCTCGCGTTCTCGAGTCCGTCAGAGATCACAGAAGATCAGACCGCAGCGACCAATTACAGGCCTGCTCCGGTCGTCATGGACATTGATGACTTCGTCAATGCTCCTGTGGAAGATGATGACGGTGATGATGCGGATGAGGAGAAAAGCGGCAAGACCGGAATCATCGCGAAATTCAGACAGGCGGTACTGGCTATGCCTGCATCCGTGAGAATGCTGCTTGTCGTCCCTCTCTGGGCAGCCGGAACAGCTATACTGACAGTGATATCCTTCCTGTGGAACATATTATTCGCTTCTCCTCTCGGAGCATTCATTTTATCGGTGTTCCTGGGATTCGCAATCATGCTCGGACTGTTCACAGTTACAGCCAAAGCTTTGTTCCCTGATGTTCCCCTGAAGAAGATCCTCTGCAAACGCAACATCATTATAATCGGGTGTCTCGCGCTTCTGCTCTCCGGATTCGACGCAGTGGCCCCGGTGTACTGGCATCAGTATCCGCTCGCTGCGGCACTGCTCAAACTTGTACTCGGAGGGTCTGCGGTCGGATATCTGTCATACCGCACAGCCAAGATATTCCGGCTGGGGAATCTCAATATAAAAGGGCTGCCGCCTGCAGCAGTATAGTCCACTGCACAGACTGGACCTGTTCGCTCAAACGATCGACACGCAAAAAAGGAGCTGTACATTTTCACCGTACAACTCCTTTTTATTATCTGTGGTCTTCACTGTGTCTGTGCCTTGCTCTGGCACCCAGCTGATTGGCTGTCTTTTCAAAGACTGCTTCGTAGTATGATTTTCCGGTCTTCTTCCGTTTGCGCTCAAAATACGGCAGTCTGTTCCAGAGGAAAGAAGGTGCCCCTACCAGAAGCAGGTACAGCGGTCCCAGCGCCAGAGACTGGATCGTATGCCCGTACTCATGGTCAAGCAGAAATTCGCTCCCGCCTTTCGGCACGAAAATGAACTTACCCAGAGATACACCTTCCGCCCTGTCCCAGACAGTAGCCTTTGCACCGTTGTATTCGAAATGTTCTTTATCTCTGTGTCTGAGATAAAGAATGGCACCGGCCAGAGTCTGCGGCAGACCCCATGTCCACTGGGCAGTGTTGTATGCTGTTTTTCTTAGTTTTTGCCTGTTAAGATTCATTCAGATCAGTTGCTGACTTTGACCGGAGTTGCCGGACCGGCGATCTCTGCGCTGCCGAGAGCCGTAGGGATCTCACGCATCAGTTCAAAATATACATTCCAGTAATCTTCTGACTTGCACCATACACGGACAGTATACTGAAGCCCTCCCGGAACACCACACAGAGGCTCTACATCCGGAGCAGGGTCGGCCATTGCCTTATCTGTAGCAACGATGACCTTCATGATAGCGGCCTGCACCTTCTTGACAGGCTCGGAACCGGCGATATTGAATGTGAGGTCAACACGTCTCAGAGGCTCGCTGCTGAAGTTGGAGATATTGGAATTCATCAGAGCGCCGTTAGGAATGGATACTTCCTTGTTGTCTACCGTATTGAGGACAGTATAGAAAGTATTGATGCTCTTGACAATTCCCTCTTCGCCGCCTGCGCTGACATAGTCTCCTACGCTGAACGGTCTGAAGATCATCAGCATGAGACCTCCGGCAAGGTTGCCGAGCGACCCCTGCAGAGCCAGACCTACTGCTACGCCGCAGGATGCTATGACTGCTATCACTGAAGCCATCGGGACTCCGAGTTCACCTATGATAGCTACTATGAGTACCACATACAGAACAGCCTTCACGATCGCCCTGATATAATTGCGCGCCGTTTCATCCATTGATGTGACCGCTTTCATCTTATCGAAAAGTTTCATCAGTTTGCTGATGACGAATTTTCCGATGATATATATCAGGATCGCAATCAGTATCTTGATCCCGCCGCTGGTGCAGAAACCTATAAGTTTATCCATGAACACGTCCATGTTGCTCACCTGAGCTGCTAAACCTTCCATTGTATCCTCCTTTTCCCAATGTTCTTCTTCAGTTCTTCTACTTTGCCGGATCTGTATCGATCTCGTCGTGAGATGTCTTCGACTCGCCGTCTACAGCGTTCGCGTCATACAGATCTTTCCTGATCTGGCTGCTGCTGATCTCAGGAGTTCTTGGGAGATATACCACTTCAACTCCTTCGTCCTTAAGAAAATCGAACTTGCCTTTCCAGTCATCCCCTATGACAAAAGTATCTATATGATACTCATGCATATCCGATCTCTTCTGTTCCCAGTTCTCTTCAGGAATAACAAGATCCACATATCTGATGGCCTCAACAAGGGCTTTGCGCTGCTCATAGGTAAAATAGCATTTCTTGCGCTTGGCATCCCAGTTGAACTCATCCGTCGATATGGCTACGATAAGATAATCCCCCAGAGCCTTGGCTCTCTTCAGAAGATTGATATGACCATAATGGAGCAGGTCGTAAGTCCCGTACGTTATGACTTTCTTCATCTCAGATCCCTTTCTCACACTGTCAGAACGAAATGATTTCCTGATTCAGATCGTCTACAGTGATATTGACATTGTGATAACGTTCTCTCTTTTCTGTGATCCTGCCGAAATTGATAGCTTCCTGAGGACAGTACTGTACGCAGGCGCAGCATGAAATGCACTTGTCACTGAATACGACAGCCCTTCCCGTATATCTGATATTACCTGTCGGGCATACCTTCGCGCAGGTGCCGCACATGATGCAGTTGTCATTCGCCTTAAGTGTCAGGCCTTTCCTGCGGGCGATCACAGGCCACGCGGAATGCTCCGCCTTATTGACTACCGCCTTTGACAGTCTCTTTCTGACTATAACGTTGTTCTTCACGTCCCTGGCGATCCTGTCCGCGAGGAACTCCGCTCTTGCCTGAGCCTCTCTGGCGCCCATCTTAGGCATCATAAGATCGTGAGGGAACAGCCAGATGCATGTACACTGGTGCGTGACCTTAGCCCAGTACTTGAGAGGGATGATCTCATTGATCTTGCTGAGACCCTCTCCCAGATAAGCCGCGCACTGACCGATGCCGAAAGTATATGCGTCAGGACTCACCTTGATATCCCTGATATATCTCTCAACATGTCCCGGAAGTCCGCCGCCATAGCACGGCACGATGAAGCCTACTCTCTTAGCCTCTCTTACGTCCGTAACGGCCGGATATTTTCTCATCATCACGATATCCGTATTGCCGAGTTTCTTCGCAATATTCTTAGCCATATCCAGGCAGTTGCCGGTGCCTGAATAACAGAAAATGACATTTTCTTTCATAACTGCTGTCTCTCCTTACTCTGAACAGATGGTAATAAACATCCATAACACTATTGCTTCAATTATAAATGTTTCCCTTCTCATCTGCAACCGGCGGCCCTACAGTCTGTGTTTGCTCTTTGATGCTTTGATCCGGCTCAGAGCTCTCGACAGTTCCGCCTCTACCATGACATGGTCACGGTTGGTATTGGCTCTCTTGAGCGCTTCCCTTGCCTCAGCTTCCGCTCTCTCGGCACGAGCTTCATCTATTTCTTCAGGTCTCTCTGAAGTGTCGACGAGTATCATCACCTCACCGTTTTCCACCTTGAGAAGCCCATCGCTGACAACGATCACCTGACGCCCTCTCTGGACCTCTTCTTCCGGCCGCGGTTCAGAATTGTCATCAGCTGAAACCTTTCCCGGCACAGCTGAATATTCAATGGTTCCCGGAACAATGGCCATAATGATATTGGCATGGTGGGCAAGAATGCCTATACTTCCCTCTGTTGTAGGGAGTGTCACACTCTCTGCCATGCCGTCATAGACCTGATGGTCGCTTGCCATTATCTGTAATCTGAAAGTTGTACCACTCATCTCTATTCCTGACCGGATATTACTCTGATTTCATTTTCTCTGCCTTGGCGACGACATCTTCAAGAGTGCCTACATTGAAGAACGCCGCTTCAGGATACTCATCCATCTCGCCGTTGACGATAGCTTTGAATCCTTTGACTGTCTCACTGACAGGAACATAGACTCCCGGCATGCCTGTGAATTTCTCAGCGACATGAGTAGGCTGCGAGAGGAATCTCTGGATCTTACGCGCTCTGTATACCGTAGCTTTATCCTCCTCGCTGAGTTCATCCATACCGAGGATAGCGATGATATCCTGGAGCTCGGCGTATTTCTGAAGAATCTCCTGTACCTTTCTCGCTACTTCATAGTGCTCTTCCCCAACGATGTCCGCCTCAAGGATACGGGAAGTGGAATCCAGCGGATCCACCGCAGGATAAAGTCCCATCTCCGCGATCTTACGGGAGAGTACCGTTGTGGCATCCAGATGGGCAAAAGTAGTTGCCGGCGCCGGGTCTGTCAGGTCATCAGCAGGTACGTAGACAGCCTGCACTGAGGTGATAGATCCCGCTTTGGTCGAAGTGATGCGTTCCTGCAGAGCGCCCATCTCCGATGCAAGCGTCGGCTGATATCCTACCGCTGAAGGCATTCTTCCCAGCAGCGTGGAAACCTCCGATCCGGCCTGTACGAATCTGAAAATGTTGTCTATGAAGAGCAGCACATCCTTGTTCTCCTCGTCACGGAAATACTCCGCCATAGTCAGTCCGCTGAGTCCAACCCTCATACGGACTCCCGGAGCCTCATTCATCTGTCCGAACACGAGAGCCGTCTTGTCCATGACTCCGGCCTCATTCATTTCCTTCCAGAGGTCGTTTCCTTCTCTTGAACGCTCTCCGACTCCGGTAAATATTGAATAACCGCCGTGTTCCATGGCGACATTATGGATCAGTTCCTGTATCAGTACTGTTTTGCCTACACCGGCGCCGCCGAACAGGCCGATCTTTCCGCCCTTCGGATAAGGCTCCAGCAGGTCTATTACCTTGATGCCGGTCTCCAGTATCTCAACAGACGGGCTGATCTCATCAAATCCCGGCGCTTTTCTGTGGATAGGAAGTGTCTCAGTTTCCTCCGGCAGAGAATCTCCTCCATCGATAGGCTCGCCAAGCACGTTGAACATCCTGCCCAGAACATTATGTCCTACAGGAACCCTGATCGGGTCGCCCGTTGCAGTTACCTCCATACCGCAGCTCATGCCTTCCGATCCCGAAAGCATGATGCATCTGACTTGGCTGCCGCCTATATGCTGGGCAACCTCCATGACACGTTTCTTTCCGTCAACATCGACGGTCAGAGCGTCATTGATCTTAGGCAGCTGTCCTTCTTCAAATTTTACATCTATTACAGATCCCGAGACCTGCACGATACGTCCGGTCATCTTGTTTTTCCTTTCTTTCTCTTGAGACTGCGCGCGCCTGATGATATCTCCGTGATCTCCTGGGTGATCGCATTCTGTCTCAGATGATTGTATTCAAGTTCGAGGCTCGCAAGCAGCTCACTCGCGTTTTCATTGGCCGCATCCATAGCCATCATCCTCGCATTCTGTTCCGATGAATAACTGTTGACCAGCGCGGAATAAATATAACCGACCAGATAGGAGCGGAGGCTGCTGTTAAGTACAGTTTCCACATCAGGCTCATATTCGAATACCGCCGAAGCATCGACAGCTACCTCTTCACCCTCCGGCACGAAGTCATCCTTGTCGAACGGGATCAGCCTGTCATGAGTCGCTTCCCCGGCACTCATGCCGCCCAGAAACTCTGTATAGCAGACATATATTCTGTCGAAATCTCCCTTGTCAAAATCTTCGAGCAGTTCTTCTGTGATGTTCCGCGCCATCGCAAGCGACGGTTCATTCATTGAGTGAGTAAAGTGCCCGGCAACTTTGCTGCCGTGGCTTCTGAAGAATCTCCATCCGTAGTCGCCTACGATATACAGTCTGTAGTCATCGCTCCGTTCCGCGAGAGCCAGAGCGTCTCTAATGACATTCTGATTGTAAACACCCGCAAGGCCCTTGTCAGCAGTGATGACGAGTATCGCCGATCTGCCGCCGGATGCATTCTCATCCACAGAAGAATCATAGTAACGGCTTTTGATATCGTCTTCCCCTACAGCAAACATCCTGTGTATCTCCCGGCGGAGAAGTTCAAAATACGGCCGCGTGCGCTCGGCATCACGCCGTGCCTTCCTCATCTTGGTGGATGAGATCAGGTACATGGCATTCGTGATCTTCTGTGTGTCGCCTACACTTTTTATTCTGTTTTTGATCTCTTTTGTAGATGCCATATGTCTCCGGATGTATCAGAGGAATGTTTCACCTGTTATGCTTTCCACTTGCTGCGGAAATCTGCTGAAATATCTGTGATTTCCTGCTTAAGATCGTCATCAAGCACTCCCGTGCTGTCTATTCTGCTGCATATGTCTGTATGTTCAGCTTCAAACATTCTGATCAGATCTTCGATGAACGGTGTGACCTGTTCGACCGTCAGCCCCTTCATGGTATGTGCCAGTGCCATCACCAGCGTGATGACCTGCTCGTGCTGACTCTTCGGATGATACTGCTTTTGTCTCAGCATCCTCATCAGTCCCTGTCCGTACTCAAGCTGTGACCTCGTCTGTTCATCCAGATCTGAAGCAAACTGCGTGAAGACTTCCATCTCACGGTACTGAGCAAGATCGATCCTGAGCGTGCCCGTAGCCTTCTTCATAGCCTTGGTCTGTGCGGCTCCGCCTACACGGGATACCGATAGTCCGACATTGACTGCCGGTCTCTGTCCCGCGAAGAACAGATCGGACTCAAGGAATATCTGTCCGTCTGTGATCGAGATGATGTTGGTCGGGATGTAGGCGCTGACATCGCCCGCCTGTGTCTCTACGATAGGGAGCGCGGTGATCGAACCTCCTCCGATTTTATCTGACAGCCTTGCCGCTCTCTCGAGCAGTCTTGAATGCAGATAGAAAACATCTCCCGGATAAGCCTCACGTCCCGGTGATCTGTCGAGCAGCAGCGAAAGCGCACGATATGCGACCGCATGCTTGGACAGATCATCATACACGATCAGTACGTCCTTTCCCTTATTCATGAAGTACTCGGCCATGGCACATCCCGCGTATGGCGCGATGTACTGGAGCGGAGCCGGGTCGCTTGCGGAAGCGGAAACGATGATCGAGTGATCCATCGCTCCGTGTTTCTTCAGCGTCTGCTGTATCTGCACGACGGATGAAGTCTTCTGTCCTATTGCAACGTATATACAGATACAATTCTTGCCGTTCTGGTTGATCATCGCATCGACAGCTATCGCTGTTTTTCCCGTCTGTCTGTCTCCTATGATCAGCTCTCTCTGCCCCCTGCCGATAGGGAACATGGAGTCTATAGAGAAGATACCGGTCTCGAGAGGTGTGTCAACAGGCTGTCTGTCGATGATCGAAGGTGCCGGTGTCTCGACAGGCATGTATCCTGCAGCTTCTATCTCTCCAAGCCCGTCGATCGGTACTCCGAGCGCATCGACAACTCTGCCGAGGAATCCTTCTCCGACAGGTACACCGGCTGTTTTGCCCGTCCTCCTGACGCTCGATCCTTCCGATACGCCTTCATCGTCATTGAACAGCACGCACCCGAGTTCGTTCATACGGATATCCTGCACCATTCCCCTGACTCCATCCGCGAACAGAAGGATCTCGCCGAAAGTAGCCTGATCCAGTCCGCTTACGGTCGCGATACCGTCCCCGACAGTCGTGACCTCGCCGACCTGCTCGGCCATCGCCTCAGGCGTCCAGGACCGGATGGTCTCCTTGAGGAGTGGAATGATATTGCCGTTATTTGCCGGCACTTTGACAAGTGTGTCGCGCAACTGGCGGAATCTGCCGCCAACGGACCAGTCATACACATCGCTGCCGACCTCAAGACGGAATCCGCCCGGAAAAGCATCCGACTCCACCCATTCGAGTCCTACACCTTCGCCGTACTTATTCTCAATGAATTTTTCAAATCTCGCGAACTGACTTTCGTTCGGCGATACAGCCGAATATATCTTAGCTGCGATTTTAGTATTTTCTGAGTTCATTTATGACCTCTTTTTATCTGTTCTCAAAATATGACATCGAGGAACGTCTCCATGTCACATCAGCTTTCGGCAGCATCAAGGAACTGGTCGAAGGCATCCGAAGCAGACTGCTCGAGAGTGAGCTTTTCCATTGCTCCGGTAACCATCTCCGTGATTTCCTTCTGTGCTGAAGCTATTATCTCTTCTTTCTCCCTGTTCGCTTCCGCGCGGGCATCACTTACGATCTTCTCTGCGTCGGTCTTCGCCTGCGCGAGTTCTCTTTCTCTCATTTCAGCGACTTCCTTGCCGGCGCGTGTCTGCTCCGCCCTGACTTCTTCGTCAAAACCTTTGAGCTTCTCCTCGTAAGTCGCCTTGCTGTCTTCTGCCGCCTTAAGGGCATCCACTGCCTTGGTATCCATATCTGCATAATATGTCGTACGTTTTGCCATGAAGTCCCTAACCGGTTTATACAGCAGGATATATAAAGCGCCGAAGAGGATCGTGAAGTTGAACAGGTGCAGCAGTATCTGCTGCCAGTCTATGTTAAGCGGTAAACCTGTCATCTGTTTCTCTCCCCGTTACAATACGAATATTATGAGTATTACTACAAGCAGCGCATAGATGATCGCCGTCTCGATAAATACAAGTCCCAGCATGAAATTCGTCCGAATCTTGCTGTCTGCTTCCGGCTGACGGGAGATACCCTCCGCTGCCTTACCACCGATGATTCCCATGCCTATGCCGCCGCCGCAGGCAGCAAGTCCGATAGCGATACCGGATGCGATAGCCTTGAGGCCGATGGTGTTGTCAGCAGCTGCTGTTACCTGTTCCGTGGCTGCTGCAGCTGTGTTCTGTGATTCAGCGTATGCTCCGACGGTAGCTATCGTTCCCATGATCATAATGATCAGTCCGAGCACGAGTGCGATCCTTGCCAGTTTCTTTGAATTAGCCATTGTTGTTTCCTCCGTTGATTATTTATGCTGCAGCGGCTTCCTGCGGCTCTGCAGTTTCTGTCGTGACTGGTTGTCTTTTCTTCCTGTGTTTCTTCTCTTTAGGCGGCTTTGGTGTATCGTCCGAAACCTGTCCGTAGAAGAGTGATGTCAGCATGGTCAGTACGTATGCCTGGATGAGCGCATGAAGCAGAGTGAAAAGCACTCCGACGAGCACCGGCACTACATAACTGAGTGACGCATAGTAGTATACGAGCTCGGTGACGAGCGCGCCGGACAGCAGAGCTCCGAAAAGTCGGAAGCTCAGGGATATAGGCAGTGAGTATTCCTTGAGTGTATGACCTATTCCCTTGATGCCGTTGCCCGCGATCCCTCCGGACATGATCACCAGATAGGACAGGCAGCCCATCATGATCGCTCCGTTGATATCCGAAAGCGGAGCCGGCAGGGATATCGACACTCCTTCTGTCGTCACCGCCTGCACTCCAAACAGTTCGAATAACGTGCCGGTGAAAATATACGAGCCTGCCGCGAAGATATAGGCTCCGAGGAAACTGTTGATCTTCGAGTTACCCTTCGCCATATTATCGAACAGACCGACCACAGTCTCCAGGACCAGCTGGAACCTGCCCGGTACCATCGTGAACTTCGGTATGAAGAATATCCTGCAGATCAGCGCAAATGTTATCAGTATCCCTGATACGATGACTCCTGCAAGCAGCCCCGGATTGACCTCCATACCAAACAGATACACTTTGTTGAGATCATGCAGCACAGCATCCCGCATCACCTGCTGGATCGTCTCTTCTTCGCCCGATCCGCCGCCGGTCAGAATAGCACCGGCCATGAATACGAGAGCTATGACAGCAAACACTATTTCCGCTTTGTGTCTCCCCTGCTTACTCATAAGCAGCACTCCCTTCAATATATTGTAGAAAAACCGTCTCTCCATGCAGATTATCTGCATTCAGTCGAGGCGGTTCCGGTTATCCTTAAAAGCCGTCCTGGCTAATTATTTGCCCTGATATTTTTCAGGACGCATTAAGTATAACACTACGGAAAATAAATGCAAGAGCAATAATTGACCGTTGTTCATTTATTGCGAATGGAACATTTCCCCCTTTCCCCGGGAATCAGAAAAGCTGTCCGAAGCATTTCTGATAAGAAGATAATAACCGAGACTGCATGTAAAAAAGAACAACAATTGAGCAATTTTTTGTTGTTTTTAACAAATTTACCATCTATAATTCAGTTCAATATATCGGATCTCATAATCTACGTAAAAATTTGGACAAAAAGAAAACATGACAGACATAATCAGAATCGTCAGCAATAATATCGGGAATTCCTTTTCAGGCTTCTGGTGGTTCTCCTCTGAAGAGGGGTCTCTTGCCGTGAGCCTGGATCGAAGTATGATCATATAACTTGTTTGTCAGAGTTGCAGATCAGCCAGTGAGCCGCGGTACAGAGCCGCGGCTTTTTTATTATCAGTATCAGTCCGGGCGTCAAAGGAGGTGAAAAGCGATCTGGCGTGAAGGTCATGCGGACAGACTCATAAGTTTTACAACCGTAATCACAAAAAGGAGTATCAGGAATATGGGAGATAACATTAAAACAGATAAGAAAAGTATTTACGCAAAATATTTGCTGCCGGGTGTCATACTGCAGTCTGTACTGATCGGCGGCGGATATGCCACCGGCCGCGAGATCTATCAGTATGGTGCGATGTTCGGTTCTATGGGGTGGATATCGGGCATCACGATCGCAATAGGGTTCTCACTGTTCGCGTTTCTTACCTTTGAGATATGCAGAATGAAGAAAGTATATGACTACAAAAACTTCATCAAACAGATGATAGGACCGCTCTGGCCGGTAATGGATATTCTTACGATACTTATCGCTATCCTGCTGATCGCCGTTATGGCTGCCGCGACGGGTTCGATCTTCGCCCAGGTCGGGCTTCCTAGTTTCCTTGGAAATGTTGTGATCATAGCTGTCGTCGGTGTTCTGAATTTCTATGGCAGCGGGATAATTGAGAAGTTTGAATCCATAGGAACGATCCTGCTGTACTGCGGATATATTCTGTTTACGATTATCGTCATCAGCCGCAGAGGCAATCACATCGGAGAAGTTTTCTCGTCGCACAGCACTGTTGCCTATGACGGAAAAGTAACCGTGATGCTCTGCATATGGACTGGAATATTATATGTAGCATATAATATCAATGCGATCCCGATGGGAATGTTTTCTCTGAAGAGACAGACCAGCAGAAAAGAGACCGTGCTGTCAGGTCTGTTCGCCGGTCTGCTGATGGTCATTCCATGGTTCCTCAGTTACTTCGCCATGATGTGCTTCTATGGTGATATGTCAATTGTAGGTCCTGAAGTCGAAACACCTTGGACGATGATGATCACCTCGGTCAACGGAGGTCCTGCCCTTCTCACCCTGTTCGGAATCGTTATGGGATGGACTCTCATCGAGACCGCCACCGGATGTATCCACATGATCATCGACCGTTTCGATATTGCCATGCAGGAACGCGGAATGGAAGAACTCGGAAGAAACAGGAGAGGTTTGATCGCTGTTGTGACATTAGTCCTGGCACTGTTATGTTCGCGCATCGGAGTCGTAGATCTTATTGGTGCCGGATACACCTATCTGGCTTATGGATTCATCATCTTCTATCTGCTTCCTACTCTGGTCATCGGCGGCTATAAGATCATTAAACATAAAGACGCATAACTGCGTGAATAATATATAAGGAATTAAAGGAGACTGTAATGAGCAAAAGAAGAACGCGGCTCAAGATCAGAAAAGAGCTGCTGGAACAGGAAAAGATCAGCTATGCCATGGATCATATTGAACTGCCCGAAGGCGGGATCGACTGCAGCGAGGGGTGCAACCCGTATGGTTTTCCTCCTGAATGCGCCGATGTGCTGAAACATTTTGATCCCGCAAGACTTGGTCCGTATCCGCACAGCAGCGCGCTGTACGATGCGATCTGCGAATACTGGAAAGATCAGATCGATGTCGAGCGCGGAAATATCCTGATCACAGACGGCAGCATGAGCGCGCTGTATATTGTAAACAATATATATGATACACATAATGCCGTAGTCCTGGGGGTATCTCCTCAGTTTACGGATTATTACATGCACGCCGGGATGATCGGTATAGAGTATGCGCCTTATCAGCTGGACAAATCCAAGAATTACAGATTTGATACAGATGAGTTCATAGCGATGCACTATTTTGACGATGAAATCAGCGGCGAAGGTCTTCCTTCAGATAACGGGAAATCCTTCAATTTCATATATATCGACAACCCGAACAATCCTACCGGCCAGTGTATCGATATCGTCGATGTCGAGCGCATCGTTGCTGAAGCCGCAAAATATGATATTACAGTCATTATAGACGAGGCATACGGTGATTATATGCCTAAGGATAATTCTGCCGTAAAACTCTTTTCCGGTTATCACAACCTTGTGGTGGTCCATACTTTGTCCAAGGGATTCGGACTGGCAGGAATGAGGATCGGATATATCATCGCTCATAAGGATCTGATCGGATATATGAATAAGATGGTAAACCCGTATATGGTTGGCGAGCTTAACAGGGAGCTCGCTGCAGAAGCTCTTTCCCACAGGGATTTCATAGAAAAATGCATGGCGGACTTTGCTATTATGAAAGGAAAGATCCGGGAAGTTCTCGCATGTACCCCGGAGCATCCGGAAGGCTGCAGCGGAAGGCTGCATATGGCAGAAACTCTGGACACCACATCGCTCATGCTTCTCTATCATGATGATCCCGATATTAACCTCAAGAAGGAATTCGGGAAAAGAGGAGTGCTCGTGATCGATGGTTATGACTTCAAAGGGCTGGATTCAAGTGCTGTGAGAGTCAGACTTCCTGTGATGGATGAGTTTGATATTCTTCTTGCCGCAGTGCGTGAGATCAGCGGTCTGTAGATCCTGCCGGCAGTTCCTCTACGTTTATCCAAAGGTTTTACTCATGGTGCATTATTTGTGCTATAATGAATACAATCTGTATATTAGTGACACCTGGAGGGGGAACAATGAAGAGGATCGCAGTACTTACAAGCGGCGGAGATTCGCCTGGAATGAATGCAGCTCTCAGGGCTGTGGTAAGATGCGGCATTGCCTATGACATGGAGGTATTTGCTGTCCACAGTGGTTATGAGGGACTCATAGACAACAAATTCGAAAAAATGAGCCGCAGATCGGTAGCAGACATCCTGCACCGCGGAGGCACAATTATCAAAACAGCAAGAAGTGCGAGATTCCATGAGCCGGAAAACAGAAGGAAGGCATATGAAAATCTTGCCAAGCTCAAGATCGAAGCTCTGGTAGTCATCGGCGGTAACGGTTCTCTTGCAGGAGCCCAGCTCCTTTCAGAGGAGACCGGAATACCGGTAATGGGTCTTCCGGGAACTATTGATAACGACCTTGCATACACTGACTATACGATCGGATTCGATACAGCTGTCAACACCGTGCTGGATGCCATCAGCAAGATACGTGATACCAGCTCTTCGCATGACAGGAGCACCGTGCTCGAAGTTATGGGCAGGGACTGCGGAGACATCGCTCTCTATGCGG